>NZ_JBEXXE010000051.1:0-91269 GCF_040630255.1 Streptomyces sp. NPDC005820
CCTTCCCCGGCGCGGGCGACCTCAGCATGTTCGTCGCCGCCGGCGCCGGCGTGATCCTCTACCTCCTCACCTACCGCCTCAAGCCCCTCTGGACCCGCGAGGGCCAGGCACCGGTGAGCCCGGTGGACAAGGCCTCCGCCGACGTCTCCTGACGGCACCTCGAGGCCGGTCGTCACGTCCTTCGGGACGCGGCGACCGGCCCTTCGGCTTACCCGGAGCTTTCCGCGCGGACATCGCGCCGTAACGCACCACGGGTCTACTCGTGTGCAACGATGATTCATGTCAGTGGACATCTCTCGGGAGGCCCCCATGACGACAGACCAGGCCGACCTCGCCGAACTGGTCCGGCACGACGGCATCGCGTTCGTGCTCGCCGTCTTCGTCGACCTGACCGGCAAACCGTGCGCCAAGCTCGTCCCCGCCCAGGCCGTCGAGGAACTGCGCGACGAGGGCGTCGGCTTCGCCGGATACGCGGCCGGAGCGCTCGGCCAGCAGCCCAGCGACCCGGACGTCGTCGCCCGGCCCGACGTCTCCTCCTACACCCCGCTCCCCTTCGTCAAGCCCGGCCTCGCCCTGGTCCACTGCGACCCGTACGTGGAGGGCGCGCCCTGGCCGTACGCCCCGCGCGTGATCCTGCGTTCGCTGCTGGAGCGGGCCGCCGCGCGGGGCCTCTCGCTGGCCGTCGGCGCCGAGGTCGAGTACTTCCTGGTCAACCGGGACGAGCACGGCACGCTCAGCGTCGCCGACCCCCGGGACACCGCCACCCGGCCCTGTTACGACGCCCGCGGACTGACCCGGATGTACGACCACCTCACCGCCGTCTCCGGCGCGCTGAACGGCCTCGGCTGGGGCAACTACGCCAACGACCACGAGGACGGCAACGGACAGTTCGAGCAGAACTTCCGGCACGCCGATGCCCTCACCACCGCCGACCGCGTCATCACCATGCGCTATCTGGTGTCGGTGCTGGCCGAACAGCGCGGTATGACCGCCACGTTCATGCCGAAGCCGTTCACCGACCGCACCGGCACCGGTATGCATCTGCACCTGTCGCTGTGGCGGGGCGACGAACCCGCCTTCCCGGACGCGACCGACACCCGGGGCCTCGGTCTCTCCCCGCTCGCCTACTCCTTCGTCGCCGGGATCGTCGAGCACGCGCGGGGCCTCCAGGCCGTCATCGCACCCACCGTCAACTCCTACAAGCGCACCGGAGCGGTCTCCACCCGCTCGGGCGCCACCTGGTCGCCGCGCGTGGCGGGCTACGGCGGCAACGACCGCACCCACTTCGTCCGCGTCCCGGACGGCAACCGCGTCGAACTGCGCGGCGGCGACGGCGCCGCCAACCCCTACCTCGCCGCCGCGGCCGCCCTGGCCGCGGGACTCGACGGCATCGACCGCGGCCTCGACCCGGGGGAACCCGGCGCCGTCGGCAAGGGCCCGGAACTCCCGCCCACCCTGCTGCACGCCGTGGAGGCACTCCAGGCCGACGACGTCATCAGCGGCACCCTGGACACGGCCGGGCCGGGGGTGAGCCGGTACTTCGCCGACCTCAAGCGCGAGGAGTTCTTCGACTGGCACTCCACGGTCGGCGCCTGGGAGCTGGACCGCTATCTGACCGCCTTCTGAAGGGACTCGGGATGTGCGGAATCGTCGGGCTCCATCTGCGGGAGCCCTCCTTGGAACCCCGGCTGGGCGAACTGCTCGCCGCGATGCTGGGACAAGTCGTCGAGCGGGGCCCGGACTCGGCCGGCGTCGCCGTCTACGGCGACCCACGCCTGACCCCGCCGGGCACGCACGTCGTCTCGCTGCTGGGCACCTCGAAGGCCGAGGTCGAGGCGGCGCTGCCGGGCGCGGTGGCCTACGAAGCCGATGCCACGACCGTCGTGCACGCGGAGGCGGCCCACCTCGCCGCCGTGCTTCCGCACGCCAGGGTGATCGGCTCCGGTGAGGGCTGCGCCGTACTCAAGGGCACCGGGAACCCGGTGGAGTTGGCCGAGTCCTTCGCCCTCGCCGGCGTGACCGGCCGGCAGGGCGTCGGGCACACCCGGATGGCCACCGAGTCGGCGGTCACGCCCGAGGGCGCCCACCCCTTCTCCGTGGGGCCCGGCCAGTGCCTCGTACACAACGGCTCCTTCGCCAACCACGCCACCATCCGCCGCGAACTGCGCGCCCAGGGCGTGCGGTTCGACAGCGAGAACGACTCCGAGGTCGGCGCCCGCTTCATCGCCCACCACCTGGAGCGGGGCGCCGACCTGGAGAAGGCGCTGAAGCTGCTCTGCGAGCGCTTCGACGGCTTCTACACGCTCCTGGTGTCCACCGGCGACTCCTTCGCGGTCGTCCGGGACGCCATCGCGTGCAAGCCCGCACTGGTCGCGGAGACCGACGCCTGGGTGGCGATGGCCTCCGAGTACCGGGCGCTGGACGTCCTGCCGGGCATCGAGCACGCCCGCATCTTCGAACCCGAGCCGGAAGAGGTGTACGTATGGCGACGCTGATCGACCTGGCCGCCACGCCCGTGCGGGAGCTCAACCAGGCCCTGCACGTGCCCGAGGCCACGTCCTGGCGCGTGCTCAACCCGCGCGGCGCGCACGCCGTGGCCTGCGGCATCCGCGAGGACCTCGCCGTCGACATCGAAGGCCACGTCGGCTACTACTGCGCCGGCATGAACCAGCGCGCCACAGTGACGGTCCACGGCAACGCGGGCACCGGGGTCGCCGAGAACATGATGTCCGGCACGGTCCGGGTGCGCGGCAACGCCTCCCAGTCGGCGGGCGCCACCGCCCACGGGGGCCTGCTGGTGATCGACGGGGACGCGTCGGCGCGCTGCGGGATCTCCATGAAGGGCGTGGACATCGTCGTCGGCGGAAACGTCGGCCACATGAGCGCGTTCATGGGGCAGGCCGGTCGGCTGGTCGTGTGCGGGGACGCGGGTGACGCGCTGGGCGACTCGCTCTACGAGGCCCGCATCTACGTCCGCGGCACGGTGAAGTCCCTCGGCGCGGACTGCGTGGAGAAGGAGATGCGCCCCGAACACCTCGCCGAACTGGCCGAGCTGCTGAAGGCGGCGGAACGGGACGAGGACCCGGCGGACTTCCGCCGCTACGGCTCGGCCCGCGAGCTGTACCACTTCAACGTCGAGAACACCGCCGCGTACTGAGGGAGTTCGAAGCACATGGAACCCGCATCCCACGGCCTGCGCGAGTCGGCCACCTTCGACCGCGCCACCATCCACGCCATCCAGCGCGCCGCCGAGACCGGCATCTACGACATCCGCGGCTGGGGCGCCAAGCGGCGACTCCCGCACTTCGACGATCTGTTGCTGCTCGGCGCCTCCATGTCCCGTTACCCGTTGGAGGGTTACCGCGAGCGCTGCGACACGGACGTCGTCCTCGGCACCCGGCACGCCAAGCACCCCCTGCACCTCGCCACCCCCGTCACCATCGCCGGCATGAGCTTCGGCGCCCTCTCCGCCCAGGCCAAGGAGGCGCTCGGCCGGGGCGCCAGCGAGGTCGGCACCTCCACGACCACCGGCGACGGCGGGATGACCCCCGAGGAGCGCGGCCACTCCAAGCACCTCGTCCACCAGTACCTGCCGTCCCGCTACGGCATGAACCCCGACGACCTGCGCGCCGCCGACGCCATCGAGGTCGTCCTCGGCCAGGGCGCCAAGCCCGGCGGCGGAGGCATGCTGCTCGGACAGAAGGTCACCGAACGGGTCGCCGGCATGCGGACCCTGCCCGTCGGCATCGACCAGCGCAGCGCCTGCCGGCACCCCGACTGGACCGGCCCCGACGACCTCGCCATCAAGATCCTCGAACTGCGCGAGATCACCGACTGGGAGAAGCCGGTCCAGGTGAAGGTCGGTGCGACACGGACGTACTACGACGTCAAGCTCGCCGTCCACGCGGGCGCCGACGTCGTCGTGGTCGACGGCATGCAGGGCGGCACGGCTGCCACCCAGGACGTCTTCATCGAGCACGTCGGCATCCCCACCCTCGCGGCGCTGCCCCAGGCGGTGCGGGCGCTCCAGGAGCTGGGCGTCCACCGCGAGGTACAGCTGATCGTCTCCGGCGGCATCCGCTCCGGCGCCGACATGGCCAAGGCCCTCGCCCTCGGGGCGGACGCGGTGGCCATCGGCACGGCGGCACTGATCGCGCTCGGCGACAACCACCCCCGGTATGACGCCGAGTACCGCGAACTGGGCTCCGCCGCAGGCTACTTCGACGACTACCAGGACGGCCGCGACCCCGCGGGCATCTCCACCCAGGACCCCGGACTCGCCGCCCGGCTCGATCCCGTCGAGGGCGGCCGACGCCTCGCCAACTTCCTGCGGGTGATGACCATGGAAGCCCAGACCCTGGCCCGCGCCTGCGGCAAGGCCCACCTCCTCCACCTCGAACCCGAGGACCTGGTCGCGCTCACCGTCGAGTCCGCTGCCATGGCCCGCGTCCCGCTCGCCGGTACCGACTGGATCCCCGGGGCGGGCCGGTGATCGCCGTCGTCGGGGCCGGACTCATGGGAGCCGCCACCGCGTGGCAACTCGCCCGGCGCGGCCACGAGGTCACCCTGATCGAGGCGTACGACATCGGCCACAGGAGGGGCAGCTCGCACGGCAGCTCCCGCATCTTCCGGCACGCCTACGCCGACCCCTTCTACGTCGGCCTCGCGGGACGGGCGTACGAGGAGTGGCGCGAGCTGGAGCACGACAGCTCGACCCCCTTGCTGCGGACGACCGGTGGGCTGGACCTGGGGGAGGGGCGCGACCCGGAGGGGCTGGCCGCCGTCCTCGCGGCGAGCGGAGTGCCGTACGAACTCCTCGCCGCTGACGCCGCCGCCGAACGCTGGCCGCAGATCCGCTTCGACGGACCGGCGCTGTACCACCCCGGCGCGGGCGTCCTGGACGCCGACGGGACGGTCGCCGCGTGTGTGCGCACGGCGGCCGGGCACGGCGTGCACGTCGTCACCGGCGTCCGCGTCGAGGGCATCGAGCGCCGCGACGACCGGAGCGTGCTGCTGCGCACGGACGACGGCCGGGAGATCCCCGCCGACACCGTGGTGGTCGCGGCCGGCGCCTGGCTGCCCGAACTCGGACTCCCCGTGGCGCTGCCCCCGTTGCGCGTGACCCAGCAGCAGGTCTTCCACTTCCCGCTGCGCGACCCTGCCACGGCCTGGCCGATCCTGGTCACCAAGGCGGACGGTCTGCAGGTCTTCGCCCTGCCCTCCGGACGCGACGGCGGTCCGGCGCCCGCGCTGAAGGTCGCCGAGCACGACCGCGGCACCCCCACCACGGCCCGCACCCGCAGCGGGCTGGTCGACCCCGGCTCGCGCACCCGGGTGAGCGGCTTCGTCCGCGACCGTCTCCCGGGCCTCGCCCCGCACCCGCACGCCGAGTCGACCTGCCTCTACACCACCACCCCCGACGAGGACTTCGTCCTGGACCGCCACGGCCCGCTGGTGATCGTGTCCCCCTGCTCGGGACACGGAGCGAAGTTCGCCCCGCTCATCGGGGCGATGGCGGCCGACCTGGCCACCGGCCGCGCCGAGCCCCACCCGCGCTTCCGCCTGGCACGCGGGGGCTAGGATGCGCCGGTGACCGAGCACGACGAGCAGCCCGCGGGGCCGGCCGACTTCGACGACAAGGCGCTGGAGCGGGTCATCGCGGCCAGGACCCGCGCATACCGGCAGGCCACCGGGCTCTCGGTCGGGGAGATGGCGCAGCGCATCGGTATCTCCAAGGCCATGCTGTCGAAGATCGAGAACGCCCAGACGGCGTGCAGCCTCACCACGCTCTCCCGCCTCGCCCGCGGCCTCGACGTCCCGGTCACCGCCCTGTTCCGGGGTCTGGACGACGAACGCGAGGCGGTCTTCGTCCCCGCCGGACACGGGGCCCGGATCGTACGGCGCGGCACCCGCGTCGGCCATGAGTACACCCAACTCGGCTCGCTGCGAGGCGCCCACAAACGGATGGACGCCCTCCTGGTCACCCTGACCGAGCGGAGCGAGGTCTTCCCGCTCTTCCAGCACGCGGGCACCGAGATCCTCTACATGCTGGAGGGCGTCATGGTCTACGGCCACGGCAAGTCCCGCTACACCCTCCACCCCGGCGACGCCCTCCAGTTCGACGGCGAGGCCCCCCACGGCCCCGAGCACCTCGTCGAGCTCCCGATCCGCTTCCTGACCGTGACCGCCTTCGGCGACCACCCGCCGCACTGACCCCGGAGTCACCGGCCGGGCGGCCGGCCCCCGGCCAGCCGCAGCGTCACCAGGGCCGCCAGCCCCGCCGCGCTGCCGAAGGTGACTGCGGCCGGGGCGCCTTCGCCGAGCCGCGAGAACCGGTACAGAGGCCCCCACGTGCTGTCGACCGTGTCGTCCATGGCCAGGTGCAGGACCTGACTCGCCAGCAGTCCCAGCACGGTGGCGCAGACCGCACCCACCGCCATCGCGGGCACCGTGGTCCGGGTGAGCAGGCCGGGCAGCAGCCGGAGCGCCCACCACACGACGGCCAGCAGGACCACATCGGCGGCCCGGTACAGCAGCCAGTCGCCGAGCGGCGTGTCCGCCGGGCCCGTCCAGGCGCCGAGCAGCAGCCACTGGCGCAGCAGATCGCCCGGCTCGGACAGCAGCCCTCCGCCGCCGAACGAGGTCTGGATCCAGGCCGCGACCGACGAGTACGACAGGACCACCAGCGACAGCGCGACGACCGCCGTCCCGGCGCTCGCGGCGAGGCGGGCGGCGCGCGGCGGCACGCTCTGCCGGGGCACCGGGTCTGCTCCGTTCAGGGTCATGCGGGCGACGAGCACCGTGACCGGGGCCGCCACCAGCGCCGCGGCCACCACGACCGGCCCGCTCGACGCGATCATCCCCGCCCACTGGGGCAGCACCCGGTAACTGCCGTGTCCCCTGGACGCGATCAGCCACGGCGCGGACACGGTCACGGCCAGGGTTCCGGCCACCGGTCCCCAGGCCCACAGCGCGAGCAGCGTGGCCGGTGTACGACCCTGCGCCGGCGGAATCCTGCGGAGCAGGAGCAGGGCGCCGGCCAGGAAGAACACGAAGACCGCGACGAATCTGATCTGCATCCCGGTGCTGTACAGATCGGCGTACTGCCTGCCTCCGCCCCCGAGTCCGCCGGACGGAGCCGCCGACGAGGCGTCGTACGACCAGGGCGCGAGCCACCGCCGGAGCTCGCCCGCGGCCTCGACGCCGAACACATCGGTGGCGCCGCGCAGGTGCGACGCCGCCGCGCTCGCCCCCGCCCACCACATCAGCAGCGTGATCAGCAGGCTGCCGACCAGTGCCGGTATCACCGCACGCCGATAGGTCATATGTCTTCCCCCGTGTGAACCCGTATCCGTCAATGCCGGTATCGACCTCATCCTCACCGGAATCACCGTCGGCCGGTAGCCGCGCAGCCGGCCGGCAGCCCCGCGCCGACGGCGTGCCCGCACGGCCAACCCCCGTAAACAGAACGGCAGTTCTTCTTGTAGGGTCTCGTAAGCAGAACCGCCGTTCTTTTTGGGGGAGGACCCGCCATGCCCCGACTCACCGACGCGCGCAAGGAACTCCGGCGCGCCCAGATCACCGAGGCCGCCGTGCGCTGCTTCGGTCGCAACGGCCTGGAGCGGACCTCGATCGCCGACATCACCGCCGAGTCCGGACTCTCGGCCGGCTCCATCTACGCCCACTACCGCAACAAGGCCGACCTGGTCCAGGCCACCGCCCGCGAGGTGCTCGCCGAGCGCGCCAGGGTCCTCGGCGAGTACGCCGCGAGCGACACACCGCCGGACCCCGAAGACCTGCTCGCCCGCCTGATCGCCGCGATCGACCCCGCGGCCGCCCGGGTCGGCGTGCAGACCTGGGGCGAGGCGACCACCAACCCCGCCATCCGCGACATCGTCGTCGACATGACCGACCGGATGCGCGCGATGCTGCACGACTGCGTCACGGCCTGGCTGGTCAAGGTCGAGCACGACGAGCCCGCCGGGGCCCGGGAGCGCGCCGCCCCGATCGCCCACCGCGTCATGGCGCGCTACCAGGCCGAACTGCTGTACACCGCCCTGCGCACCCCGACCGAGGAGACACCGTCATGACCAGCCCGACCGCCGCGTTCGCCGACCGCACCGTCTTACGCGTCGGCTACGGCGCCCTCCAGCTCGAGCGCCTGCACGACCGCCGCGACGAGGCCCTCGCGCTCCTGCGCCACGCCGTCGAGCTGGGCGTCGACCATGTGGACACCGCCGAGTTCTACGGCTTCGGTTTCGCCAACGACGTGATCCGCGAGGCGCTGCGCCCCGAGGACGACGTCCTGGTCGTCACGAAGGTCGGCGCCGACCCCGACCCGGGCGGCCCCCTGCCGTTGCGGCTGGCGCAGCGCCCCGAACAACTGCGCGCCAGCGTCGAGGACAACCTGCGCAGCCTCGGCCTCGACCGGCTCCCGGTGGTCAACCTCCGCCGCCTCGACTCCGGTCCCGGCCTGCGCCCCGAGGGCGACCAGGTGGTCGGCCTCGATGACCAGCTCGCGGTGATGACCGCCCTGCGCGACGAGGGCAAGATCGGCGCGATCGGCCTGAGCAGCGTCACCCTCGACGTCCTCCGCCGCGCCCTGCCGGCCGGCATCGTCTGCGTCCAGAACGCCTACAGCCTCGTCTCCCGCGACGACGAGGAGCTGCTGCGCCTGTGCGCGGCCGAGGGCATCGCCTGGGTGCCGTTCTTCCCGCTCGGCGGCGCCTTCCCCGGCCTGCCCAAGGCGACCGAGGAACCCGCCGTCCACGCCGCGGCCGAGTCCCTGGGCGTCACGCCCGCCCAGATCGGCCTCGCCTGGCTGCTCCACCACGCCCCGAACGTCCTGCTCATCCCCGGCACCGCCGACGCCGCCCACCTCGAGGCCAACATGGCGGCCGGCCGGATCACCCTCGACACCGCGACCCTGGCCGCCCTCGATGCCGTCGAGTCCCGCTCCCACGACGTCCCCCTCGGCTGACCGCACCCACCCCCGCCTCACCAGGCCCCACGTTTCCGCACAGGAATGAGAACGGATCATGAAAGCGATCGTCTACCGCGACCACGGCGGCCCCGACGTACTCCGGCTCGTCGACCGTGACCTGCCCGAGCCCGGTCCCGGCGAGGTACGGGTCCGGGTTGCCGTGTCCGGGGTCAACCCCACCGACTGGCAGGCCCGTCACCGGCCCACCCCCAAGGGATTCCCGGAGGTCACCCCGCACCTCGACGGCGCCGGCACGATCGACGCCGTCGGTGAGGGGGTGGACCGCGATCGGGTCGGTCAGCGGGTCTGGCTGTTCATGGCCGCCGCCGGGCGGCCCACCGGTACCGCCGCCGAGTTCACCGTCGTGCCCGCCGAGCGCGCCGTACCGCTGCCCGACGAGGCCGGGTTCGACGTCGGCGCCTCACTCGGCGTCCCCGCGCTCACCGCGCACCGCGCGCTCACCGTCGCCGAGGACGGGCCGAGTCGGCTGCGGCCCGGGGCGCTCGACGGCAGGGTGGTGCTCGCCGCGGGAGGGGCCGGGGCGGTCGGGCACGCGGTGATCCAGCTCGCCCGCTGGGCCGGTGCCACCGTGATCAGCACGGTCAGCGGCCCGGAGAAGGCCCGGCTGGCCACCGCCGGCGGCGCCCACCACGTGGTCGACTACCGCACGGGCGACCCGGCGGCCGAGATCCGCGCGATCGCCCCGGACGGCGTCGACATCGTCGCCGAGGTGGCGCTGGGCGCGAACCTCGCCCTGGACCTGGCGGTGCTGCGGACCCGCGGCACGATATCGACGTACGCCAACGACGGTGGCAGGCCGGTCGAACTGGACGTGGTCCAGAACATGGTGCTGAACGCGCGCTTCCAGTTCGTGGTGCTCTACACCGCCGGTCCCGAGGCGCGCGCCGCGGCCGCCGAGGACGTCGCCGCGGCGGTCCGCGACGGCGCCCTGCCGGTCGGCGAGGCCCACGGCCTGCCCCTGGTCCGCTTCCCGCTCGACCGCACCGCCGACGCGCACCGGGCCGTGGAGGGCGGCACCGTCGGCAAGGTCCTGGTGGACGTCACGTCCTGACGCCGCCACCGACAGGCCGGGTGAGCTCCGCTAGATCGCGCGGAAGAGATCGGCGGCCTCGTGGACGTCGGTGAAGTCCTCGACGGAGCGGAGGTTGTCGCACAGGGCATGGAGGACCGAGTCGGCCTCGGCCGTGCGCGCAGTGCCGACGGCCACGCCGAAGAGCCGGAAGCCGAGCCGGTGCCTGGCGTCGTTCCAGGTCCGGGTCCACTCCTCGGTGACGCCGCAGTCGTCGTCGGTGATCATCACGATGTCGCCCCGGGTGCGGGCGGCGTCGTCGAACTCCGCCTCCAGCAGGTCGACGGCGGCCGACAGCGGGGTCTGGTAGCTGGTTCCACCGCCGAGGAAGGTCTCCGCGAAGTCGAGGATCCGGTCGGTCGCGGCGGGCTCGTCGGCCGGGAAGCGGAAGACCTGGATCCTGCCGGGGGCGGAGAACAGGATGCCGGCGAAGTCGCGCCGCGCGTGGCGGGCCTGGTCCAGCAGCGCCAGGGCGCACGCCTTGGCCCACGCCTCCCGGGTGACGCCGCCGGGCCCCGCCTCGTACATGGAGTGCGAGGTGTCCACGCACGCGATGACGGCGCCCCGCCCGGTGGACCGCTCGCCCCGGCTGTCGTAGAGCATCAGCTCTCCGGCGGCGTAGCGTGCGGCGAACACCGCGCGCAGCTCGGGCAGTCCGAGGCCGGCCAGCTCGGAGGGGATGACGCGGGAGAGGTCGTCGCCGAGGGTGACGCCGACGAGTTCCCCGGTGGTGTTCTCCACCTTGCGGGCCCGTTCGCCGTCGGCCATCCGGCGGAACCGGCCGATCAGTTCGGCCCACCGGGCGAGGCGGCCGCCGCGCAGCCGCTCGGCGAGCCGGGCCCGCCGCTCGAAGGGGATCCGCTGCAGTGCGGCAGGGGCGACGCCCCAGACCTGCATCAGGGCGGCCTCCCCGCGTACGGCCTCGGCGGCCTGCGCTGTCGCGGCGCGGGCGGCGGTACGGATCCCGGGGGCCGCTGCGGCGAGCGCCGCCTGAGCAGCCCGGGCGGCCTGCTGTGCCGCGGCTTCGGCGGCCCGGGGTGCCTGTGCGGCCTGGTCCGCGGTGTCCGTCATGGCGTCGCCCACGGCGGTCGCCGCGCCGTCGATGCCGGCCTGACGCGTCCGCGCGGCCTGTTCCTGCGCCGGGCGCGTGTCCTCCAGCATGCGGCGCAGCGCGGTGGCCTGGGCGAGTACGGCCATGGCGGCGGCGTAGGGGTCGCCGGCCGTTTCCCGGTGCAACTCGGTGAAGTGCGGCGCCTCGGTCAGCGCGGTGATGATCCGGTGGTTGACCAGCCGGGTGGGGGCCATCTCGGCGAGCTCGCGCAAGCGCGGCGCGGTCTTGTACGCGGCCAGGAACATGTCGGTGAGGAGATCGAGGGCGTGTTCGTGACGCGCCTGCAGTTCCTGGGCCAAGTCGCGCAGTGCGGCCGACTGTTCGTAGGTGTCGCGAAACGTCATCCGGTCGAACCGGTCCGTGATCACCGCAGTGGTGTGCCGGCTCGGAGTGCTGGTCATGGTCGTGTTCCGGCGGCGTTCAGAGCTGGGCCTGGACCGTGCTCGCGTCCACGCCGAGCGCCTCGGTCAGGACGCGGGCACGGACGGCCCGCTGACGACCGGTGACGCGGTCGATGGCGGCGGTGGAACGGCCCGCCGTGGCAGCCTCCCGACGCAGGGTCTCCAGCCGTTTCCCCGCCGTGGCGAGCTTGTTGTGGGCCTTTTTGATGACCCATTCGCTCAGTGCCTCACGGGACTGGCCTGCCATGGCGTCGAGTTGGGCTTCCAGTTCCTCGATGACGTCGGCCAGGTCGAGTGCCTCCTTGGCGTCGGGGTTGACCAGGTGCAGCACTTCGCGTTCGACGGTGGGGCGTTGGGCGGGGGTGTCCCACAGCACGTGGGTGAGCACCGAGAGATCGGTCTCGGTGACCGCGGGGCGAGCGTCGAGGTAGGCGGACGCCTGGAGCAGGCCGACCGCCTGGCGCCAGCGGCGGTCGGAGGCGATGAGTTCCCTGCGGCGCAGGGCGGCCCGCAGGGTGCACACCGCGTCCACGATGGTGTCGGGGACGTCGACGGCCGGGACGCCTTCGGTCACGGCGTGCTGGAGCGCGGCCAGGTCGACGGTGGTGCGGGTCGGCGCCGCCGGGCGGGTGACGGCGGAGCGGACCAGTGCGGCGAAGTTCGAGGGGTCCTCGAGGTAGCCGACCTCGACCCGCACCAGCAGGCGGTCGTAGATGGCGGCCGCGTCCTGTTCGCCGGGTAGTTCGTTGCTCGCGGTGATGGCGCCGATCAGGGGGCAGCGGATCGGTTCGCCGCCGTTCTCGGGGTGGTAGATCCGCTCGTTGAGGTAGCCCAGGGTCTCGTTCAGCGCGGCGGTGGAGCACTTGAAGATCTCGTCGATGAACGCGACGTGCGCGGTCGTGGCGCGGCCCTCGTAGACCTGGCGGTACTCACCCCGGGCGAGGGCGGCGACGTCGATGGGGCCGAACATCCGCGTCGGCGCGGTGAACTTCGACAGGAGGATCTCCCAGTAGGCCGCCCCTTCGATCCTGCCCGTGAGCTCCCGCGCCAGCTCGGACTTCGCCGTTCCGGGCGGGCCGAGCACCAGCGAGTGCCGGCCGGCCAGGAGGGCCACCACCAGCGTCCGTACGACGTCCGCCCGCTCGTAGAAGCGGTCCGACAACTCGTCGCCGATCGCCCGCAGCCGCTTGGCGGTGTCCTGTACGTCCACGCACAACTCCTCGCTTGTGTCGCCCTGTTGGACCGACGGCAGGGTCCTGTCCGTCCCGAAGCTACCTTGACGCGGCGGCGGACATCGGAGCGTGCAGCGGAAGACCGGCCAGGATGAACTGTTCGCGGCAGTCGATGAACTGCTCCCAGGCGAGCCGGAGTTGCCGTCGCCGGCGGAGCGGCTCGGCTTCGTGAGGCGGCCGGTCACACCGGCGCGGCCGGCCCAGGTGCCGCGGCCGACCCCCGCACTCGGTGCGGCACGGCTGCACCGGAACGGCAAGGACTCCGACCCGCTGATCGTGCTGACCGCCTCGGCCGCCGCCCGGTTCGGGTTGCCGGAGCGACTGGAGGACCGCCGGAGCCTGCTGGCTGGTGGACCTGAGCGGCATTGCTCTGGACCCACTCCTGCCCAACCCCTTCACCCCCACCGGCCTGCCCCCCCGAAGGCCCCGGCTGGTACACCACCCCACTCTGGCGTACGCCGAGGGACTCGGCGTCGAGGTCCGCCCGGCCGAGGCCTGTCTGCGCGACGTGACGGGCGCCTGCCTGGACCCGTGGCACGACCGGCTCCGGGACGCCTACCTCACCACCAGCGCCGACAGGGGCATCCCCGTCGACGAGGACGCCGAACCGGCCCGCTATCTTCACGCCATGGCGCTGCACAGGACCTACGCGGCCGCGGACGGGGCCCACCTCGAAGAACTGCGCGCCGCGCTCGCCGCTCTGACCGGCCGGTGCCCGCTGGCGGAGGGCGTCGCGGAGACGGCCTGGGAGGTCGACCTGATGGAACAGGGCCACAACCCCACCCGCCACATCGAGGGCGGCGACGCCGTCCTGGACGAGGGAGGCCAGGAGGCGTTCACCAGGGAGCCGCCCAAGACCCTCAACGGGCGGATCAACTACCTGGTGAAGCAGCTCAGGACCACGAAGGCCGTCGCCGAGGAGCTCGGGGTCACCGGGCGCCGCGCCGCGGACCTGGAGGTCGAGATCAGCGGCATCGACTACATCGACGTCTCGTACTGACGGGACCGGCCGGAAGGGAGTCCGCGATGGGGATGGAGGTCGTCGGCCTGGCGCCTACGGGCGAGCAGGGCAGGCTGTTCGTGAACAACGTGTACTGGTGGCGTCCGCTGGCGGAGTTCCTGCAGAGCGAGTTCCCGGACCTGACCGCCGGCTGCGCCGACTGGGACACCAACGCCGGTGCCGGCCTCGACGGCGGGGCCGCGATCCTGCTGGGCGAGGCCGTCGGGCGCGCCGTGGCCTCCGGCCGGGTCGCGGCGTACGAGGCGCAGCGTGCGGAACGCCTGTCCGCGCTGCCCCGACCGGAGTGCGACCTGTGCGAAGGGCGCGGGTACCGCACCGACAAGCTGGGCGTCTTCTACGGACTCGACAAGCCCAGGGACCCGGTCACGGGCAAGGGCGGCTGCAACAAGTGCGAGGGCACCGGGACCGTCGAACCACTCGAGCGCGAGTATGGGTTCGACACGCAGAACGTCGCGGACTTCGGCGCCTTCCTGCGCGCGTCGGGCGGATTCCGCATCGAGTGACCCCGGAGTCCGGCCGGAGCGCCAAGTGGCCCACCGGCGCGGGACGTTCACCTCGTGTCCAGGTGGTCGCCGTCTCATGTGAGGATGTGTCAATGGGGTGGCTGAGGGAACACGGGAGACGGCCGGTCGGGCTGATGGCCGCGGGCGGCGCGGCCCTGGCGCTGACCGCCTGCGGCATGGTCGGTTCCGCCGACGGGCGCTCAGCGGACCGCGAGACGATGTACAAGCGCGTCATCGAAGAGCGCGACCCGCGACCCTCCGACGTGATCGAGGCGGCCGGCGCACCCGCCCGCGTGGTGCGCGCGGACGACGGTTCGTTGCTCCTGACGTACGACGCCGGCAACGTCGAGGACGACGAGGGGCCGGCCGCCTTCGCCTGGCGGATCGTGGGCCCCGACGGCCGGACCGTCGCCGAGCACGCCGAACACACGGACGCGGAGGAGACACCGGCCGCGTTCGAGGGGGCGAGCGGCGGCTTCGTGCGGGTGCCGCCGGGGGAGGGGACGGAGGGAGCGTACGCCCTCGGCACGGACGGCAAACGGCACAAGGTCGTCGTCGAGACCTCCGTGGGCACCCGCCCCGGCGACATCCTGCTCCAGGACGTGGAGCCGATCCTCGTCTACCGCCCCACCACGCGCACCGTGGCGCCCCCGGCCGGGGTGCCGCACGACGCCGTCGGCCTCGCCGTCGACGAGCGGGGCACGCTCTGGAGTCTGGACCAGCCCCTGACCGACACCGCAGGACGCGTCGTACGACAGCGCGAGGGCCGCACTCTCGGCACCACGGCCGTCCCGAAGGCGTACACCGGCGGCATCCTCGCGGCAGGGGGCGGCACCGCGGCGCTCTCCCTCGTCCAGGGCGAACGGGTGCGCGGCCTGCTGCTCACGACGGACGACGGCGGGCACTGGCGGACGGTCCTCGACGGTGACATCCCCTGGAAGGACCTGCAGGGCGGCCCGGAATCGCTGGTCCTGAAGGCGCTCGCGGACGGACGGCTGCTCGTCGGCGAGGAAGGGGGCCCCTACTGGCTCGCCGCCGACCGCACCAACAGCGCCTTCCACGAGCTGAGGACACCGGCGGCGTTCACCTCGCTCACCGTCGCCGACACGACGCTCTACGGCATCGCGGACGCGACGACGTCGACGTACGACCTGGTCAAGGGCGAGGGGTTGTGGAGCTCCCGCGACGGCGGCAGCACCTGGCGCCGCTACGACCAGAGCTGAAGCTCCCCGACCACGGCACGCCATGTGCTGCTTGTCATCGGGCGGGTGTGGGACGCGGTGACGGGTGAGCCGATCGGGGAGAGGGTGGTGTTCCCTGCGAAGGTGCGCGCGGCGTGGTGACGCCGGACGGGCGACTGGTCGTCCGGTACGGCACGGAACTCGCCGTCCTGACTCCTCTTCCCCAGGCTTCTCCCTCGGCTCCTCCCTCGGCTCCACCCCTCGCCTCCCCCCCGTCCGCTCTCCCCTCGACGGGCCCGTCGAAGGCGGCGACGCAGCCGTCGGCCGCCCCAGCCCGAGACCTGTAGTCAAGCGGAAGTTGAAGAAGATACAGTGTCGGCCTTACTTGATCGACGGCTGACTTCTGCAGGGGGAGCGCCCCAACCCGGCGGCTCCGGGAAGGGGTTCGGTGGAACGGGAGGCCGTGCCCCACCATCGGACGCTCACCGACGTCCTCGGTCTTCGGGCCCGATTAACGCCCCACCGCCCGGCGTTCCGCTTCCTGGCCGACGGGACGAGTGACCATGTGGAGACGTGGACGTACGGGGATCTGAAGCGGCACTCCGACGCCGTGGCGGCGCGGTTGAGAGCCGGAGGGCACTCCGGCGACCGCGTGGTCCTGGCCGGTCGGCCCGGACTGCCGTTCGTGGCGGGGCTGATGGGCGTACTGCAGGCCGGTGCGACGGTCGTCCCGGCCTTTCCCCCGACCAACCGGCGGGCCGTCACCCGGCTGCGTTCGATCCTGGCCGACTGCGCGCCCGGTGCGATCCTGGCCGACTCCCGGCACGAGGGGCGGTTCGCCGGGCTGACGGACAGCGGGGGCACGGCACCGCGGTTGATCCCGCTGGACCGGACAGCCGAACCCCTTGCGCAGACGGCCGACGGGCAGGTCCCGACGGCGCCCGCACCGCCGGTCCGGCCGACGGACACGGCGCTGATCCAGTACTCGTCCGGATCGACGGGCGACCCGAAGGGCGTCGAGCTGACGCACGCCCACCTGATGAGCAACTGCCGGGCTCTCGGCCGGCACATCGGCGCGGAGGACGATCGCGTCGGCCTGACCTGGTTGCCGCCGTATCACGACATGGGGCTCATCGGAACCATCATGCTGGCGCTGCACGGCGGCTGGCCGCTGCTGATGATGACGCCGGAGCACTTCGTCCAGCAGCCGGCCCGCTGGCTCCGGGCGATCACCGACCACCGGGTGACCATCACCGTCGCGCCGAACTTCGCCTTCCAGCTCTGCGCCGACACCGTGGAAGAGGAGGACCTGGCCGGCGTCGACCTCTCGTCACTCCGTCAGGTCTTCTGCGGGTCCGAGCCGGTCGCGCTCGACACGCTCGACGCCTTCCGGAAGCGGTTCGCGCCCCTGGGCTACCGGGAGGAGACGCTGATCCCGTGCTACGGGCTCGCCGAGGCCACGCTCCTCGTGACGGCCAAGCCGGCCGGTACGGCCCTCAGCGTCGAGTGGGCGGACCGCGAGGCGTTGTCGCGAGGCCGGGTGGTGGCCCGGGACGAACTCCCGCGCGGTGAGGCGGAGACGGCGAAGAACCCGGTGGGCGACGCCGTGCCCGTCGTCGGGTGCGGCGTCCCGGCGCAGGGGCACGAGCTGCTCGTCGTCGATCCGGACTCCGGCCGGGTGCTGGCCGATGCCGAGGTCGGCGAGATCTGGGTCCACGGGCCCCATGTCGCCGTCGGCTACCACGGCAAACCCGGGCCGACCGCCTCGGTGTTCGGCGCGACACCCGCCGACCGCGCCGGTCGGCCGGACGAACCGGAGAAAACGTATCTGCGGACCGGGGACCTCGGCTATCTGCGCGCCGGCGAACTCTTCGTCACCGGCCGGATCAGCGGTCTGCTCGTGGTGGCCGGCCGCAACCTCTACCCCCAGGACATCGAGCGCACGGTCGACCGCGCCGACCCGACCGTCCACCGCTCGGTCGCCTTCGCGGTGCCGGGCACGTCCGAGGAGCACGTCATGGTGGTCGCCGAGGTCCGCGACAGCCGCCGGACCCGGGCCGAACTCGACGCCCTGCAGGGCAGGTTGCTGGCGGCGGTCGCCGCCGAGCACGGGGTTCGACCGGCCGGTGTGCACCTCGTGCGGGTCGGCACCATCCCCCTGACCACCAGCGGCAAGATCCGCCGGGGAGCCGCACAGGCGGCGTATGCGGAGCGCACCCTGGGCAGGACCCTCGTACCGTCCGACGCCTCCGGAGACGGGGAGCCGTGCCATGAACACTGAAGCCCACACTGAAGCCGACGCCGAGCCGTCGGCCCAGGCCCCGGCCGCGCCACCGAGGGATCGCCGCGCGCTCGCGCTCGCCTGCGCCACGGTCGGCGGATCCACGGCCGGTTGCGCGGCCGCGATCGTCTTCACCGTCCACCACGGCTGGTCCTGGCTGCACTTCTCGCTGTTCGCCGGCATGTACCTCGTCACCTCACTGGGGGTCGAGGGCGGGCTGCACCGGTTCTTCTCGCACCGCTCGTTCTCCGCCGGCCCCGTGCTGACGTTCCTGTGGGGCATCGCGGGCAGCATGGCGGCCCAGGGCCCGATCCTGTTCTGGGTGTCGGTGCACCGCAAGCACCACGCCTTCGCCGACCGGGACGGCGATCCGCACTCGCCGCGCCCGCGGGGCGAGGGACGGCTGGCGGTGCTGCGCGGCCTGTGGCACGGCCATGTCGGATGGCTGTTCACCGTGCGGCGGGAGGGCTGGGCCAAGTTCGTCCCCGACCTGCTGCGCAACCGTCATGTCCACACGGTCGACCGCTACTACGTCTGGTGGATCGCCCTGGGGCTGGCCCTGCCGGCCGGGGTGGGGTGGGCGGTGACCGGCCGGCCGGTGGACGCGCTCGGCGGACTCCTGTGGGGCGGATTCGCCCGCATGTTCGTCCTCGACCATGTGACCTGGACGGTCAACTCGCTGGGACACACGCTGGGCCGCCGCCCGTACGACACGCGCGACTCCAGCCAGAACATCGCCGTGCTCGCGCCGGTCTCGGTGGGCGGGTCCTGGCACAACAACCACCACTCCCAGCCGTCGCTGGCACACAACCGGCACCGCTTCTGGCAGCTCGACATCACCGGCGGGGTCATCGGCCTCCTGGACCGAGCGGGACTGGTGTCGGACGTCCGCTATCCCGCGCGCACCACCGCGGCTCGGGAAGTCCGGTAGCACCGGTGGAAGAGGGAGAGCGAACCATGTCGGCTGTCAGCGCCCAGGCGGGCATCGTCCGGCTCGACCCGAGAAGCCTGCGGATCAAGAGATTCTCCGCCCTGACCACCATGGTCCTCCCGCTCCTCGGCACCGCCGCCGCCGGATACCTCCTGGCCGCCGGGCGGTTCACGGTGACCGACCTGGTCCTGTTCGGCGTGTTCTACTGCGTGCACCTCGGCGGGGTCACCATCGGGCTGCACCGGTACCTCGCCCACAAGGCGTTCAAGACCTCGCCCTGGTTCCAGGACGTCCTGATGGTCACCGGATCCATGGCCGCGCAGGGCCCGCTGCTGTTCTGGGTGGCGACCCACCGGCGACACCACAAGTACGCCGACCGCGAGGGCGACCCGCACTCGCCCAACCTGCACGGCACCGGCTTCACGGCCCGGATGCGCGGCCTGTGGTACGCGCACATGCCGTGGATGCTCAGCGAGGAGTCCTCGAAGTGGTCCGTCTACGCGCCGGACATACTGCGGGAGCGACGCCTGATCCTGCACCACCGGCTCTACCCGACCTGGGTGATGGCGGGACTCCTCCTCCCGGCCGCGATCGGCTTCGCCGTCGGGCACACGGCCCTGTCCGCCTTCTCCGGGCTCGTCTTCGGCGGCCTCGCCCGGATCTTCGTCGCCAACCAGGCCGCGTGGTGCGTCGGATCCCTCTGCCACGCCTTCGGCAGCAGGCCGTTCGACAACGGGGACAGGAGTACCAACAACTGGTGGGTCGCCGTCCTCACCTTCGGCGAGGGCCTCCAGAACAACCACCACGCCTTCCCCGGCTCCTACCGCCACGCCACCCGGTGGTGGGAGCCCGACCTCAGCGGCTGGGTGCTGACCGTCCTCGGCCGGCTGCACATCGTATGGAATCTGCATGAGCCGTCACCCGCACGCATAGCCCGGAAACGACAGGAGCCCCACCGTGTTTCGCCGTGACAAGAACGAACGCACCTCCGACGGCCCGGTCACCGAGGAGGCCATCCGCGCCTGGATGGTCGACTACCTGGTGGACAAACTGTCCGTGGACCCCTCCACCGTGGACACGAGCCGGGCCTTCGAGGACTACGGACTCGACTCCCGGGCCGGCATCCAGATGTGCGGAAAGCTGGAGAAGTTCGTCGAACTCCGCCTGTCGCCCGCCCTGTTGTACGAGCACTCCTCCATCGACGCCGTGGCCGCCCACCTCGGCCGACGGCTCGTCGAGGAGCACAGCCACTGAGAGCGAGGACATCATGGCCCTGAGCGGCATACCGACCAGCCCCGACCGGCGGTTCGAGGAATTCCTGGACAAGTCACGGGCGTTGGAGGGACGGCACCTGACGGAGTCGATCCCGCGCGAGTACTTCACCCCGCGCACCGCCCGGGGGCTGCTCGGGCTGGCCGTGAGCCTCGCCCTCTACGCGGGGGCGATCACCGGAGTCGTGCTCTCCCCCTCCTGGCTGCTCGACATCCCGCTGTGGTTCGTGGCCGGCCTCGGCGGCTGGGGCATGCACTGCATCGCCCACGACTGCGGCCACGGCTCCTTCTCCCGGTCCCGGCGCCTCAACACCGCCGTGGGGAGCGTCGCGCTGCTCCCACTGCTGTACCCGTACCACTCCTGGCGCCATGTGCACAATCTGCATCACTCGTACACCAACAACCTCGAACTCGACACCGACTGGCGGCCGTTGCCGCCGGACGCCTACCAGCGCCTTTCCCCCTTCGCCAAAGCGGTGTACGCGGGCACCCGCACCTGGGCCTTCTGGGGAGGAACGGTCCGGTACTGGTTCGTGTCCGGCTTCCGGCCCGGCTACTTCCCCAAGCGGTCGATGCGTCGCGAGGTGTGGCGGTCCATCGCCTTCACCGCCCCCGTCGCCGTCGTCGGCCTGTCCTCGCTCATGGCGTTCACCGGCCTACGAGGCCTCCTGTTCTACTTCGTCCTGCCCTGGCTGATGACCCACCTGTGGTTCAGCGCCACGACCCTCATGCACCACAGCGCCGCCGACGTCCCCTTCCTGACCTCGCAGTACTGGACCCGCAACGCCGCGAGGCTGCTCCTCACCACGGACTACGCGTATCCGAAGGTGCTGTCGTTCCTGACCCACAACATCTCCGTCCACACCGCGCACCACGTGGCCCCGGCGATCCCCTTCTACAACCTCCCGAAGGCCCAGCTCGCCCTGAAGTCAGCCCACCCGGGCATGGTCCGCGAGGAGCGGCTCAGGCTCGGCCGGCTGTGGCGCATCCTGCGCGGCCTTCACCTGTACGACCCCGAAGCGGGCTTCTACACCGACTTCGAGGCGGCGAAGGAACCGCCGGGAAACCGGCCGGAGACGGTGTCCCCCTCCGCGTGACCTTGATGGAGTGACTTCAATGGAGGCATGGCCATGCCAGTGACCGATCAGCGGATGACCGAGCCGGTCATGGGCCCGGCCGAGGCACTCTCCGAGCTGTTCACCCCGGCCGGAAAGCACCACCCCTACCCCCTGTACGACGCCCTGTGGGAACTCGGCCCGGTGATCCCCCTCGGCCCCGCCGGAATGCTCGTACTCGGCTACGACGAGATCTGCACCGCCCTGCGCGACTCCCGCTTCCTGGTCACCGACGCCGCCGTGCACCGGACGACCGGCATGAACGAGCACTCCTCGTGGCAGTGCTTCACGAAGATCATGATGTTCAGCAACTCACCCGACCACGAGCGCATGCGACGCTTCGCGGGCTGGGCCTACGCACCGCGCCAGGTCGCCGAGCGCCGCCTGCTCGCGATCAGGGCGGCGGAGCGCTGGACGTCCCACCTCGCCACCCTCGCCGGAGGCGGCGACGGCGGCGACGAGGGTGGCGACGGCGGCCCGGTCGATCTGGTCGAGGCGTTCGCCACCCGCGTCCCGATCACCGTCACCGGAGAACTGCTCGGCATCCCCGACGCGGACCGTATGCCGCTGCGCACCGCCATCACCGCGACCACGACGGCCTTCGAGCCCGTCTTCGACCGCGACGAACTGCTGCCCGCCGACGCGGGGATGGACGTACTGGTCGACTACATCGCCGACCTCGTGCGGGAGCGCCGGCGCCGCCCGGGCGACGACCTGGTCAGCGCGATGGTACGAGACCGCGATACCGCCGGAGCGTTGAGCGAGGAGGAACTCGTCGCCAGTCTGGTGATGTTCGTGATCGCCGGTGTGCAGAGCCCCAGCGACCTGATCGGCAACACGGTACGGCTCGCACTGGACCACCCGGCCGAGGGCCTGCGGCTGACCACCGATGACGACTTCGCCTCCGCCTTCATCACGGAGGCCCTGCGGATCGACCCGCCGAACCACGTCCTGACGCGCGCCGCCGCGACCGACATCGACTTCTACGGCCATCGCGTCGCCGCGGGCACCCGGGCCCTGCTGGTCCTGGCCGCCGCCAACCGCGACCCCCGCCAGTTCACCGACCCGGCGACCTTCGACACCGCCCGGAAGGACAGCCGGCCCCTGTCCTTCGGACTGGGCCCGCACTACTGCCTGGGCGCGGCCTTCGCCAGAATGCAGGTCGAAGCCGCCGTACCCGTCCTCCTGCGGCGCTTCCCCCGCATGACCCTCGCGGCCCCGCCCACCTACCGGGACCAGTTGG
Organism: Streptomyces sp. NPDC005820; assembly: GCF_040630255.1. NCBI lineage: Bacteria > Bacillati > Actinomycetota > Actinomycetes > Kitasatosporales > Streptomycetaceae > Streptomyces > Streptomyces sp. NPDC005820. The sequence goes on from NZ_JBEXXE010000051.1 coordinate 22,364, forward strand.
TGACACGCGGCTTCGCCCGTATGGACGTGGCGCTCGGCTCATAGACATCCTGTGATCGGCTGTGCGGGCAGAAGCCGGCGCAGCGCCCGAACAAGCGGACAACGAGGGGGAGTTGGGCATGACGGTGGAGAACATCGACGGGGTCGTGGACGGCCTTGCCGGGATCGTGCGGGAGGCCCGCCGTGCGGGTGACCGGGTCGGGTACTTCGCGGCGCTGTACCGACAGGTGACCGTCGAGGTCCGTACGGCCATTCACGAGGGGCTGTTCGAGGACGGCGCCCGGATGGACCGTTTCGACACGCACTTCGGCAACCGCTACTTCGACGCGTACGACGCCTGGCGTCGCGACCGGAGCGGGCCGCGCTGCTGGCGCGAGACGTTCGGGCTGCTCACCGACGCCGACACCGTCATCGTCCAGCACCTGCTCCTCGGCGTGAACGCGCACATCAACCTCGATCTGGCCGTCGCGGCCGCACGGACCAGCCCGGGCGAGGCCATCCACGAGCTGCGCCACGACTTCCTGCTGATCAACGACATCCTGGGGCGGGTGGTGCTGGCCGTGCAGGACTCGGTCGGCGATCTGTCGCCGTTCCTGTCGCTGCTGGATCAGGTCGGCGCCCGCACCGACGAGCGGATCCTCGACTTCAGCGTCCGCCAGTCCCGTGAGGAGGCGTGGCACAACGCGGTGTTGCTGGCCGGCCAGAACGAGGCGGAGCGCGTGGCCACCGTCGAGCGGCTCGACGTCCGGGCCGCCGTGCTCGCACGGCTGATCGCGCGGCCGGGCGGCCTCGTCCGGCCGGCCCTGGAGCTGATCCGGCGAACGGAGAGCGATGACGTACCGGCCGTCATCAAGCATCTGGACCAGGCCATGCGGCGGCCCTCCGCCCGGCAGACGACGGCGTGAGGGAGACCCCCTCACGGTGAACGACGGCTGAGGGGCGCGTTCACTCGGCCTCGAGTTGGTGGTCGGCCCAGACATATGTTTCGGGCAGCAGGTCGCTGATCCGCACGGTGCGGATGCCGTCGTCCTTGCCGACGATGACCTCGAGGGCGGGGAAGTAGTCGAGAAGGACCTGCCGGCACCGGCCGCACGGCGGAACGACCCCTCGGTCGCGGTCGCCCACGGCGACCACGGTGTCCAGCTCGTAGGCGCCCTGGGCGGCTGCCGCGCCGATGAGGACCAGCTCGGCGCAGGGTCCTCCGGTGAAGTGGTACGCGTTCACCGCGGTGATGATCCGTCCGTCCCGGGCGCGGGCCGCGGCCGCCATGGTGTGGTTGTCGCCCCGGCAGCGCGTGCGGGCGATGTGTGCCGCGGCCTCGATGAGTTCGTGGTCGACGGGGTGGGTCTGCGTGGTCGGTGTGGTCATCTTCTCCGCCTTCGTCAGGTGTCAGCCGACCGTGTCCCGCGCGACGATGGGGCGCAAGTGAATATCGAGCGCGCCCCTTGCGCACTCGATGTGCGGGGTTTCTCGCCCCTCGGCGAGCCCCGCGAGCGAGAACGGGGTGTCCTCGTGCAGGCTGCGCAGGATCGTCTCCTCGAGCACGGCGAGATGGGTCTCCGGGAGTTCCCGGCCGGGGGCGAACCGCTGGAGCAGCCGGTGGAGGCACAGGACGAGCCAGTGCCCCGCGGCGAACGCGCCGCCGAGCGCCTCACGGTTGCAGAGCCAGCTGAGCAGGCACGAGGCCGCCGCGTGAAGGACACAGTGATCCTTGGCCACGGCCATGGCGCGGGTGGACCGGCTGCCCTGTGCGTCGTCGAGCCGGGCGTAACAGCGCCGGCGCGTCGAGTCGAGCTCGGCCACCACTTCCCGCAGGTCGCGCTGTACGGGGCCGGTGCAGAGGTCTGCCACCTGCCGCTTGATCCACTCCCACGCGTGGGTGATCTCGTCCTGCCCCTCGTTCGAGAGCTGCAGGCGGGTCGCATCCGGTGTCCAGGCGGGGGCTTCCTCGGTGAGGGAGAACAAGGCCGACAGCACCTCGGTCCGCTCCGGCTCGCCGGGGCGCCGTACGTCGTCCGCCAGGATGAACGGGAGCTGATGGGAGACCGAGTTCAGGTTCACGTGGGTGGTGCCTTCGAAGATGCTCGCGATGGCGTGGTCGCGCTGGAGCTTCTGGAAGACACCGTCGGCGGCTCCCTCCCGCAGCCAGCTGCGGGCCCCTAGCACGCCGGCCATGCCGGCGACCACCTCCTCGGCGACGACCGGGACGAAATACTTCACGATCGCGCACCGCAGGCTCAGCCGTCCGGGGGCGATGCTGAGCGATCTGGTCACCGCAGTCATGACGCACTCGCTGATCAGCACATCGAGATGAGCCTTGAGCACCTGCTCGCGGATGACCGGGAGCGCGTAGATCGGCCCGCCGTACAGGTGCCGTTCGTGGGCGTAGGCGAGGGCGATGCGCACGGTGGCGTCCATGGTGCCGATCGACAGGGCGGGGACGAGGGCGCGGGTGATCTGCATCATCTTGAGCGACTGCCCCAGCCCGGTCCCCTCTCGTGGCCCCGGAACCCGACCGTCTTGGCGGGCGGGAGGTTGACCCAGCGCTCCGGATCCAACCCCTCCTTGTCGACCAGAACCAGCGAGAAGTTCTTCCCCGTACGCACGTACGCCGTGAGGAAGCGGGCTTTCGTGGCGTTGCCGGCGGGCCATTGCGACCGCCTCGTTGCTGTTGAAGTCGCTGCCGTGAGCGGCTTCGGAGATGGCCATGGAGGTGGGACGGCCCCCGAGGATCTCCCGCGCGAGGGTTTCCCGCTGCGCGCCGCTGCCCCACAGCCAGGCGGGGAGGCCGCCGAGGAAGGTCGATCCGAGCCTGACGGAGACGGCCACGTTGCGCTGAGAGACGACACGGGTCAACAGGAAGAGTTCTTCGAGCGAGCGGAGCCGGCCCCCGTGTTCCCCGGGGACGAGGAAGTCCTGGAAACCCCACGTTCGCAGCATGGGGACCGTGCCCTCCGGGAAGCGGCCCGTCTCCTCGCTTTCGACGATGTCGCGGTAGGAGAACGGCGTCCCGGGCTGCCGGGGGTCGCCGAGGAAGCGCTCGAGATCGGCGACCGCCGGGTAACGGCCGTTCGTGAGGTTCATGACGTCTCTCCGGCCCGCTCGGACGCCGACGGGTCCCGGTCGGCGAGCAACCCTTCCAAGTGGCGGGCCAGGGCGTTGACGGTCGCCGCTCAAGCAAAACCTCGCCCGTCCGACGGGAGAACGCGCCGAAACACAACGTCGGATATGCCGCGATGCGCTGTTCGACGTCCTCCGGCCGCGCGGACTGCTTCGCTGTCCATCTCCGGTGCTCCAGCGCCATGAGCTGCTCGATGTCGTCGGTTCCCAAGAAACGGACTTCGATCTCATCGGCGGTGTGCGGCTGTTCGTACGCGACCGGTCTGCGGTACGGAAGAGGCTCAGGGGCGACCGGGTCCCGGGTGGTCATGGCGTTGGGATCCCCTCGAGTTCGAACGGCGGACGGGGCGTGGGGGCCGGCAGGCCCAGCAGGCGGCCGCGGATCACGGAGGCGACCAGCCTGGGGTCGAAGAGACAGGCGGGTGAGCCCATGAGGTGGTAGACACGGTCGAGCCTTCGTTGGGCCCGGGTGTTGCCGTGGGCGGCGAGCCGGTCGACCTCACCGGACCAGTGGCCGAACAGGGTGGCCACCACACCCGCGGGCCGGCCGGGCCCGAGGTGGCCCAGGTCCTCGCCCGTCGCCATCGCCCAGGGCAGGTCGGCGGCGCGGGCGAAGCCGCGGAGCAGCCGGCGCTCCCAGCCGGGCGTGGTGTCACGGGTGAGCGCCTGCCGCAGCAGCAGCGCCTGCAGAGCGGCCACCGTGATGCCCTGACCGTAGACCGGGTTGAGCGCGCACATGCTGTCGCCGGTCACCAGCAACCCGTCGGGCCAGTGGGGGAGTCGCTCGTAGTGGCGGCGCAGGTTGCCGGTCCGCCGGTGCACCGCCACCTCGGTCAAGGGGCGGGCGCGGGCGGCTAGGTCGGCCAGGGCGGGGTCGCGCAGCCGTCTCAGAAAGCCCTCGAAGCCTTCCGGATCCCGCGGCGGCCGGTGTTCACCGGCGCCCACGGCGGCCACCAGCCAGCGGTCGCCCTCGACCGGCAGGGCCACGCCTCCGGCGGGGACCCGACGCGTCGGCAGCACGATGATGCCCGCGGCGCTTCCGAGGACATCGGCAGGCGCGGAGTAGACGCGGGACGCATAGCCGAAGCGGGCGTCGACCGTCGAGGTGGGCAGGTGACCGCAGCCGTGCGGCGGCAGCCACTGCGGCAGCCGGGAACCGCGTCCGGACGCGTCCACGACCAGGTCCGCGCGCAGCGGCGGGCCGTCGGGACGCTGGACGAGCCAGCCGTCCCCGGAAGGTGTGCGGTTCAGCCCGCCGACCCTGAATCCGGTCAGCAGGCTCACTCCGGGCAGAGCCGTCACACGTTGCCCGACGAGGTGTTCCACCAACGGGTGGGTGGCCGACACCAGTTCGTAGGCGGGCGTACCGAACGGAGCCCAGCCCCGCTCGCCGAGCCAGGCCACACTGCCCGTGTCCAGGGGGACGCCACCGGCGGCGACCAACTGCTCACGCGACCCGGGCAGCAACTCCTCGATGGCGCACAGCCCGCGGTGCAGCAGCACATGGGGCTGCCGGCCCTGGGGGACACCGTTGCGGGGGGTGGGTGACGGGGAGTCCTGCCCGAAGCGATGCCCGGGATCCTGTTCGAGGAGGGTCACCGTCCGGCCTGCCGTCCGGAGGGCGGCCGCTGTTGTCCAGCAGGTCGCGTGTGTGGGCATAGCGGAACTGGCCGCGGCCGGGGGCTTCTTCGCGGTGGATCTGGAACCGGGTGACGTGCCGGCCCGGTGACGCCGTACCTCCTCAGCTGTCGAAGTCGACGCTCAGTGTCTCGGAGACGGGGAATGTCTGGCAGGTCAGCACATAGCCGGCGTCGACCTCCGCGGCGTCGAGGGCGAAGTTGCGGCGCATGTCGGCCTCGCCCTCGGTGACCAGGGCGCGGCAGGTGCCGCACACACCGCCCTTGCAGGCGAAGGGCAGGTCGGGGCGCGTCTTCTGGGCGCCGTCCAGCACCGTGGCCGCCCGCGGCAGTGCGGCGGTGGTGGACCGGCCGTCGAGTGTGACGGTGACCTGACTGACCGGGCCCTGCGCGAGGGCTTCCTCGTGCCGCGCCTCGGGCATCGGCGCGTCGTCGGCGAAGAACAGCTCCCGGTGGACCCGGTCGTCGGGCACTCCCAGGCCGGCCAGTACCTGCTGGGCGTCGCGGACCATGCCGTGGGGGCCGCACAGCCACCAGTGGTCCGCGCCGGTGACGTCGACCAGCCCGCCGATGAGCGCGCCGAGGCGGTCGGCGTCCAGGCGGCCGGAGAGCACTTCGGCCTCGCGGGGCTCACGGGAGAGGACGTGGGCGAGCTGGAAGCGGGCCGGGTGGAGGTCCTTCAGGTCGGCGAGTTCGTCGGCGAACATGACCGAGCCGGTGCGCCGGTTGCCGTAGAACAGCGTGACCCGCGAGCGGTCGTCGGCGGCGAGGACCGACTCGGCGATGGACAGCATGGGCGTGATGCCGGACCCCGCCGCGATGAGGACGTGGTGCCCGGGTGTGGCGAGGTCGGGGGTGAAGGCGCCCGTCGGAGCCATCACCTCCAGGGTGTCGCCAGGCCGCACCTCGTGGACCAGCCAGGAGGAGAACAGGCCGCCGGGCACTGCGCGCACCCCGATCCGCGGCCGTGCGCCCACCGGGGAGCAGATCGAGTAGGAGCGCCGCTCGTCCCGCCCGTCGACCTCGCGGCGCAGAGTGAGCGACTGGCCCGGGGTGAAGGCGAACTCCTCGGCCAGGTCGGCGGGGATGTCGAAGCCGACGGCGGCCGCGTCCTCGCACAGCCGCTGCACGGTCGCGACGCGCAGGTGGTGGAAGGCCGGGCGGCGGCGTCGCACGCGCGTGGGGCGGACGGCGCCGGACGGCTGCAGGTCCTCCATCAGATCTCCTTGACGTACTCGAACGGTTCGCGGCAGGCGGGGCGGCGTCACGGCGCCACCCCGAGGTCGGCGAGGGCGAGCGTGGGCAGTTCGGGGTCCGGAACCCGCCCGGCGATGTGCCGGGCGCGGCGCACGTCCGTCGGTACGGTCACCATGCCGCCTCCGGGTGGGCGCGGGCCACGCTCTGCAACTCGGTCAGCAGGGGAGCGAGATGCTTGGTGTGCTCGCCGTCGCGGCCGGTTCCGGGCAGCGGCCGGCACACCGGCAGGGGTATGCCGGCCGCCTCTGTGACCTGCCTCAGCACCCCTCCGACCGCGTCCCGGACGTCGTACACGGTGAACAGCTCGTCCACGTACGGTGCGACCTGCTCCCACGCGTCCCGCATCCGGCGACGGGACTCGGCGGTGCCGTCGCCCAGGCGGACGACCCATTCGGCGGCGTACTGCCGGTGATACGTCAGCTCCTTGACGCCCTTGGCGGCGATCGCGGCGAGCACCGGATCGCCGGAGGCGGTGAGCCGCTCGAAGTGCGCGAGCCGCCACGCGGAGAGCACCAGCAGCCGGGCGACGGAGAACGCGAAGTCGCCGCCCGGGAGTTCGGCGAGGCGTACGTTGCGGAAGTCGTCGGCGTCGCGGAAGTAGGCGTAGGCGTCCTCGTCGCGGCCGGTGCCGTCGGCCTGACCGGCGCGGGAGTACAGCAGACGGGCCTGGCCGAGCAGGTCGAGGCCGATGTTCGCCAGGGCCACCTCCTCCTCCAGCTCCGGGGCGCGGGTCGTCCACTCGGCCAGCCGTTGTGCCAGGACGAGGGCGTCGTCGGCCAACGCGACACAGTCGGCGGCCAGTTCACCGGCGTCGACGCCGTCGGACAGCGCGCTGTCCACGCCGTGCAGCGGGTCCTCGAAGCCGGTGCCGTACGCCCAGCGCGCGTCGTCCTCGTGTCCCTCGGCCAGGGCCGGATACGCGTGGTCGTCACTCATGCCCTGCTCCTCCATGCCCTGCTCCTCAGATGTGCGGGACATCGTCGGGGATGTCGTAGAAGGTCGGGTGGCGGTACACCTTGTCGGCGCTGGGGGCGAAGAAGGGGTCCTTCTCGTCGCGCGTGGAGGCCGCGATGTGGTCGCTGCGCACCGCCCAGACGGATACGCCCTCGTTGCGCCGGGTGTACAGGTCTCGGGCGTGAGTGAGCGCCATCCGGTCGTCGGCCGCGTGCAGCGAGCCGACGTGGACGTGGTTGAGCCCGCGCTTGCCGCGCACGAACACCTCGTACAGCGGCCACTCCTGCTTCTCGGCGGTCATGCCACCGCTCCCTTCTGCGTACGGGTCGCCTGCTTGGCGGCGTGGGCGGTGGCGGCCTCCCGCACCCAGGCGCCCTCCTCGTGGGCGGCCCGGCGACGGGCGACCCGCTCGGCGTTGCGGGGCCCGTCACCGGAGATCACCCTCGTCAGCTCGTCCCAGTCGGGGGTGCCGAAGTCGTGGTGGCCGCGCTCCTCGTTCCAACGCAGCTCCGGGTCGGGCAGGGTGACGCCGAGCTTCTCGGCCTGCGGGACGGTCATGTCGACGAAGCGCCGGCGCAGCGCGTCGTTGCTGTGCCGCTTGATCTTCCAGGCCATCGACTGCGCGGAGTTGGGCGAGTGGTCGTCCGGCGGTCCGAACATCATCAGCGACGGCCACCACCAGCGGTTCACGGCGTCCTGGACCATCGCCCGCTGCTCGTCGGTGCCGCGCATCATCGTCATCAGCAGCTCGTAGCCCTGCCGTTGGTGGAACGACTCCTCCTTGCAGATCCGCACCATCGCGCGGGCGTACGGCCCGTAGGACGACCGGCACAGCGGCACCTGGTTGCAGATCGCGGCGCCGTCCACGAACCAGCCGATCACCCCGACGTCGGCGAAGCTCGGCGTCGGATAGTTGAAGATCGACGAGTACTTCTGGCGGCCCTCGATCAGCCGGTTCGTCAGATCCGCGCGGTCGGCGCCCAGGGTCTCCGCGGCCGAGTACAGATAAAGCCCGTGGCCGGCCTCGTCCTGCACCTTGGCGAACAGGATCGCCTTGCGGCGCAGCGAGGGCGCGCGGGTGATCCAGTCGCCCTCGGGCTGCATGCCGATGATCTCGGAGTGGGCGTGCTGCGCGATCTGTCGGATCAGCGTCCTGCGGTAGCCCTCCGGCATCCAGTCGCGCGGCTCGATCCGCTGGTCACGGGCGATCGTCGCCTCGAAGCGCTCCTGCAGCTCCGGCTCTGCGCAGCCCGCCGCCGATGCGTCGGCGTGTGTCGCGGCCATCTGCCCCACCTTCCCTACCGACCGTTCGTTCGGTCGATATCGTGACTGAGTTCTTCGTGTTCTGACAAGTGACGCCGGCAAGTGACGTCTGCAAGTGACGTCGACCGGGTCAGCGTCCGGTGAAGGACGGCTGCCGGCCCTCGAGGAAGGCCCGCACGGCGGACCGGTGGTCCTCGGTCCCGCCCAGCCGCTCCTGGGCCGCGGCCTCGCGCTCCAGCACCACGGGCAAGGCCGCCTCTTCGGCCCGCAGCAGCGCCTTGACCTCGGCATACGCGGCGTTGGGGCCGGCGGCGAGGCGCCGGGCGAGAGCCAGGCCCGCCGCGGCGGCCTCCCCGTCCGGCACGACGCTGTGGACGAGGCCCCACCGCTGCGCCGCCTCGGCGTCGAAACGGTCGCCGAGGAGCATCAGGGCGGCGGCACGCGAGCGGCCGACCGCCTGTGTCAGAGCCCCGCTCAGACCGCTGTCGGCGGCGAGGCCGATCCCGGTGAAGGCGGTCGAGAACCGGGCGCCGGTTCCCGCGACCCGCAGGTCGGCGCAGAGGGCGAGCCCGAGGCCCGCGCCGACGCAGGCGCCCTCGACGGCCGCGACCACGGGCTGCGGCAGCGCGCACAGTTCCTCGACGAGCGGGTTGTACTCGTCCCGCACGACGGCGAAGGCGGATACGGGCGCCGTCTCCAAGGCCCGCGCGTGCTCCTTGAGGTCCTGGCCGACACAGAAGTGCCGGCCCGCGGCGGTGAGCAGCACCACCCGCACGAGGGGGCCGTCGTCGCGTACCCGCCGTACGGCGGCGAGCAGTTGGGCGCGCAGCGACGCATCCAGCGCGTTTCCCGCCGTAGGCCTGCGCAGCTCGATGACGGCGACCTGGCCGTCCAGGGTGTAGCCGACGCCATGCCGGGCCGCTTCGCCGGGAGAGGCGGGAGAGGCGGGAGAGGCGGGAGAGGCGGGAGAGGCGGGAGAGGCGGGAGAGGCGGGAGAGGCGGGAGAGGCGGGGGTGCTCACTCCCATGTGTGGAACCCCTTCCCCGTCTTGCGTCCCAGCTCCCCGCGGGCGACCTTCTCCCGCAGCAGCCGGGGAGGGGCGAAGCGCTCACCGAGCGTGGCGTGCAGATGCTCCGCGATGGCGAGGCGTACGTCGAGCCCGACCAGGTCGGTCAGGCGCAGCGGCCCCATGGGGTGCTTGTAGCCGAGCCGCATGGCGTCGTCGATCGCGTCCGGTGCCGCGACGCCCTCCTCGACCATGCGGATCGCCTCCAGCCCCAGGGCGAGGCCGAGGCGGCTGCTGGCGAAGCCGGGCGAGTCCTGCACCACGACGTCCTTCTTGCCGAGGCAGTGTGTCCAGCCGAGGGCCGCCTCGAGGGTGTCGGCCCCGGTCTCGGGCGCGACGACGATCTCGACCAGTTCGGAGGCGGGCACGGGGTTGAAGAAGTGCATGCCCACAAAGCGGGCGGGCCGGTTGAGGGCGGCGGCGAGGTCGGTGACCGACAGGGAGCTGGTGTTGCTGGCCAGTACCGTCGCCGGGCGCACCGCCTGCTCGGCGGCGGCCAGCAGCCGGGCCTTGAGCGCGGCGTCCTCGGGGACCGCCTCGACGACCAGATCGGCGTGCGGGGGCAGGGCGTCGACGGACGGAACCGTCGTCACCCGGGCCAGCACGTCCTCCGCGGACTCGGTCAGCGCGCCCCGTTCGAACGCCCGCTTCAGCCCGTCGGCGACCCGGCCCAGTGCCGCGGCCGCCGCCTGCTCGTCGCTCTCCACGACGGTCACGGCCGAGCCGGCCGTCGCGAAGGACTGTGCGATGCCGGCGCCCATCCGGCCGCCGCCGATCACCCCGACGACTGCGGGTGCTGAGGTCATGCCCGGCTCCTCTTCTCCAGGAAGCGTGTCATGCGGTCCTTCTTGTCCTGTCCTTCGAACAGCACGGCCTGTGCCAGGTCGTCCGCGACCGGATGGGCACCGGGCGAGTCGACGACGAGCTTCGTCAGCCGCAGGGCGGTGGGGGAGGAGCGGGCCATGCGGTCGAGCAGGGCGTGCGCCTCGTCCAGCAGCTTCTCGGCCGGTACGACGTCGATGACCAGGCCCGCCGCCAGTGCCGCGGGCGCGTCGAGGTTCCGCCCGGCGAGCAGCACCTGCTTGGCGACCGACTCGCCGACCAGCTCGGGCAGCCGCCAGCAGGCACCTGCCGCGGCGAGGATGCCGAGTCCCGGCTCGGGGTTGCCGAAGACGGCGTCCGGTCCTGCGATGCGCAGGTCGCAGGCGTACGACAGTTCGGCGCCCCCGCCCAGCGCCCAGCCGTCGACGGCGGCGAGCGTCGGTAGGGGGAGTCTGCGCACCCGCTCGAACAGGCGACTGTTGATGCCCCGCAGGGCTTCGTCCCGGCCGCGCCGCAGCAGCTCGGCGATGTCGGCGCCGCCCGCGAAGACACCGCCGTGCCCGGTGAGCAGCAACAGCTTCGGATCGGCCTCCAGCAGAGCGCACACCTCGTGCAGTTCGGCGATCATGCGACCGCTGATGGCGTTGCGGGCCTCGGGCCGGTGCAGGGTGACGACGACCCGGTCCTCGCGTTCGTCGACGAGCAGCGTCTCGTAGGTCGGCGTCACCGTCATACCCGCTCCACGAGCATCGCGACGCCCTGGCCGACGCCCACGCACAGGGTCGCAAGGCCCCGTCGGGCGTCCTCGCGCTCCAGCCGTCCGAGGAGGGTCAGCAGGACACGGGCGCCGGAGCAGCCGAGGGGGTGGCCGAGCGCGATGGCGCCGCCGTCGGCGTTGACCTGCTCCTCGTCGAGCTTCAGCCGTCGGATCACGGCCAGAGCCTGCGCGGCGAACGCCTCGTTCAACTCCACCGCGTCCACGTCCCCTGCCTGCCATCCGGCGCGGGCCAGGGCCTTCTCCGTGGCGGGGACCGGGCCGAGGCCCATGAGGTGGGGCTGGACGCCGGCCGACGCGGAGGCGACGATCCGGGCCCTCGGGGTGAGCCCGTACCGCCGGACCGCTTCGGCGCTCGCGACCACCAGCGCGGCGGCGCCGTCCGACAGGGGCGAGGAGGAGCCGGCGGTGACGATGCCGTCCGCGCGGAAGACGGTCCGCAGGGCGCCCAGCTTCTCCAGCGTCGTGCCGGGGCGCGGCCCTTCGTCGCGGGTGACCTCGCCGTCCTTCACCGGCACCGGCACGATCTCGCGGTCGAAGCGCCCCGCCTCCTGTGCCGCCACGGCCCGCTGGTGACTGCGCAGTGCGAACGCGTCGGACTCGGTGCGGGTGATGCCGTCCAGCGCCGCGACCTCCTCGGCCGTCTCGCCCATCGCGAGGGTCACCCTGACCGTCTCGGGACCGGCCCCGGCGGGCACGGCCCGGTCGGCGGCGGCGAAGCGCGGGTTGGTGAAGCGCCAGCCCAGCGAGGTGTCGTGGACCTCTCCCGGCTTGGCCCAGGGGGTGCCGGGCTTGGCCATCACCCAGGGGGCGCGGGTCATGGACTCCACCCCGCCCGCGACCACCAGGTCCGCCTCCCCGGACCGGACCGCCTGGGCGGCGCTCGCGACCGCCGTCAGGCCGGAGGCGCAGAGCCGGTTGACCGTGTAGCCGGGAACGGTGTGCGGCAGCCCCGCCAGCAGCACGGCCATGCGTGCCACGTCCCGGTTGTCCTCACCCGCCTGGTTGGCGGCGCCCAGGACCACCTCGTCCACGGCCCCGGCCGGGATCCCCGCACGGCGGACGGCCTCACCCACCACCAGGGCGGCCAGGTCGTCGGGGCGTACGGAGGCCAGTGCGCCGCCGTAGCGGCCCTGCGGGGTGCGCGCGCCGTCGATCAGGAAGACGTCGTCAGGCATGGGCGGACTCCTCGGCGGGAACGGGCCGGCGCGACTGCAGCGTCGCGAAGCGGCCGGTGACGAAGGCGGGGTCGGACAGGGTGGCGCAGGCCGCCGGGTTGGCGGCGCTGCCGTGGAAGTCGCTGAAGGCGGCGGACTGGTTGACGAAGACCGCGCCGGTGAGGTTCTCCGAGAGGTGCACACCGGCGTCCAGGGCGGCCGCCTCGGCGGCGGCCAGCACGTCCTCGCTCGTCGAGTGGACGGCGGCGGTCAGCGCGCCGTGTTCACGCACCGTCTCCCGGAAGACCGTGAGGCTGTGCTCGGTGGAGTCGGTGCCGATGACGAAGGAGACGGGCCCGAACCACTCGCGGGTGAAGGTCTCCCGGTCCGTCTCCGCGTCGAGCCGTGCCACCAGCGGCGTACGGACGACCGCGGCCGGGTACTCCGGATGCTTCACCGGCGTCGACGCCCGCACCGTACGGCCGAGTCCGGCGGCCTGCTCCAGACGCTCGCGCACACCGTCGTTGACGACGGCGCCCAGCGTGCCGGCCGCCCGGGCCGGGTCGCCGAGCAGCCGGTCCAGCGCGGCGCCGAGGTCGGCGGCGAACTCGTCGGCGCTCCGCACGCCCTCGTCGGTGGCGAAGCCCTCGCGCGGGATCAACAGGTTCTGCGGGGTGGTGCACATCTGGCCGCTGTAGAGGGACAGTGAGAAGGCCAGGTTGCCCAGCAGTCCGCGGTAGTCGGCCGTGGAGTCCAGGACGACGGTGTTCAGGCCCGCCTTCTCGGTGTGGACGACGGCCTGGCGGGCGTGTGTCTCCAGCCAGTCGCCGAACTCGGTGGAGCCGGTGAAGTCGATGATCCGTACGTCCGGGTGGAGGGCGTACACCGACGCGGTACGGTCCTCGGGGCTCTCGGCGGCCAGGATCACCACGTTCGGGTCGAAGCCCGCCTCGGCCAGCACCTCGCGGGCGATGCGCACGGTGATCGCGAGCGGCAGGACGGCACCCGGGTGCGGCTTGACGACGACCGGATTACCGGTGACCAGGGAGGCGAACAGGCCCGGATAGCCGTTCCAGGTGGGGAAGGTGTTGCAGGCGATCAACAGCGCCGTCCCACGTCCGACGGGCGTGAACTTCTTGTCCATCACCAGCGGGCCGCCCTTGCGCTGCGGCTTGCTCCAGCGCGCCGCACCCGGGTGCCTCTTCTGCTCGGCCCAGGCGTAGGCGACCGCCTCGAGGCCGCGGTCCTGGGCGTGCGGGCCGCCGGCCTGGAAGGCCATCACGAAGGCCTGACCGGTGGTGTGTTCGACGGCGTGCGCGATCTCGAAGCTCGCCGCGTTCAGCCGGGCGAGGATCTCCGCGGCCACCCCCGCACGGGCGTCGGCCCCGGCGTCGCGCCACGGGCCGGTGGCGGTCTTCGCCGCGGCCAGCGCCGCCTCCGGGGCGACGCGGGGATAGGTCACCCCCAGCGGGAAGCCGTACGGGGACGTCTCGGTCGCCGGGACCACGCCGTGCCCCGGATGGCCGGGAAGCTCGAAGTGGTCTCCCAGCCACTCCCGGAAGGCGGCCTCTCCGCTCTTGGCCGCGTTCTCGCCGTACACCGACTTACTGGGCGACTCGGGATACGGGGACCAGTGGCCCCGGCCGGCGGTGGCGGCGACCGCCTGTTCCAGCAACGGACGGTGGCGGGCGAAGAAGTCCGGGCGGTCAGGGACGTTCTGGGGCATGCGTTCCACCTCTTGACATGCAGCGGTGCGGCTGGATTACTAAGCCGTGCCGCACGCTAACCGAATGTTCGGTCGGGAGACAAGATGGCGGAAATCGTGACACAGGCCACTCGCCCGAGTCCTGCCGGCCCCTCACGTCGTGGATGCCGCTGTGTCGCGGAGTTCCGCAGCCGCAGTCGCAGCCGCAGCATCACCGGCCCGCCACCGGACCCGACCAGGGACACGACGGCGCACAGGACGCCGGGCACGACCACGAAGGAGCCCCGATGAGCAGCGAGACGACGCCCCGGGCGGCCCCCACCTCCCGCCTGGGGCAACCGCTTCCCCCCGACCTGCTGGACGACGGCGAGCGGCTGACCCGGGAACAGCTGAGAGAACTCCAGCTCGACCGGCTCCGATCGACGCTGCGACACGCCTACGACAACGTCGAGCTGTACCGGGACAAGTTCGACGAGGCCGGTGTGAGGCCCGACGACTGCAGGTCACTGGAGGACCTGGCCCGGTTCCCCTTCACCACCAAGGCCGACCTGCGGGACACCTACCCCTTCGGCATGTTCGCCGTGCCGATGGCGGACGTGCGGCGCATCCACGCCTCCAGCGGCACCACCGGCCGCCCCACGGTCGTCGGCTACACCGACAACGACCTCTCCATGTGGGCGGACGTGGTCGCCCGCTCCATCCGCGCCGCAGGCGGCCGCCCCGGCCACAAGGTGCACATCTCCTACGGCTACGGGCTCTTCACCGGCGGCCTCGGCGCCCACTACGGGGCCGAGCGGGCCGGCTGCACGGTGATCCCGGCCTCCGGCGGCATGACCGCGCGTCAGGTGCAGATCATCCAGGACTTCCGGCCCGAGATCATCATGGTCACCCCGTCCTACATGCTCACCCTGTTGGACGAGTTCGAGAAGCAGGGCATCGACCCGCGCACCACCTCCCTGAAGGTGGGCATCTTCGGGGCCGAGCCGTGGACGGAGGAGATGCGCCGCGAGATCGAGGAGCGCATGGACATCCACGCCGTCGACATATACGGCCTGTCCGAGGTGATCGGCCCCGGTGTCGCGCAGGAGTGCGGGGAGACCAAGGACGGCCTGCACGTGTGGGAGGACCACTTCTACCCCGAGGTCGTCGACCCGCTCACCGACACCGTGCTGGCCGAGGGCGAGGAGGGCGAGATCGTCTTCACCTCGCTCACCAAGGAGGCCCTGCCGATCATCCGCTACCGCACCCGCGACCTGACCCGGCTGCTGCCCGGCACGGCCCGGCCCGCCTTCCGCCGGATGCAGAAGGTCACCGGCCGCTGCGACGACATGATCATCCTGCGCGGGGTGAACGTCTTCCCCAGCCAGATCGAGGAGATCGTGCTGCGCACACCCGGAGTCGCGCCGCACTTCCAGATCCAGCTCACCGAGCGCGGCCGTATGGATCACATGGTCGTGCGGGTCGAGGCCCGCCCTGGCACCGGCCCCGAACAGCGCGAGGCCGCCGCCAGGGCGATCGGCCAGGGCGTCAAGGACGGCGTGGGCGTCACCGTCGAGGTGGCGATCGTCGACCCCGAGACCCTGGAGCGGTCCCTCGGCAAACTCCGCCGGGTCAAGGATCTCCGGCGGACATGACAGCCGACCTTGCGAGAATGGCCGGGTGAGCAGAACGTCTGTGCAGAGCCCTGGCGGCCGTGGTGACCGGCCCGTCTACGACCGTGACTCCGTACTGGAGGTCGCTGTCGCCGTCTTCAACGAGCGCGGCTACGACGGCACGGGCATGGAGGAGCTGGCCAGGCGCCTCGGCCTGAGCAAGTCCAGCATCTATCACCATGTCTCCGGCAAGGGCGAACTGCTCGAGCTCGCCGTCGGCCGCGCGCTGGACGCCCTCTTCTCCGTACTCGACGAAGCCGACGGCGCCGACGGGGCCGGGGCCCAGGGCACCACGGCGACCGTCCGGCTCGAGCGCGTCGTGCACCGCAGCGTCGAGGTGCTCGTCACCGAGCTGCCGTACGTCACCCTGCTGCTGCGGGTGCGGGGCAACAGCGTGGTGGAGCGGCGGGCGCTGGAACGGCGCCGCGAGTTCGACCACCGCGTGGCCGAACTGGTCGCCCGCGCGGCTTCCGAGGGCGGCGTCCGCGCCGACCTCGATCCGCATCTCGCGGCCCGGCTGCTGTTCGGCACCGTCAACTCGCTCATCGAGTGGTACCGGCCGGAGGGCGGACTGCCGGCCACGGCTCTGGCCGACGCCGTGACGGCGGTCCTCTTCGACGGGATGCGCGGCCGGCCGGGCCGCTGAGGGTCCGTGCCGCCGGCGGGGCCGGTGATGCGGGCACGGACCGGGCGGCGGGGCCCGATGACCTGCGCGTCGTCCGGTGAGGCGGCTTCCTCGGCCTCAGCGAGTGCCAGGTACAGCGAGGCGACCGAGGGGTGGCGTCCCGCCTCTTGCCCGTCTTGATCGTGAGCTGCTTCGCGATGTCGGGGATCGCCGATGACCTTGGGCCGTCCGCCTTAATGCCCTTCCGCCGGGGCGGTCGCTCACCCCGCTCCGGCGTATCCCTCCGCCTCTGCCAGGTACCGCGCCACCGGGCCCAGGGTCAGCATTCCGCCGGCGGCGCCGGCGTGTTCTGCGTAGGCATCACGCAGGGCGGCCGCAGAGTGTGCGGCGATTCCGCGCTCGCCGAGGCGTACGGCGGCGCGGGCGGTCAGGCACCACATGGCCTCCTGCATGTGGTCACGCGGTGGTTCGGGCACCGCGGCGAGGGCGGTACGAGCCTCCTCGCCCCGGTCCTGGGCGAGCAGCACGAGGGGTCGCGTCCAGGGCCTGTACGGGCCCCAGTCGAGGTGCGGGTCGGTGGGCGCCGGCCGGTCGTGCAGCAGGCGCAGTCCCAGTAGGGCGAGCGGGAACAGGCCGCGGTGCAGCCCCGGCATTCCGGCCGTCCGGAGGGCGTCCTCGGCATGGCGGTAGTGCGCCGCTGCCGTGGCGGCGGTCGGCCCGCCGGGCTCGGCGCTGCGGGCGGCTGTGGCCCGGGCCCTGAACCACCCGGTGAGGACGGAGACGAGGGGCGCCTCGGCGGTGGCGGCGAGCTGGTCGGCCGCATCGGCGTGTGAGCTCGCGGCGTCGAGGTCGCCGAGGGCCGAGGCGGATTGCAGGCGGACGAGTCGGCCGAGTACGGCGAAGTTCGGCAGCTCGTGCCGGGTGGCCAGGTCGAGGATCTCGGCGCCGGTCCTGTCCCGTGCCGCCGCGAGCCCGGGGCGGGTGAAGGACTGCAGGAACACCCCGTTGAGGGCGAAGGCCAGCAGGGCGGGATCGGCCAGGTGCCGGGCCAACTCCTCTGCCTGCCGCGCCGCCCGCTGCGCGTGCTTCAGCTCGGTTCCGGACAGATCGGCGCTGCGGCTCTCGACGGCGACCGTGGCCAGGAGGCGGGCGCGCAGGTCGGCGGGGCCGTCCGGGCCGAGCCCGGTGAGCGTGCGCTCGGCAGCCGCGACGACGGCGCGGGACTGCTCGGGGTCGTCGGCCCGGCTCCAGAGGGCGGGCACGTCGTAGGCGCCGATGGTCCGGGCGGTCAGGGAGAGGTCTCCCGTGCGTTCCGCCGCATGGATGGCGGCGAGACGGTCGCGCCGAGAGTGGACGAGGGCGTCGCCACCCGCCAGCGCGAGCGTGCGGGCCAGATCCACGGTGGTGCGCGGGCCGAGCCGGACACCATGGCCGGTCCACACGGTACGTGCTCCTGCCAGGGGCGCGGACCCGTTGAGGATGTCCGTCTCCAGGCGCCGAAGGTCGGCACCGGGGTCGAGTCCGAGTTGGTCAACGAGCATCGCGCGGGCACGGCGGAGGACGGCCAGTGCGTCGGCCTGGCGGCCCGCGCGGTACAGCGCGCGGGCAAGCAGCTCCCAGGCCGGCTCGCGCCACGGGTGTTCGGCGACATGGGCACCCAGTTCGGCGACGAGATCGGCCCCTTCCCCGGAATCGAGGAGGATGCGGGCGCGCAGTTCCACCCCCTCCAACCTCAATTCCTCCAGTCGGGTCCGCTCGCGCTGCGCCCAGGCGGAGCCGGTCACGTCGGCGTAGGCGGGTCCGCGCCAGGTCGCGAGTGCCGCGCCGAGGTCGGTCACCGCGCCTGGGTTGCGGCGGGCTCGGGCCAGGGTGTCCTGGAACCGATGGACGTCCACGTCATCGCGCGGCAGGCGCAGCGCGTAGCCGGGACCTTCGGTGACGATTACGCGGGGCGGATCACGGGGCGGCCGGTCGGGTTCGAGGGCGCGGCGCAGCGCGGCGACGAACGTACGCAAAGCACCCACGGCGCGGGCCGGCGGATCGGTCCACAGGTCATCGACAAGGGTGTCGGTGGTGACCATCCGTCCCTCGGCGGCGACGAGCCGGGCGAGTACCTCACGATGGCGGGGTCCGCCCAGGTCGACCGGGCTGCCGTCGTCACGGAGGGCCCGCACCGCGCCGAGCACGTCGATTCGCATGCCCCCCATCCTCCGTGCCGGGGGCCGGCAGCGCCCAACCGTACTGATCGGCTGCTGATCGCCGTCGCCCAAGCTGATCCGGTCGAGTCCCCGACCCGAAAGGGTGGTCCCTCATGACGCTCACCATTCCCGGCTTCGATCACGTCCGCCTGCCCGGTGCGGACGGTGTGGAGCTGGCCGCGGCTGTCGGCGGCAGTGGCAGCCCGGTCGTGCTGTTGCACGGTTTTCCCCAGACCCACCTGATGTGGCGACACGTCGCCGAGCGACTCGGCGACGAGCACACGGTGATCTGTCCTGACCTGCGGGGTTACGGCGCCAGCGACAAGCCGGCGGCCACCGACCCCGATGTGTACGCCAAGCGCACCATGGCCGCCGATGTCGTGACCCTGGCGGCGGCGCTCGGCCACGAGCGCTTTGCCCTCGTCGGCCACGACCGAGGCGCCCTGGTCGCCTTCCGTGCGGGGTTGGACCACCCTGAGACCATCACGCACCTGGGCATCCTCGACATCGTGCCGACGCTCGACATGTGGAACGTCCTGCACGGCGCCTCGGCGGCGGTCGGTTACCACCTCTTCCTGATGGCGCAGCCGCCGGGCCTGCCGGAGGCGATGATCGCAGCCAGTGCGGACGCGTTCTTCGGCTCGTTCCTCGACGCCTGGGCCAACGACCCGACCGCCATGCCCGAGGATGTGCGTGCCGCATACCTGCGCGCGAGCGCCGCGGCGGTGACGTCGATCGTCGCGGACTACCGGGCCTCGGCGGACATCGACGTCATGCACGACCAGGCGGACCTGGACGCCGGGTCGCAACTGGCCATGCCGGTGACGGTCGTCCAGCAGGACTGGGGCGCGCAGCTGGGCTACGACGCTGCCGGTGTGTGGAAGGCGTGGGCGCCGGACCTGGACCACCGGCTGACCCGCGCCGGGCACTTCATGGCCGAAGAGGCACCCGACGAGATCGCGGCGGCGATCCAGGGCCTGCTGGCCCGCTGAGCCCCCTGCGCGGAGCTGGGCGGCAGTCGCGTCCGGGTGGGTGGTCAGGCTGTGCCGGACGGCAGCTGTGCGCGGACCGCGAATCCGGTGGTGGTGGCCTCGGCGAGGTACATGCTCTGCCGCAGCCGTCCGTCGGCTCCCACCGCGACGGTGCCCCGCGGCCCGGCCGGCGTGAGACCTTGCAGGGCGCGGGCGACCTCGGTGCCCTGCGGCGACCCGGCTTTCCGGGCGGCCCGGGCGAACAGGTTCACGCCCTCGTACGCCGACTCCGTCAGCGCCGACGGCGACGGCGCCCACACTCCGAACGCGGCCCGGTACCGCCGTAGGAAGTCGGTGTTCTCCGCCGTGTTCAGGGCGGAGAAGTACGGCAGGCAGGACCACACCCCGCCGGCCGCCGCGCCCAGGTGTTCGCGGGTGTTCTCCTCCAGCAGGGGTGCGAGCGTACGGATGCTGCGGCGCAGCCCGGCGGCGTGGAACCGTCGCTCGAAGTCGACGGAACTCCACCCCACCAGACCGGAGAGCACCAGATCGGCGCCGGACGCCTCGATGTCGTCCAGCACGTCGTCGAAGGCCGACTCGCCGAGCGGGACGAGGCGTCGGCCGACGACGTGTCCGCCGTGCCGCTCGGCGATGCGGCCGCCCTGCGCGCACACGGCCCGCGGCCAGGAGTAGTCGTTCCCGATGAGGTACCAGGCGCGGCCGTCGCTCTCGCGCATCAACGCCGGGATGGCGCGCGCCAGTTGGTCCGTCACCGACTCGCCGAGCCGGAACAGCGTTCCGTCCTGCACCGGGCTGCCCTCGTTCGCGGCGGTGTACAGATACGGCAGGCCCGATGCCTGCGCGTGACGGCTCACCGCGTCGAAGGTCGCCGAACTGTGCACGCCCACCACGGCCGCCAGCCCGCGGCGCCGGTCGAGGTCTCGCAGCCGGGCCAGTCCGGTGGCGGCGTCGGTGCGGTCGTCCACCACCTCGATACGCACCGGCCGGCCGCAGATGCCGCCGTCGGCGTTGATCTCCTCGGCCGCCAGCGCCGTGCAGTTGGCGGCGGCCCGGCCGAAGAGTCCGGCGCTCCCGGACAGACTGGTCAGCAGGGCGATGCGGATCTCGTCGGCCGGGTTGTCGTCTTCCGGGGGCGCGCCGCCCAGACTCGCGGTCACCGCCCGCATCGAGGGCCCCGACGTACGGGGCATCTTCGAGAACTGCCTTCTCGACGGCGCCCCGGGGCTGGTCGCCGAGGAGGTGTACCGCGAGTGCCTGGCCCACCGGGAACAGCTGCGTGCCGCCTACGCCGCGACCTTCACCATGCACGGCCTGATCTTCCCGACCACCCCGGCCACCGCCCTGGACCTCGCCACCTGCGACCAGGGAATGGTCCTGTGCGGGGAACCCGTCGACACCTTCCCCACCTTCATCCGCAACACCGGCCCCGCCAGTGTCCTCGGCGCCACCGGTCTGAGCATCCCGATGGGCGTGGCACGGAACGGCCTGCCGGCGGGGCTCGAGATCGACGGGCCTGTCGGGGCCGACCGCGAACTGCTCGCCCTCGGACTGACGTTGGAGGCGATCTGCGGCTGAGATCGCCCGGGTCCGCCGGGCGTGCCCCCGCCCGCGACATGCTCGGTGGGCGGCAGGGCTCACGGCGGACGCCGACGACCGGGTGCCTATCACGGCACACGGCCCGCGAACCGGAACCGGTCAGCCTAGCCGTACCACGATGACGACCGAGCGCCGCATACCAGAGCAGGGCACCTGAACGTCCCCGTGCAAGGATGTCGAAGGGAGCGCCCGGCGGGGAAAACGGAGTTGGGACGGAATGATCGGGACGGTGTTCCGGAGTGAGGACGTGCCTTCCGGGGACAGGTTCGACCACTGGCGGGAAATGGTTGGCCGGATGCGGTCGCCCAGTGACATCACCAGCGCGCACGCCGCCGACTTCTGGGCTCGGAGCAGGGTGATGGAACTGGGGCCCATGACCGTGTGGCCGACGTCCTTCCTGCCGACGCGCTACTGGCGGAGCCCGAAAATGGTGCGCCAGTCCGACCCCGAGCTGTACCACCTCACGCTGCTGCTCGAAGGCGGCCTGGCTCTCGACCACGCGGGGCGGACCGACTCGTTCGGCCCACGTGATCTCCATCTGACCGACAGCTCCCTGCCGTACGACCTCCGCCCGTACGGCACACGGGCCGCGGCGGACGACCCCGAGCCGCCTGTCATCAAGGGGGTGGGCGTCGACATCCCCAAGGCGCTGCTTCCTCTCGCACCGCACCGGGTACGGGAGTTGCTGGGCCGAGGACTGCCGGGGCGGGAGGGCTTCGGCGCCCTGCTGGCGGATTTCCTCATCAGCCTGGAACGGCAGGCCGACACCCTCCAGCCGTCGGACGCGCCACGTCTGGGCGCGATAGTGCTGGACCTGCTGTCGGCCTGGTGCGCCCAAGTGCTGGACGCCGAGGCCGCCTTGGTGCCGGAGTCCCGCCAACGGGTGCTGGCGCGAAGCATCCAGGTGTTCATCCAGCAGAACCTGCACGACCCGGAACTCACGCCACCGGTGATCGCCGCCGCACACCACATCTCCCTCAGCTATCTGCACCGGATCTTCCAGCAGCAGACGCAGGGCGAAACCGTCGCGGCCTGGATCCGCAGACGGAGGCTGGAGGGCGCCGCCCGCGACTTGGCGAATCCCGTGGCGCGCGCCATGCCCATTCACGCCGTCGCCGCCCGTTGGGGCATCTCACGCGCCTCCGACTTCACACGTGCCTTCCGCGCCGCCTACGGGCTCTCACCCAAGGAATACCGGCACCAGGCACTGACAGGTGTGCAGGGGGAGCGGAATTCCGCATGCGCTGAATGAGGCGCTGCCGGGGTCCGGAGGATGCCGGGCCGGGGGAAAATGGGCGCGCTACCGGCTCGACGAAGGATCAGCATGACCACTGACGTATTTCCGCCCGAGGCCGAGGACGACCGTTTCTGGCAGGAGCGACGGATCTGTTTCCTGGCCACCCACCGGCCGGACGGCAGTCCGCATCTCGTCCCCGTGGGGGTCACCTTCGATCCGGAGACCGGCATCGCACGCATCATCAGCAGCGCCGCCAGCAGGAAGGTCCGCAACGTCCGGGCGGCCGGACCCGACGCGACGGTCGCGGTCAGTCAGGTGGACGGGCGCCGCTGGAGCACCCTCGAAGGCACCGCGCTGGTCAAGGACGACCCGGCGTCCGTCGCCGAGGCCGAACGGCGCTACGCCGAGCGCTACCGGCAGCCCCGCCCCAACCCCGAGCGCGTCGTCATCGAGATCACCGTGACCCGTGTGATGGGCACCGTGCGGCCGCCCGGCTGGTGACCTGCCTCGCGGTCGACACCTGCTGCAGAACGTCGAAGAAGGAGCCGATACCGGGATCGTCCTCGCGCTGCCCGACCAGGGCCACCCCGCCGCGCTCCGCGGTCGTACTCCTTGCGTGACGGTCATGGTCTTTCCTTCGCTGCCCAACGAGCCCGCGTCAGGGTGAGAGGGGCTGCGGTGAAGACGGAGGAGTACGTGCCGACCGCCAGGCCGATGAGCAGGGCGAGGGCGAAGTCGGTGAGGGTGCCGTCCGCCAGGACGGCCAGGGCGGTGAGGATGAGGGCCGCGCCCGTGCCGGTGCTGACGGTGCGGGGGAGGGTCTGCAGGATCGCCTGGTTCGTCAGCCGCGCCGGTGGCACCGTGCGGTCGCGGGCGAGGAGTTCGCGGATGCGGTCGAACAGGACGACGGAGTCGTTGACCGAGTAGCCGATGACGGTCAGCAGGGCGGCCAGGAAGAGGCCGTCGACGGGCTTGTCCAGCCAGGCGAAGACACCGACGAGGATCACCACGTCGTGGACGAGCGCACCGACGGCCGCGGCGGCGAACCTCCGCCGGAAGCGCACCGCCAGGTAGAGCAACTGGGCGCCCAGGGCCAGACCGAGCGCGATGAGGGCGTTACGGCGCAGTTCGTCGCCCAGGCTCGGGCCGATCCGTTCGTCACGGACCTTCTCCGTCCCGCCCCCGAGACCGCGCACGGTGTCGGTCACCGTGGCCTCTTCGGCAGCGGTCAGGTCCTCCGCGCGCACCGTGAGGGAACCGTCGCCGGAGGACTGGACGGCCGCGTGCGGGAAGCCGGCCCGGGTGAGGGCCTCACGCGCCCGGTCGGGGTCGACGGGAGTGGTCGTGGCGTACTCGATGAGCCGGCCTCCGGTGAAGTCGACGCCGAAGTCGAGACCGCGCACCAGGATGCCCGAGGCGGCGAGGGCGAGGAGCGCGGCGGAGGCGACCAGCCAGCGGCGCGGACGGCGCATCAGGAACGGGTCGCGGCGCAGCAGTCGGTCGCGGACCCTTCCGGTCTCCGCGATGCCGGTGAGGTGCGGACGGCGGAAGGCCGCGGGGCGGTCGAGCGTGTACTCGGCGAGTACGCGGGTGACGACCAAGGCGCTGATCATCGAGGACAGGACGCCGATGCCGAGGGTGATGCCGAAGCCGCGGACCGGTCCGGAGGCGAGGACGAACAGGAGTGCGGCGGCGATCAGCGTGGTGATGTTGGAGTCGGCGATCGCGCCCAGCGCACCCCGGAACCCGGCCGTCAGCGCCGAGCGGGGGCTGGGCCGGCTGCGGGCGGCGTGCTCCTCGCGGGCCCGTTCGAACACCAGGACGTTGGCGTCCACGGCCATACCGATGGCCAGGACGAACCCGGCCAGGCCGGGCAGGGTCAAGGTGGCGCCGAGGGCGGCCAGGGCGGCGTACGAGATGAGGCCGTAGCAGGCCAGCGCCACGGTCGCGATCAGGCCCATGAGCCGGTAGACGGCGACGATGAACAGTGCGGTCAGCGCGGTGCCGATCACCGCGGCCCGGGCCGCGGCCCCGATGGCCGCGTCGCCGAGGGTGGCGCCGACGGTGCGCTGTTCCACCGTCTCGACCGGTACGGGCAGGGCGCCGCCGGAGATGAGCAGGGCCAGTTCGCGGGCCTCGGCGTCGTCGAAGGAGCCGGTGATCTGTGTGGTGCCGCCCGGGATGCCCCCACCGCACGCCACGGACGGGTCGACCTGCGGCGAGGAGACGATCTTGTCGTCGAGCACGATGGCCACCCGGCGCTGCGGGTCGCCGGGCGGGTGGCAGGCGGCCTCCGCCGTGACCTGCGTCCACCGGGTGCGGCCGGTGTCGGTGAAGTCGACCGTGACGTGCCATCCGGTGCCGCTCTGCTGGTCGAAGCGGGCGTCGGCGCCTTTGATGTGCCGCCCGGTCAGGGCGGCGGCCTCCAGCCGCAGGGGTTGTCCGGCCCCGTCCGGCAGGACGCGCTCCCCGGCCGGATCGGCGGGCTGTGCGGGGGCGCCGGCCGTCTCGGCCGCCCCGGCTGTGCCGAGGACGGCGTGCACGGTGAGCTGTGCGGTGCGGCCCAGGACGTCGGCGGCCTTCTCCGGGTCCTGTACGCCGGGCAGTTCGACGAGGATGCGATGGTCACCGGAGCGGACGAGGGTCGGTTCGGAGACGCCGAGCGCGTCGATGCGGCCCCGCAGCACCTCCACGGTGCGGTCGGTGGCGTCCGGGTCGGCGTCGGCGGCGTCGGAGGAGCGGGTTTCCAGCAGGATCTGGGTGCCGCCGCGCAGATCGAGCCCGAGGCGGACCGGCGTGGTCAGGGCGATGGCCAGCGCTCCGGCGGTCACGGCGAGGGCGAGCAGCGCACGCGTGCGCGAGGAGTTCTTCCGGCGTTTCAACACGAGCCTCCGGCAGGCATGTCGCAGCGACGGCACGCGTGGCCGCGACAGGAGAAGGGGGATGGGGATGTCTCAAGTGCCGGGAGGTGGGGGAGGAGCTCGGCCGCCGTCGTGTGCGGATCGGTCGCGGACGACGGGGGCGCACCCGTGCGGCGTGGACGTGCCTGGGCCGGCGGCCGGGGCGGATGCGGTGATACGGCGGGGGTGGGTGGCGCGGTGGTCCGCTGGGTGCGGGCGCTCGCCGGGATGGGCGTACGGGGACCTGGCCTGAGCGGTGCATCCGGCAGCGCACGGGTCGTCCGCACGGGGACCGGTGTCCGGCCGGTCGACGGCCCTGGCTATTGAGGCCGGAGGGGGTGAAGGCGAAGGTGAGTGCGCGGGCGCGGTGGCGACGGGGAGCAGGGTCAACAGGACGGCGAGAAGCGTGGTGAGCGCCATGAGTGCGTCAGGGTTCGATGAGTCCGGCGCGGATCGCGTAACGGGTCAGTTGCAGCCGGTCGTGCAGACCGAGTTTGCGCAGGAGGTTGGCCCGGTGGCGGTGCACGGTCTTGACGCTGATGAAGAGGATCTCGGCGATCTCCTTGGAGGAGTGCCCCTCGGCGACGAGCTTGAGAACCTCCTCCTCGCGAGGAGTGAGCAGGTGGTCGGGGTTCTCCTCGCCGTGCCGCACGCGGTCCAGACAGGTGCGGATGAGCGCGGTGACCGCGCCGGGGTGGAGGAACGGCTCGTTGCGCATCGCGGCCCGGCAGGCGGCGACCAGGTCGCGGTCGGCCACCGACTTCAGTACATAGCCGCAGGCTCCGGCCTTGAGCGCCTGGAACAGGTACTGCTCGTTGTCGTGCATGGTCAGCATCAGGATCCGCAGCCCCGGTGTGAGCGCCGCCAGTTCACGGGTGGCCTGCAGGCCTGTCAGCCGCGGCATGGCGATGTCGAGGACGGCCAGGTCGACCTCCGTCCTCCGGGCCTGTTCGACGGCCTCGGCACCGTCCCCGGCCTCGGCGACGACCCGCAGGTCGGGCTCACGGTCGAGGATCAGGCGTACGCCGCGGCGCACGAGGGCGTGGTCGTCGGCGAGCAGGATCCTGATCGGCTTCGACGCGGCCGAAGCCGTGGTGCGTTCGGGAGGGATGTCGTCGGACATGGTCAGAGCTGCTTCCTGGGGACGGGGGTGATCAGGCGGATCCGGGTGCCGACGCCGGTGCCGATGCCGGTGCCAAGGGTGGTGGCGGGCGTCGAGGCGGCGATGTCCAGGGTGGCCCCGGCGAGCAGGGCCCGTTCCCGCATGCCCCGGATCCCGGCGCCCTCGCAGGCGGCCTCGATGCCGCGGCCGTCGTCGGCGATCTCCAGCACCACCGCCTCTCCGGCGCGCCGCAGGCTCACCTCCACCCGACGCGCGTCCGCGTGGCGCGCCGCGTTGGTCAGGCTCTCCTGAGCCACCCGGTACAGGACGAGCTCGCTCTCCTCGCCCAGGGCGGGCAGATCGGCGTCGAAGCGGCGTACGACACGCAGCCCGGTGTGGGTGGCGAAGTCCTGCGTGAGCGAGGTCAGGGCGCTGACCAGGCCCAGGTCGTCCAGGACGCCGGGCCGTAGGCGGCGTACCAGGCGCCGTACCTCGTCCAGACTCTCCCGGGTGATCTCCTGAGCCTGCCGAAGGTCCTCGCGCAGCGGCCCCGGAGCGTCGTCCGCAGCGCGCTTGAGCACCAGCAGGATCGCGGTCATGCTCTGCCCGACCTCGTCGTGCAACTCCTGGGCGATACGACGCCGTTCCGCCTCCTGGGCCAGGAGCGCCCGCGCGCTGGAGGTGGCGCGTTCGTGCTCCAGCCGGTCGAGCATGGCGTTGAAGGTCCGGATCAGCTCGGACACCTCGCTGCCACCGCCACCGCCACCGTCGGCGCCGGGAACGGGCAGCCGCTGCCCGGGCCGCAGCAGGTCGACGGTGGTCATCAGCCGGGTCAGCCGGCCCAGCGGGGCCAGGCCCCAGCGCAGCAGGGCGCCGTTGGCGACCAGCATCACGGCCAGACCGCCGACCAGGATGACCGCCTCGGTCAGCAACACCGGCACCGAGACGGTCACCGGCGCCCACAGCAGCAGCGCCGTGGCGGTGCCAAGGACCAGGGCGTTCAGCCCGAAGATCCGCCAGAACAACGACACGGGAAGGCTCCTCCTTCAGGGACCCGGCCTGGATCGGCCCTTCTCACCCCCGCCGTCACACGGGTGCAGGCCACGGGACACGGGCGTGTCCGATCCTGCCCCCAGCCTCCTTCGCCCCGGGGGCTGCGGTCGATGGGGCCCAGCACCCATTTCCCGAGTCGCGCACCACCCATCCGCTGCCCCGGGCGATCACCGTGTGGTTACCGCGCACCGCACGAATGGGGCCCGCGCCCGATGGGTTTCCCACGCGGCACCGAGCAGAGTCGACCGTGACCGAGCCGCCCGGCACGGCCGGTGCCCCACGTCCTACGGAACCGCGGGCCCGGGCGAACCGGTCGGCCATCGCTGCGCCTGCCGCGCCCGGAGAAAGGACCCGCCGTGCCGCTCGACACCTCCCAGACCGATCCCCGTCCCGGACGGTCGGCCGCGCAAGACGCCCGCCGGCGCCTCGAACACGCCCGCAGCAGCCGGATGGCCCAACTGCGGGCCCTCGACGAGGCCGGCCGGATCGCGAAGGACCATGTGATGTCCGCCCAAGCGGAGGCGATCCAACAGGTCCTCAAGGAGATCGACGACGCCTTCGCCCGTATCGACGACAACTCCTATGGCACCTGCCGAGGATGCTCCAAGCCCGTCCCCGCCGAACGCCTGGAGATCCTCCCCTACACCCGGTACTGCGTCGCCTGCCAGCGCCGCGCCACTGTCTGAGGGCCCGGCACCGCTCCGCCGCACAGGCCGAAGTGCAGCTCAGACTCGCCGCCTCCGCGCGCATGGTCCTCAACGACGCCGAGGCGGCGCTGCGGCGCATGGACGAGGGCCGCTACGGCACCTGCCACCTCTGCCGACAGCCCGTCGACCGTGAACGCCTGATGATCGTTCCGCAGGCCCGCTACTGCGCACGCTGCCAGCATGTGCGGGAGGCCGCAGGATGACCGTAGCCCGTAGCCCGTAGCCCGTAGCCCGTAGCCCGTAGCCCGTAGCTCGTAGCCCCCGCACCGGCTCCCGGGCCGGGCCGGGCCGGGCACCGGCCCTGGCCCCGGTGCCGGCAGTGCTGCGGCCTCGCCCTCGACCTAGGAAGCGACCGGACCTGCGCCTGGACCGCCGGCCGCACCACGTTCCTCGACGTACCCACCGTCACCTTCCCCGTCGCCCCGCGCCCCGACGTCGCCGGCCGTCTCACCGACACCCTTCTGGACGGTATGTATATAGCCTATGTAGAGTACGAGTATGGGTACGCCGCGTATGACCCTGCAGACCCAACTGGTGCTGCGGGCCTTGCTGGAAGACCCCGCCAGAGAGCGCTACGGCCTCGAGCTGTGCGAGCTGGCAGGACTGCCGTCGGGCACGATCTATCCGATCCTCGCCCGCCTGGAACAAGTCGGCTGGGTGGACAGCACCTGGGAGGACCCCGCCGTTCACGAGAAGGCCGGCCGTCCGCGCCGCCGCTTCTACCGGATCACCGAGGACGGCGCCGAGCAGGCCAGGGACACCCTCGCTCGCGTCTACCGCGCCCGCAAGCAGCCGGTGCCCGGGTGGGCCGCTCGCCCGATCGGTGACGGGGGAGTGTCATGAATGCCCGGCGCCGGTCGGTGCCCCGACCGGTCAAGCGCCGCTCCGCCACCACCCCGTCCCTGGGCGGCATCGTGGCCACCGTCCGTGCGCCGACACCTCACTCATCCGGCACGCCCACGACGAAGCCGCCGTCTGGCACGCGGGCCAGACCCGCCGCAGCGGAGACCCGTACCTCACCCACTGTCTCGCCGTCGCCGCCATCGTCGCCGACATCGGTATGCCACCCGCGGTGATCTGCGCAGCCCTGCTGCACGACATCGACGACACACCCTGCCCGCCGGGCCACATGGCCGAGCACTTCGGGCCGGAGATCGCCGAGCTCGTCGCGGCCGTCCGCGTCGCCGAGGTCCACGCCGTCCTGCCGAGCGGCCCCACCTCCGGCATCCCACGGCAGGCCGGTCCGCCGACGCGCGAGGAGGCCGTGCCGGCCATTCGCTGCGCCGACCGGCTGCACAACCTGCGCACCATCGCGTTCGTCGCTCCGGCCAGGCGATACCGTGCCGCCCGGGAAACCCTCGACGTGCTCGCCCCGTCGGCCCGCGCGGCAGGCCTGACCGACGTGAGCCGTGAACTGCACGACCTCTCCGCGGCCGTCCTTCAGCCACCCTCCTCCACGTACGCCGTCACCGCACGCCTGCTGACCGCGCTCACCCTGACGCTGCCCGCCCCGGCACGAGCACGCTGGCGTGAGGAATGGCACGCCGAACTGGCCACCCTCCCCACCCGCCGTACCCGCACCCGCTTCACCCTCCGCATCCTGCTCGGCACCCTCAGGCTGTCCCTGGCGCTACGCCACTCCTCCCGCCGGGAACAGCGATGACGATGGTGATGCGATGACGATGACGGGCGGCCCGCATCGGAGGTGTGCCGGCGTCATCGCCGGCTGCCCGGCCTCGGTGACGCCGGCGCGTTCCGCGAAGTCGCGCCGGGAGGCCGTGGCGTAACCGAGCTCGGCGAAGCCGTCACGTGCCACCGGGCCCGTGCGTGCCCGTACCTCTTCAGCTTCACCGCACGCCGACCTGCCCGACACTGCCGCCGCCCCGTGCCGTCGACCCTCCGTCGGCCCGGGGCGGCGCTCGTCCCGGCAACGGGGAGGCGATACCCCGGGGTGCGTCTCGGCAGACCCCCGAACACGCATGTTGTGCAATGCGAAATTTTGTGTTGCAGACGTGGTGTGCAGCCGCGCGAAGCTCCTACGTTCCCCTCTCAACAGACCGGTCCTCACCGGGCCAACCGCCCTCCCACGGCCGGAACAGCGATGTTCCGTGCGCGCGACCCGGTGCCCGCTCCTCCCCAGCTCCCCTCCCCAAACCCATCTCCGAGGGATTCGAGGAACTTCGATGAACGCACGTTCCGTCCGTGGTGCGGTGGCGGTCGCCGCCTCGCTCTGTGCGCTGACCGGGGTCACCGCGTGCAACGTCCAGTCAGCCGGCGGCAGCGGCAGCCCCGGCGGCAGCGACTCCGCCTCGGCCGCCTCCGCGCAGGCCAAGAACCTCAAGGTCGGCTGGTCGACGATCTATCTCACCCCGTCCTGGATGCAGCAGACGCTGAAGATGCTCCAGACGGACGTCGACAAGCTGAAGGCGAGCGGCAAGGTGTCGGCGTTCAAGACCTTCAACGCCAACGGCGACACCTCGCAGCAGATCGCGCAGATCCGCGCCATGATCCAGCAGAAGTACGACGTGATCCTGGTCGACGCCGGATCGTCCACCGCGCTCAACCCGGCCCTCGAGCAGGCCGTCGCCGCCGGGATCACCGTCGTCGCGTTCGACTCGCTGCCCACCAGCACGAAGGTGATCCGGGTCGGGACCGACCAGAAGGCCTGGGGCTCGATGATGGCCACCTGGCTGGCCGAGAAACTGGGCGGCAAGGGCAGTGTCATCGCCATGAACGGGCCGGCCGGGGTGGCCGTCAGCGAGGACCGCTGGTCCGGGGCCGAGGCGGTGTTCAAGAAGTACCCGGACATCAAGATCGTCACCAATGTGCACAGCGAGTACAACCTCGCCCCCGCCGCGCAGGCCTTCGCCTCCGCCTACTCCGCGCACCCGGACATCGACGGCGTCTTCTCGCAGGGCGGCGCGCTGTCCGCGGCGGCGCTCCAGACCCTGGTCAAGCAGGACAAGAAGCTCGTCCCGATCACCGGCGAGAACTACAACGGCTTCCTGAAGCTGTGGCAGAGCAAGCAGAAGGAAGGTTTCTCCTCCGTCGCCACCGCCCAGCCCAACTACCTCTCCGTGATCGCCCTGGAGGCCGCCGTCGCCCAGCGCGAGGGGGTGGCCGTGCCCCAGGACATCACCGTCCCGCTGCCCGAGATCACCGACACCAACCTCGCCCAGTACGCCAAGCCCGACCAGCCGGACGACTCCTACCCGATCAACGACATCTCCCAGGCCGAGATCGACAAGCTCATCGGCAAGTGAGCGGGTGACGACCGTGGCGCTGCTGAGCGTGGAGAAGGTGTCGAAGTCGTTCGCGGGCAACCGGGTGCTCACGGACGTCAGTCTCGAGGTGCGGCCCGGGGAGGTGCTGGCCCTCGTCGGGGAGAACGGGGCCGGCAAGTCCACGGTGCTCTCCCTGATCACCGGGCTGCTGGCACCCGACACAGGCCGTGTCGCCTTCGACGGCGCACCCGTCGCCCGGGCGTGGTCTCCCCACCGCGCCCGGGCCGCCGGGATCGGCTCCGTGCACCAGGAGCTGAGCCTGAACCCGCATCAGAGCGTCGCGGAGAACGTCTTCCTCGGGGCCTGGCCCTCCCGGTGGGGACTGGTCCGGCGCCGGGACCTCGCGGCGCGGGCCGAGCCGCTGCTCGCTCGGGTCGGCCTCGACGTCGACCCGCGCACCCCGGTCGGGCGGCTTCCGCTCGGCCGGCAGCAACTCGTCGAACTGGCCAAGGCGTTGGCCGGCGAACCCCGGTTGCTCATCCTGGACGAGGCCACCTCCGCGCTGGACGAGGACCAGGTGGCCGCCGTCTTCCGGGTGATCCGCGAACTGCGCGAGCGGGACGGGTCGGTGATCTTCGTGAGCCATCGCATGGCGGAACTCTTCGCCGTCGCCGACCGGTTGACCGTCCTGAAGGACGGGGCCGTGACGGCGACCCGGGAGCGGACCGACACCGATCACGACGACATCGTACGGCTGATGGTGGGCCGGGAGCTGTCCGACCTGTTCCCCGGGAAGGCCCCGGCGGCGCACGACACGGACCCCCTGCTCCGGGTGCGCGGGCTCACCGTGCCGCGGGCCTGCTCCGGCATCGACCTCGATCTGGCGCCCGGTCGCATCACCGGCCTCGGCGGACTCCAGGGGCAGGGCCAACGGGAGGTCCTGCGCGCCCTGTTCGGGCTCGCCCGGCACTCCGGTGAACTCACCCTGGACGGCCGTCCGGTCCGGCTGTCCTCACCGCGCGACGCGATCCGGCACCGGATCGCGTACGTGCCCGAGGACCGCAAGATCGAGGGCGTGCACACCGTGCGCAGTGTCCGCGACAACCTCGCGCTGCCCAGCATGCGCGCGCTCGCCC
The DNA here is from genome assembly GCF_040630255.1 of Streptomyces sp. NPDC005820. Taxonomy (NCBI): domain Bacteria; kingdom Bacillati; phylum Actinomycetota; class Actinomycetes; order Kitasatosporales; family Streptomycetaceae; genus Streptomyces; species Streptomyces sp. NPDC005820. The sequence continues at coordinate 54,541 of NZ_JBEXXE010000051.1, forward strand.
CGGCGCACCGGCTCACCACCGTCTCGCGCGGCGCCGAGACCGCGCTCGTCGAGGAGCTGATCGGGCGGCTGCGCATCAAGGCCGCCTCCCCCGCCCAGGAGGCCCGCCGGCTCTCCGGCGGCAACCAGCAGAAGGTCGCGCTCGCCAAGTGGCTGCGCACCGGGCCGCGGGTCCTGCTGCTGGCCGAGCCGACCCGGGGCATCGACATCGGGACGAAGCGCGAGATCTACCATCTGCTGCGCCGCCTGGCCGACGACGGTCTCGCGGTGCTCGTCACCTCCGGAGACACCATGGAACTGGTCGGCCTGTGCGACGAGGTGGCCGTCCTGTACGAGGGGACGGTCGTGGACCGGCTGAGCGGCCCCGAGCTGACCGAGGAACGCCTGGTCAGATCGTCGGTCATGGGCACCGGGAGCGTGGTCCGTGCGTGACCGCGCCCTGGCCGCCGCGCGCGGCAACACCGACCTCCTCGCCCTCGCCGTCCTCCTGCTGGTGCTGCTGGCCGCCTACCAGCACTACGACTCCGCCCTGTTCACCCCCGCCTCGATCACCATCCTCTCCGCGCAGTTCCTGCCGCTGATCCTGGCGGCCGCCGGGCAGACGACCGTGATGCTCCTCGGCGGGATCGATCTGTCGCTGGGCGCCGTGCTCGGGCTCGCCATGGCCGTGTTCGCGACCTACGACGCGCAGGGCGCCGCTGGTGTCGTCACGGCGGCGGTGCTCGCGCTGGCCGCGGCCGTCGCCGCCGGAGCCGTCAACGGCACCCTCGTCGCGTACGCCGGACTGCCCCCGATCGTGGTGACCCTCGCCGCCTCCTTCCTGTGGGGCGGGGTGACCCTGGTGGTGCTGCCCCAGCCGGGCGGCGAGGTACCGGGCGGCCTGGTGAACGCCTACAACAACGGCTGGTACGGGATCGCCCTGCCCGCCGTCGCCCTCGGCGTCGTCCTCGCCGGGTGGAAGCTGCTGCGCACCACCCGGCACGGGCTCGCGCACTACGCCGTCGGCGGCAACGAGCACGGCGCCTACGCCGGCGGGCTGCACACCCGCCGCGTGAAGATCTCGGGCTACGCCCTGGCCGGGGTGTTCACGGGACTCGCCGGGATCGGTCTGGCGGTCCAGACCGGCTCGGCGGACCCGACCATCGGCGCCCCCTACACCCTCAACTCCATCGCCGCCTCCGTGCTCGGCGGCATCAGCTTCTTCGGCGGAGTCGGCCGGATGCGCGGCACGGTACTGGGCGCGCTGGTCATCGGACTGCTCACCAACCTGCTGCTGTTCACCGGGATCTCGCCGTTCTACCAGCTGATCCTCCAGGGCGTGATCCTCGTCGTCGCCCTCACCCTGAAGACGTACCTCACGAGGGAGGCCGACGCATGAGCAGCCTCGTCACCGTCGCCGCGCTGCGCGGCAGCCGCGCCGCCTGGGCGTTCGGCGTGCTCGCGGTCACCTGGCTCGCGGCGATCCTGTTCGCGGACGGCTTCGACAGCGTCTCCAGCTTCCGCTATCTGGTGCAGACGGCGTCCTTCCTGGGCATCGTGGCGGTCGGTCAGACGCTGGTCGTGATGATGAGCGGCATCGATCTGTCGGTGTCCGGGGTGGTCGCGCTGTCGGCGGTGGTGTGCGCCCAGGTCGCCTCCGGCGGGGGCGGCGGTGCGACCGGCATCGCGGCGGCGCTGGCGCTGAGCGCGCTGGTCGGTGGCGTGAACGCGGCCGGGGTGGTCTGGCTGCGCGTCCCGCCCATGGTGATGACCCTCGCCACCGGCACCGTCCTGTCCGGCGCCCTGCTCGTCTACACGGACGGCTCGCCGAGCTCGGCCCGGGTGCCGCTGCTGGACTCGCTCGCCAACGGCCGGGTGCTGGGCGTGCCCTGGGCGTTCGCGCTGTGGCTGGCGATCGCGGCCGTGGCGTACTGGCTGCTGCACCTCTCCCGCACCGGGCGGTACGCCTTCGCACTCGGCGCCGGCGAGGACGCCGCCCGGGCCTCCGGGGTACCCCTGGTCTCCACGGCGTTCATCGCCTACACCGCGTGCGCGGTGCTGGCCGGGGTGGCCGGTCTGGTGCTGCTCGGCTTCACCGGCACCAGCTCGCTCACCATGGGCAGCCCCTACCAGCTGCTGTCCATCGCCTCGGTCGTGCTCGGCGGCACCTCCATCCTCGGCGGGCGCGGCCATCTCCTCGGCACGGTCGGCGGCGCCCTGCTGCTCACCCTGCTGACAGCCCTGCTGACCTCCTGGAACCTCTCGGAGGGCGTACGGCAGGTCGTCCTCGGGGTGCTGATCATCGCGCTGCTGCTGGTCTACGCGAGGGAGCGCCGCACATGAGCGAAGCGGAGGCGCTTCTCCGCGACCTGGTACGGATCCCGTCCGTCAACCCCCGGGACGCGGCGGGCGACGGGGGAGAGACGGCGGTCGCGCGGCACGTACGGGACTGGCTGGGGCGGCGCGGCATCACCGCCACGCTGTACGAGGTGCTGCCCGGGCGGCACAACGTCGTGGCCGTCGTACCGGGACACCGTCCCGAGGCCGTCGCCCTGGTGTCGCATCTGGACACGGTCGAGACGGACGGGATGACCGTCGATCCCCATGCCGGGGAGATCCGGGACGGGCGGCTGTACGGGCGGGGCGCGTGCGACGCCAAGGGGCCGCTGACGGCGTTCCTGCTGGCCCTCGCCGAACTCGCCGGCGGGGAGCCGCCGTCGCGCACGGTGGTGCTCGCCGGGGTGTGCGACGAGGAGCACGCCTACCGGGGTGTGCTGGGCCTGCTGGACACGCTGGCGGACCGGCCGGTCGTGGGCGCGATCGTGGGCGAGCCGACCGGGCTGGTCCCGGCGATCGCGCACAAGGGGGTCGTCCGCTACACCGTACGGACCACCGGTCGGGCCGGGCACAGTGCGCGGCCCGAGGAGGCGGTGAACGCGATCACGCTGATGGCGCCGGTCGTCGCGCATCTCGCGGCTACCGCGCCGGCTGTCGCCCCGCATCCGCTGCTCGGCCCCGCCACTCGGTCGGTCACCCGGATCCGGGGCGGCACCGGGCCCAACACCATCCCCGGGACCTGCGAGGCGGACGTCGACCGGCGCACGCTGCCCGGCGAGGACCCGGACTCCGTATGGCGCGCCGACCGGGCCGAACTGGCCGCGCTCGGCGCGCAGGTGGACCCGCCGTTCACGGTGGACCCCGCCCTGGACACACCGGCCGACGCGGAGGTCGTCACCGCGCTGTGCCGCGCCCTCGACCGGCACGGCCGCCCGGCCGAGGCGCGCGGCATGCCGTTCGGGACGGACGCCAGCAAACTCGCCCGCGCCGGGATCCCTTCGGTGGTCTTCGGGCCCGGCTCGGTGACGGACGCGCACACGGCGGCGGAGTCGGTGGACCTCACGGAGGTGACACTGGCGGCGCGGGTCGTCGCCGACGCGCTGAGGGGAGGGCCGCGGTGCGGCTGACCGAACACGTCACCCTGGTCGCGAGCGGCGCGGCCGGGTTCGACCTCACCGATCCACTGGACTGCCACGCCTATCTCGTACGGGGCACCCGGCACAGCGCGCTGATCGACGCGGGAGCCGGACGCACCCCCCTGAACGTCGGCAGGCCCGACCTCCTGCTCCTCACCCACGGCCACGCCGACCACGCGGGCGGAGCCGCCGGGCTCGCCGCGCGGTGGCCGGGGCTGCGGGTGCTGGCGGGGCCGGAGGCGGTGCCGTGGATCGCGGCGGGCGACGAGGCAGGGCTCAGCGTCGACCGGGGCAGGGCCGCCGGCGTCTACCCGGACGACTACTCCTTCCCGCCCTGTCCGTCCGTCGAAGCCGTCGCCGACGGCACGGAGTTCGACCTGGGCGGCGGGGTGGTGCTGCGCGCGGTCGCGACGCCCGGCCACGCCGACGGCCATGTCTGCTACCACCTGCGCACCCCCGGCCACCGGGCGCTGTTCTCCGGCGACTGCGTCTTCACCGGGGGCCGGATCTCCCTGCAGAATCTCCACGACTGCCGGGTGCCCGCGTACGCGGCCAGTCTGACCACGCTGGCCGCGCTCGACGTCGACGCGCTGTTCCCAGGCCACCACGAGATCTCACTCACCCGCGCCGGGCGCCATCTGGCCGCCGCCCGCGACACCGTCGCCCGCGGACTGCTGCCGAGGAGTACGACATGACGACCCCGCCCGCGGCCCGCCGCAACCAGTCCTCGTCGCTGCGCCGCGCCCTCACCGTCCTGGAGCACATCCGCGACCACGCGGGCACCGGCCGGGGCATCTCGCTCACCCGGCTCGCCGACGAACTCGGCATCAACAAGAGCACGGTGCTCCGGCTCGCCGCGCCGCTGATGGAGGCGGACCTGCTGGTGCGCGACCGGGAGACGGGATGGTTCCGGCTCGGCCACGGCACGCTCCGGCTGGGGCAGGCCTATCTCGACTCGCTCGACCTGAGGACCGTGGCGACCGAGCCGCTGCGGCTGCTCCAGCACGCGGTCGGGGAGACCTGCCACCTCGTGGTGTACGACACACCGGACGTCGTCTACATCGACAAGGTGGAGAACGAGACCAACGTGCGGATGGCCTCCCGGGTCGGCAGCCGGGTCCCCGCCTACCGCACCGCCGTCGGCAAGGCCATCCTCGCCTGGCTGGGCGAGGAGGAGTTCCAGGCCGTGGTCGCCGCCGGCATGCCGCCGGTCACCTCGCACACCACCACCGACCCGCAGCGGCTGCGCGCCGAACTCGACCGGGTCCGGCGCCAGGGCTACGCCATCGACGACCGCGAGAACGAGCCGGAGGTGCGCTGCGTCGCCGCGCCCGTCTTCGACCACACCGACGCGGCGGTCGGCGCCGTCAGCGTCTCCGGCCTCACCACCCGGATGACCCCGGCGCGGGTCCGCGAGGTCGGCCCCATGGTCGTCCGCACCGGCCTGGAGATCTCCCACGTCCTCGGCTCCCCACGAGCACGGGACACCAACGGCCACTGACACCGCCACTGACACCCGACCCACATCCAGGAGTACGAGCATGGAAACGTCCACGGCGTCGACGTACGCCTTCGTCGAGGACCTGCGCGCGGAAGGGACCGCCGCCGTCCTCGACCGCGTCCTCGGCAGCTACGGCTGCGACACCCTCACCGTCGCCGCCGCCTACCACCGCGCCCGCGACGTCACCCCGCACGGCCCGGCACGGGTCACGCTGCGCCGCGACGGCGCCCACTTCGTCCCGCCGGCCGAGCTGTTCGACGGGCTGCGCCTCACCCCGCCGGTGCAGGCGGGCGCCGAGCGGGAACCGCTGCGCGAGGCCAGGCGGCTGACGGCCGAGCGGGGCGCCGCGCTGCACGGCTGGACCGTCTTCCTGCACAACACCACCCTGGGCCTCGCCCACCCCGACGTCACCCAGCAGAACTGCTTCGGCGACCGGGCCGCCCCCGCCGACCTGTGCCCGGCCCACCCGGACGTCCGGGCGTACGCCGTGGCGCTGGCCCGCTCGGTGGCCCGGCTGGGGGTGGAAGCGGTGGTCGCCGAGTCCCTGCACTACGGCACCTTCGGCCACGGCTACCACCACGAGCGTAGTTTCGTGCCGCTGGGCCCGCTGGAGGATTTCCTGCTGGGCCTGTGCTTCTGCGAGCACTGCGTGCGGCGCGCCGAGGACGCGGGCGCGGACGCCGGTGCGGCCCGCGCGCAGGCCGGGCGGCTGGTCGGCCGGGTGCTGGACGGCGCGCCCCCCGACGACGACGCCGACGCCGGGGAGCTGCCCGAGCCCGTCGCCGCCTACGTCCGCACCCGCACCAAAGCCGTCACCTCGCTGGCGGCCGAGGTCGCCGACGCGGTGGCCGACGAGGGCTCACAGCTGGTGTTCCTCGATCTGACCGGCGCGGTGAAGGGGTACGCGGACGGCCTGCCGACGGGCGCGCTCGCCGCCGACGAGGCCTGGCGCATCGGTGTCGACCCGGCGGCCGTCGGCGCCGTGGTCCCCGGCTACGCACTCCTCGCCTACGCCCGGGACGCCGAGCGGGTCGCGGCCGACACCGCCGCCTACCGGGCCGTACTGCCGCAGCCGTGCACGCTGCGCGCGGTCCTGCGCCCGGGCGTGCCCGACACCGTCACCGCCGGGCACCTGAGAGAGCGCACCGCGGCGGCCACCGGGCCCGGCCGGGCCGACGCCGTGGACTTCTACCACTACGGGCTGGTCCCCTACCCGGTGCTGGACCGCATTCCGGTGGCGCTCAAAGCGTAGGCAACGGGGTCACACGTCGAGGATCCGCCACCGCTCCTCGTCCGCGTTCTTCCACTGCCGGGTGACGACCTGGTAGTCCTGGGACGGCAGTTCGTAGGCGTCGAGGTACCGGCTGTTGCTGGCCTCCTGGATCGTGTAGGTGCCGTTGGTGGACGGCAGGATGATCCAGGCCTGGGTCGCGTCGTTCTCGGCGGTGCGGGTGACGACCCGGAAGTCGTCGCCGGACCCCTGGTAGGCGTCGAGATAGCGGCCGTTGCTCTGCTGCTGGATCGTCGAGAGGCCGTTGCTCAGGTCGGTCAGAATCCAGTGCTGGGTGCTGTTGTTCTGGAACGGCCGGGTGACCACCCGGAAGTCCAGGCTCTCGATCTCGTGCGCGTCCAGGAACCGGTTCGTGTCCGCCTGGGTGATGGTGACGACGCGCTGCGACACGATCGTCGGCGCGGCGGCGGGCGCGGCCCCGGCGAGGCCGGCCGGAGCCAGCAGCGCGGTGGCGGCCAGCGCCGACGTCAGCGCGGCACCCCGCAGGAGTCTGCGCCCCCGACGGCCGCGCTGCGCCCGCCCCGGCCCGTTCGTCCCCGTCTCTTCCATCCTTGACTCTTCCATCCCCGTGTCTCCCGAAGTCGTGGTCGTCTGTCCACGAACGAGCCTGCCGGTCCCGTCGGGGCACGGCTTGAGTAACCGTTACTCAGAAGCGGCGCAGTACGGCGAGGTCGGCGCCGAAGCCGAACAGGAGCCGCCCCTTTGGGGTGACGGCCACCGCGCCGACGTTCTGCGGGAAGACGAGCTCATCGGCGACGGCGGGCGTCTCGCCGGTGAGGTCCCACACCCGCACCCGCCGCAGGGCGGCGACCACGGCGACCGGGCGGCCGTCGACCGTACCGGTGGCGAACGCGGTCACCTCGCCGGCCGGGCCGAGCAGGGTGTCGTCCATCTCCCGGCCGTCGACCGACAGCGAAGGGACGGAACAGTCGTCGCCCATCGACTCGGCCATCTCCGCGGGCCAGGAGTCATCGGCGAGTTCCTCGCCGGCGGTCAGGTCCCACACCCGTGCGTACTCGTCGTAACCGCTGTCGTGCCGGGTCACGGCGTAGGGCCGGCCGTCGACCAAGGTCGTCCGCACCCGCGTCACACCGTCGTAGTCGTCCGTGTCGGCGGACAGCGGCGGGCCGACGGGGCGGCCGGTGGCGAGGTCCCACAGGCGCAAGGTCTCGTCGTGGCTGCCGGTGACGGCCACCGGCCGGCCGTCGAGCACCGTCGTCGCCACCGCGGTCACGGTCGCGCCGTGGCCCGGGGCCCGGCTGCCGACCGGCTCGGCCCGGGACAGCTCCCACACCACGCTGTCGTCGGCGACGACATGGCAGCGGTCGCCGAGAACCGCCGTCTCCACCTTCTTCGCCCCGGCAGGGATCCGGTCGATCCGCTGGACCGGGTCGACGCTCCACACGTCGATGGCGTCCAGTGGCGTCCCCACGTACGGATCGCAGCCGACGGTGAGGACGTGCGGGCGTCCGCCGATCGTCGCCGCCGCCATCAGCCGCAGCTCGCGGTCGTCTCCCCGGCCCACGCCGATCCGTTCGCAGGTGGCGAAGTCCCATACCTCGACCTTGCCGAGAAGGCTGCCGGTCACCACATGAGGCCGTCCGTCGAGCGTCACGACCGCCCAGGACAGCAGGTCGTCACCGTCGGACTCGAGCTCACCGACCGGTTCCCGGGTGGTCAGGTCCCACACCGCCACCCGCTTCTCGTCACCGGCGAGGAGGTACGGCCTGCCGTGGATCGTCACCGACTCCAGGCAGTACATCGCCGGGCCGGCCTTGCCGCAGGCCGGCAGCACGGCGAGCAGTTCGCCGGTGGACGCGTCGAGAATCCGGGGCAGGCCGTCGGGCCCGTCGCAGCTGACCTCGACCGGCCGGCCGTCGACCACCGCGGTCGTCTCCTTGCCGCGTACGGAACCGGTGAGGGGGGCTCGGGCGACCTCCTCACCCGTCGCCAGGTCGCGCAGCGGCAGGGCGCCGTCGGCGCGGGTGATCGTGGCCGGTCGGCCCTCGAAGGCCACCACCGGCGGCGGCCAGTGGCCGGCGGAGTCGTCGAGGGAGCCGAGGAAGCCGAGGAAACCGGGGTGGACCTGCGATCCGGTGGCCCACTCCACCCGCCACCGCGCGGCCGGCACACCCGGTATGGCGACGGCGGCGAGGCGATCGGCCAGGTCCCGGTCCCCATGGCGGGCCGCGTCCACCGACAGGATCTGCCGCCGGGCGGCGGGGTCGGCGTCATGGTGCGTACCCGCCGACGCCCGGTACACCGCCGCCGCCAGCCGCCCCGCGGGCCCCGACGCCAGATCCAGCAGCGCCACCACCCGCTCCGGATCCGCGGTCACCAGGAAGCCCGGATCCGCCGACAACCCGTCCGCCAGGGCCGGATCGCCGCCCTGCCCACCATTCCGAAGATCATCAGACATGTCCGGCACTGTAACCGCGCCCGCCGACACTCTCCCGTGCGCAGGCCTCCCCAGTGGATCGTGGCCGCACGGCAACCGCTCGGCGGCCCCGCCCGCATCCGAACCGACCGCGCCGCACACCGGCCCCGTGCCACTGCTCGACCCGCCTGGATCAGGACCGGGCGGTCAGCCCTGCGGACGGGCGGTGAGCGGCTCCGACCCCAGCGTCCGGGCCAGTTCACGGCGGGTGGTGACGCCGAGTTTGGCGTAGGCGCGGTGGAGGTGGTTGTCGACCGTGCGCACCGAGAGGGTGAGGGCGCGGGCGATGTCGACGCTGGCGTTGCCGACCGCCGCGAGCAGCGCGACCTCACGCTCGCGGGCGGTGAGCGGCGCGGCGGCGCGGGCGATCGTCAGCAGCGGGGTGCGCGCGCCCTCGCAGCGCGCCGCCGCCGTGGCGGCCCGGCGCGCTGCCGCCGCGGCCCGGCGCGGTTCCCGGGCCCGGTGCCAGGCGGCAGCGGCGGCGGTCGCCGCCTCGGCGGTGAGCAGGTCCGCGCCGACGGCCTCGCACGCGTCGGCGGCACGCAGCAGCCGGTCGGGGCGGTCCGAGGTGAGCGCCTGCGCCAACTGCGCCCGGGCGGGGACGAGTCGACCGTCGCAGGCGCGTGCCAGCTCGACGAGCCGGTCCGTGACCTGGCGGGCCCCGCCGAGCCGGGCCACGTCGGTCAGCAGCAGCGCCTCCCCGGTGACATGACCGGTGGCCCGCGCGCTGCGGGCGGCGGCGAGGAGCACCGAGCGGGCCTCGCCGAGCTGCCCCGAGGCCGCCAGCAGCCATGCCTCCCCCAGGCGTTCCTCGCCGGCCGACAGCAGGCCCGGCTCCGGCGTGGGCAGCTCACGGTGCTCCGCCAACGCCGCCTCGGCCGCCTCGGGTTCCCCCTGTACGGCCGCGCAGGCGGCGAGACCGGCCAGGACCAGGCGCAGGGCCATGGCGTGGTCGAAGGTGCGGGCCAGCGCCGCGGCCTCGGCCCACCAGCGGCGCGCGGTCGCCGGACGGCCCGCCAGCCACTCCGTACGGCCGAGCAGGACCGCCAGCCACACCCGCACCACCGAGTCGGCGGCGACGAGTTCGGCGTACGCCGATTCGCCGGCCCGGCGTGCCTCGGCCGGGCGGCCCGCCTCGGTGAGCGCGAGGACCAGCGGGATGCGCTGGAAGGCGGGATGGGACGCCAGGGCGCGCTCGTCGACCCGGCGGTGCCCGGCATGGGCGCGCTCCGCCCAGACCACGGCCTCATGGGTACGGCCCACCAGGGCCAGCCCGGCGGGTTTCATCCAGGCGCCGCGCAGCCAGACGTCGACGTCCGAGGCATCGCCCACGTCCGTCTCCAGGTCCTCCAACAGGGCCAGCCCCTGGGCGGGCTGACCGGCGGCGATCCGGATGAAGCCCTCGTTGATCCCGAGTTTGCGACGGTCCACGGGACCCGTGATCCGCGCCAGGGCCGCGTCGTTGGCCGCGAGCGCCTCGGCGACGGGGGCGTTGCTCCACAACAGGTTCGTCGTACGGACCAGGGCGACCGCCAGCGTCTCGCGCTCGCCGTCGGCGAGCCGGTCCGCGCGGGCGAGCACGGTCTCGGCCTCCGCCCAGCGGCCCATCTCGAAGAAGGCGTCGCCGAGCATCGAGCGGGTGGCGGTGGTGTGGCGGTCCTCGGGCATGGCCTGAAGGAGCGCCACGGCCCGGGCGTAGTCGTGGGCGTGGCGGGCGAGCACCGCGGCCCGGGTGAGCAGGGCGGGATCGGCGGTGCCGGTGGCGGCCAGCCGCCAGGTCGCGATCCGCAGCGGATCGCCGCGGCGGCGGGCGCCCCGCGCCTCGGTGCGGGCCGCCTGCTCCAGCAGCAGGGCCCGGCGGCGCAGCACGGGCAGTCCCGCGCGCAGGACTTCGCCGTACAGAGGGTGGGCCAGGGAGACGGAGGTGCGCCGGCGCTCCTGCGCGACGCGGATCAGCCCGGCCCGTTCCAGGGCCGCCACCGCGTGCGGCGCGGCGACGGCCTCGGCGTCGGCGAGCGGCAGCGGCTCGCACAGCGCCAGCAGCTCCAGGACGGCCCGTCCGGCGGGGTCGGCGCCCGCCAGCCGCGCGCCGATCACCTCGGCCAGCCGGGCGGTGCCGGGCAGCCGGCCCTCGCGCAGCTGCCAGATCTCCCCGTCCTCGGTGAGATCCCCGCCGGCCAGCGCGCCGAGGACCAGTTCGCGCAGGTACAGCACGTTGCCGCCGCTGGCGGCCGACAGCTCGTGCACCGTGTGCCGGGCGACGGGCCTGCCGAGCGCGGCCGCCAGCAGTTCTCCGATCCGCCCGGGGTCCAGCACGGCCAGGTCGACCCGGCGCACCGCGTCCCCGCCGGTGAGCGCGGCGACCGCCTCGCCGTACGGCTCGCCGGTGCGGACCGTGCCGATCAGCCGGACGGCGCCGGCGTCCATCAGCTGCCGCAGCAGCACCGCCGAGGCCGGGTCCAGCAGATGCAGGTCGTCGACGAGCAGCACCCGCCGCGGCTCTCCCCGGCCCACGGCGAGTTGCGCGGCGACCGCGGCGAACCCGGCGACCGGGTCGCACAGGTCCACCCCGGCGGGCAGCAGGTGCGCGATCGCCCCCAGCGGAACCGCTCCGGCCGCGGCGGTCGCGGTGGCCCGGCCCACCCGCGCCCCGTCGGCCGCGGCCCGCTCCAGACACTCCTCGGCCAGCCGCGACTTGCCGACCCCGGCTGCCCCGCACACGAGGAAGCCACGGCACTTCCGGTCCTGCGACGCCGAGGCGAACTCCTCCAGCTCCCGCTCACGTCCCACCAACGGCCAACGCCCGACCCGATACCGCACCACGGCTCCCCCCGGAACGACATGACACGCGGAACACCCCGTCCAGCCAGCGTAGGAAGGCACGGCCCGCACGACCAACCGGCGCTCCGCGCGGGACATGACCCCTTCGCCGGTTTGACCTATGACATATTTTCTATGTCCTAGCCTCAATGCTAAGGTCGGGTTCTGGAGGTGGACGGCATGCTGATCAGCGGGACGACCGCGGCGGAGATCGCCGGCAGTGTGCGGGACCTGATCGCGTCGGGTGAACTGGCGCCGCAGGACCTGCTGCCGCCGGTGCGGATGCTCGCGGAAGAGCTGGGCGTGAACCGGAACACGGTCGCGTCGGCCTACCGGCAGCTGGTGGCCGCGGGCGAGGCCGAGACGCGCGGGCGGGGCGGGACCGTGGTGGCCGGCGTGCCGCAACTGGCCGGCGAGGGGGCGTGGTTCGGGGGCCGGCTGACCGATCTGGCCAGCGGCAACCCGGACCCGCAACTGCTGCCGGACGCGCTGCGGGCCGTACATGACGGCGGGTACCGGCCCGCGCTGTACGGGGCGCCGCCCGTCGACGAGCGGCTGGCCGAGTGGGCCGCCCGGCAGTACGAGCCGGACATCGGGGGCCGCGACTTCCGTGTCCTCGTCACACACGGCGCGGTCGACGCGACGGAGCGGCTGCTGAACGCCTACCTCACGCGCGGGGACGCGGTGGCGGTCGAGGACCCGTGCTTCCTGGCGAGCATCGGCACGCTGCGGCTGAACGGATTCCGGACCGTGGCGGTGGAGGTCGACGGGAAGGGGATGCGCCCGGACGCCCTGCGCGCGGCCCTGGAGAGCGGGGCACGGGCGGTGGTGTGCACGCCCCGCGCGCACAACCCGACCGGTGTGAGCCTCACCGAGGACCGTGCCGCCGCACTCCGCGAGGTCCTCGCCGATCACCCCCGGGCCCTGGTCGTCGAGGACGACCACTTCTGGGCGGTCTCCCGTGCCCCCTACCACCGCATCACGGCGCCCGGAACGTCCCGGTGGGCGCTGGTGCGGTCGGTGTCGAAGTTCCTCGGCCCGGACCTGCGCCTGGCCCTGGTCGCCTGCGACGAGGAGACCGCGAGCCGCCTCGAGACCCGGCTCAACACGGGAACGACATGGGTGAGCGGGCTGCTGCAGCATGCCGCCCACGCCCTCCTCACGGACCCGGACGTCACCGCCGGCACGGCCCGGGCGCGCGAGACGTACGTACAACGCAGCACGCTGCTCCTGGAGCGGCTTGCCGAACGGGGAATCGGCGTCCGGGACGGCTACCGGCCCGACGGGCTGAACGTGTGGATCCCGCTGGAGACGCCCCCGCGCCCGGTCGCGGACGCGCTGGCACGGCGGGGCTGGGCGGTCCAGCCCGGGGACCTGTTCACCTCGGGACCGGCCACGGCCCGGGCCGTGCGGGTGACGACCTCCATGCTCACCGAGGAGCAGGCCACGCAGTTCGCCGACGACCTCGCCGGGATCCTGCACCGCCCTCGCCGGTACTGAACGGCCACAAACACGAGGTCGCCCACGGGACCTTGCACCGGCGGGGGCGCGGTGCCCAACAGCACGCATCCATCACACAGAGAGGCCGGATCCGGTCATGCGTACACACTTCGTCGTCCATGAGTCGTTCGAGGCCCCGGGGGCCTACGAGGACTGGGCCCGCGCCCGGGGCCACGAGATCGGCCACTCCCGCGTCCACGACGGCGACGCGCTACCCGCGAGCGCGGACGGCATCGACCTGCTGATCGTGATGGGTGGCCCGCAGCAGCCCAGCACGACCACCGAGGAGTGCCCGCACTTCGACGCCGCGGCGGAGAAGGCCCTCATCGCCGCCTGCGTCGAGGCCGACAGGGCGGTCATCGGGATCTGTCTGGGCGCCCAGCTCGTCGGGGAGGCGCTCGGCGCCGCCTTCGACTCCAGCCCGCACACCGAGATCGGCTCCTTCCCCGTGACCGTCACCGACGCGGGACGCCGGCACCCCTTCCTCGCCGGACTCGGGGACACCTTCGACACCGGTCACTGGCACAACGACATGCCGGGGCTGACCGACGACGCCACCGTGCTGGCCACCAGCGCGGGCTGCCCCCGCCAGATCGTCGCCTACAGCCGGTACGTGTACGGCTTCCAGTGCCACATGGAGTTCACCCCCGCCTGTATCGAGGCCCTGATCGAACACTCCGAGAAGGAACTGGCCACGCTCACCGACCGCCCCTACGTCCAGCAGCCCGATCAGCTGCGGGCCAACGACCACACCGCGACGAACGAGCGGCTGGCCGCCTTCCTCGACCGGCTCGCCGCGGACTACACGGACCGCTGACGCAATCGGTCCCGTGCCTACTCCGGTTGCTGTTCCGGGCCGCCGAACTCCGGGCCGGTGAAGTCCGGGGTGGTGAAGCGCGGGCGGGGGCCAGCTGCGGGACCGTCGTCGGGACTGGTGAAGCCTGGACGGTCGTACCCGAGCGCAGGGAGGCGTCGGGCGGAGGAGGGCGATTTCGGGTGCGGCGCGGTGGCCGTGACCGGGTCGGCCAGGGCCTCCCGCAGGAACGGCAGCAAGCCCCGCTCCAGCAGCGCTTCCCGCCAGGCGTCCCTCGCCCGGTCGACCTCGGCGCTCAGTTCGCCGTACGGTCCCGCCGGGGGGCCGGAACGGTTGCGCAGGGCGGTGAGCAGCAACCCGACGGCGGCGAAGAGGACCGCCGCCGCGGTGACGGCTCCGAAGAGCCATCCGGCCGTGAGCAGGGCGCGGGCGGCGGCATGGTCGGGCTGGGCCGCCCGCAGGAGACAGCCGGCCACCAGGAAGATCACCGCGGCGGTTCCGGCGAGGACGGGCGTCAGTACGGCGGCGACGGCCAGGGCACCCGCTCCGGTGGCCTCGGCAGCCTCCTCCACCACCGTGGCGAGCCCCACCCCGCCCGCCCCCGGCCCGCGAGATTCGGACGCACGTGCCGACGACGGGATGGACGACACCGGGTGGCGCAGTTCCTCACGGACCGTCACATAGTGCTGGTACTCGGTCGCTGCCGCTGCCGTGATGAGCGCGGTGGCGTTGAGCGCCATGGTGCGCAGCTGTTCGGGGTTGAGCCGCTGCCCCACAGCGGCCGGTTGCGGGTGGCGTGAGGCTGAGCGCAGCGCCTCGTCGAGGACCCGCTCGTACTCCTGACGGTCCTCGCTCAGCAGACGCCGCGGAACCGTGTCCTGCCGGCGCGACCCGTATGCGGGGCCGTGCTCGGCGGGCGGACCGGGGGATTCCGGGAGTTCCTTCGCGTCCCCGTTCTCCTCGCGGCGCAGGGACGTCACCGGGTCTGCCCGGACGCCCAGGATCGAGACCAGCAGACGCCGCCCGAGGGGAAGCCGACGTCGGCGCGCGACGGCGACATATGGGGTGCGGCGGTCGGCGCCCAGGACGGCGGCGGCGATACGCCGGCTCAGGGAGGGCTGCGTCATCTCGTCACGCCCTCCTCGCCGATCGCGGGGCCCTGCGGCTGCTGCCGCGCCCGGTGACCGTTGCCGAACCCGCTCCCTCGCTCGCGCGAGGGATCCACCGGCCGGCCGTTCGCCGACGGTCCGTTGCTTCCCGCCATCGGCAACCGGGCGGGCACCACGAGCTCCGCGGCGGCCCCGGCGGTGACCTCGGCCGGCTCCGGCCCGTTCTGGGAGGCGCCGGTGACCGCGTCGCTCACCGACTGGACGCGCCCGAGCTGAGTCAGGATCACGGGGGCCGAAATGCCGACCACGACGGCTGCGTAGGCACCGCTGACCTGGCCCGTCGTGCCGAACAGCACGGCTGCCCCGGCGCCCATCGCACTGTGGACGACTGCGGCCACAGGGTCGGCCACCGGGTCGAAGTACTCCCGGAACCTGGGCAGTTCGTCCGGCTGCCCGGCTGGTGATCGCCGGTGGCTGCGGCGGGCCGACTGCCAGTCCAGAAACCGGGTGTAGACATCCAGAAGGCCGCGCAGTGCACCTCCCGCCGCACCCAGCAGGATCAGCATGGGCACATCCACTGTTTCCCCCGATGAGACAGAGTCCGTCACATATCCTGCGCGCTCTTGGCGTCACTGACCACCCCGCAGGCAGGACCGGACGGGAGATAGGGTGCCCGCCATGACCGGACTTGGAGCCGTCGGCCGGCCGCCCGCCCCGATGAGGACCGAACGGCTCGTGCTCCGTGAGTCCGAGTCCCGGGACCGTGCGGCGTTCATCGAGCTGTTCGCATCGCCCGAGGTGGGCACCTACATCGGTGGCCCTCGACCGCGTGCTGAGCTCGACCGCTCGGTGCCCGGGCTGCCCGGGCGGCGCCCCGGCCTGTTCGTGATCGATCTCGACGGAGCGATGATCGGCATGGTCACGCTCGACCGGCGCGATGCGGAGCGTCCGGGGCACGTCCGTCCGGAGGCCGGGGAGGCCGAACTCGGTTACCTGTTCCTGCCGCAGGCGTGGGGATGCGGGTACGCCGCCGAGGCATGCGCGGCGGCACTCGACTGGTTCGCCGACGTACTCCCCGGCGAGCCGGTGGTGCTCTGCACCCAGACCGCCAACGACCGCGCGATGCGCCTGGCGGCGAAGCTGGGGTTCACCGAGGTGGAGCGGTTCGAGGAGTACGGCGCCGAGCAGTGGTTCGGCGTGTGGTCCTCGGCCACGGGGCCGGGTTGAGCAGGGCGCCCCGCTTCTGTGTCCGGCGTATCCGGTCGGGAAGCAGAGGCTCGGTCATCGGTGTGGTGCTGCTGGTCGCGAGAGGGACCAGGCCGCGCCCCTGGTCCATGCCCATGTGACCGTGCAGCCCCACAGGCACGCCAGTCGACGAAGGGCAGCGCGCCGTCGGCTGGTCAGGGGCCCACATGCACGTAAGGGGCCCAGAGTGCCGCGGCGTCCGGGCGGGCGTGGCGGAGCGTGGTCACCACGTGGTGGAGGGCACGGGCGGACCGGTCGGCGTCCGGTCCCTCGGAACCGGTGATCTGTCGGTAGAAGGCGTCGGCGAGATCGGGGGCGCGGCGGTCGCTCACCGCCCACTGTGCGGCGATGACATGCCGGAAGCCGGCCATCTGGAGTGCCCCTGCCAGATGGGCCGCCTCGTCGGGCAGGTCGATGTCGCCGGTGGCCGTCTCGCAGGCGGAAAGGTAGGCGAGTTCGGCCTCGCCGGGGCCGAGTCCGGCGATCTCGGTGGCGGTCACGGCGCCGTCCCGTCCGTCGCCGGTGTCCCGGCAGCGGAGCAGGGCGCCGCCTTCGGCGGTCGGCAGTTGCTCCGCGTGGCCGATGAAGTGCAGCCAGCGGGAGGCGCGCAGACCCGTGAGCACGGCCTCCGGCGTCGCCCGCTCACCCGGGAGGAGGCTCGCCCCGGGCAGATGGGTGAGGACGCGCCGGGCCTCCTCGTCGGCGTGCCGCAGCAGCGGGTCCTGCTCACCCGGGCGGGGCACGCAGACGATCAGCGGGGGAGCGGCGCGCTGTTGCTCCGCACCGGACCGCGGGGCTTCGGACACGGTCGCCGCCGTCCCGGAGGCGCGGGATTCCACCAGCGTGCGCAGCGTGACCGTGTACGAGGAGACCCAACGGTCCTGCAGCCACGTACCGTCGGGAAGCCGGGCCGCGTGCAGCGGGAGGAACGCCGACTGGCCCGTGGGGCACCACCACAGTCGGGGCAGCCGGGCGGAAGGGCTGGAGTCGGCGGGGTCCGAGGGGGTGACGGCTGTGCCGTCCCCGTGGTCGAGGCCGGGAAGCGCGGCGAGGGCGGTCAGGACCGGCTCGGCGACCCGGGCGCCGAGTTCGGCGAGGACGTCGCCGACGAGCGGATGCGCCGCTCCGGGATCGTCCTCGGCGAGCGCGGCGGCACGGTCCAGCCCGCGGGCGAGTTCGCCGGCGTACTCCGGGGACAGACCCGGCAGCGGGACCACGGTGATCCCGCCGGGAAGCACGATCAGGGCGTCGCTGCGGGTACGGGCGCAGTTGACGACGACGACCGGCCCCTCCTCGCCCGCCCGCAGCAGGTCCGGGGTGCGCGGCCCGGTCAGGAACGGCAGGCCGGTCTCCTGCCGGACGGTCCTGACCAGCGCGTCCCACTCCTGCACCGCGGCGCGCTGCGGATCGGGCTCGCCCGCGGCCTGGTCAGCGGCCTGGTCAGCAGCCTCGTCCAGGGCCTGGCGTGCCCGGTCCAGACGGGTCAGGAGCTGTGGGTGGTGCGCTCGCAGCCATCGCCGCTCGGCCCGTCGGTCGAGGCTCTGGCGCAGCATCACGCCCCGCCCCTGCTCGAGCAGGCGTCGTTCGGCGACATGACCGCCGGCTCCGACCTCCCGCGGGGCCGGCCCGGGCTCGCCGAGGGGCCGGTGGACGGGCCCGGGCACCACGGCGACGGCACCCGCCGGCAGCTGCTCCCGCAGGACGACGACGGCCTCGTCGGCGTCGGCGGGAACCAGCGGGGCGTGCGGGCACACACCCCGGTACACGCGAACGGCCTGCAGAATGCCCGAGGCCGCCGCGTCCTGCGGCAC
The DNA here is from genome assembly GCF_040630255.1 of Streptomyces sp. NPDC005820. Classification (NCBI taxonomy): domain Bacteria; kingdom Bacillati; phylum Actinomycetota; class Actinomycetes; order Kitasatosporales; family Streptomycetaceae; genus Streptomyces; species Streptomyces sp. NPDC005820. The sequence continues at coordinate 72,520 of NZ_JBEXXE010000051.1, forward strand.
CGACGGGACGGCATCCTGCCAGGCGGAGTCGGCGTCCGCCCAGGCGCGGTCGCCGCCGTGCGTGAGCACCACCGTCACACCGAGCATCTCGTGCACGGCGTAGCACACGGCCTGGTGGTCGCCCGAGCGAGCGCCGTCCTCGGCCGCCGCCCACACCCGTACGTCGGAACCGGTTGCGGGGATCGCGGCCGGCAGGTCGGTCGGCAGATCCGCCGGCACCCCTGCGAGGGCGGGCGCGTCCATGCCGAACCGGTCGCGGCAGGCGGCCCAGACCGCCCTGAGGTGGTCGTGTGCGGGGCTGCCCGGTGTGCACCGCGCGGAGGCGTAGAAGACGTGCACCACCATGTCGCGCTCACGCGGACCGGCCGGCATCCGTCGCCCCTCCCTGTCCGGTCGCGCTGCGCGAGGAGTCCGGGGAAGCGGGCGTCGCCGCGCCGGGCGCCGGATCACCGGTGAGGGCCGTCAGGGCCGTGGCGATGTCGTGGACCAGGCCGTGGGCGCTCTCCTGGACGGAGGCGGGGGCGGCCACGGGAGGCTCGGAGAGCCGCCGGGCGCGCAGATCCGCGCACAGATCCTCCAGCTCGCCGACCAACTGCCGGACCTGGGCGGCATCGGGTACGCGCCCGGGGCGCAGGGCCGACCGGGCACGGTCCAGGACGTCGGCGATCCGCAGCCACCGGTCCTCGCCGCACGTGGCGCGCAGGACCTCCTCGACCTCCGCTGCCAACTGCCCCAGCGCGCTGGTGACATCGCTGTCCACGCGACCCCCTGTCGCTCACCGTGATTCGCCCACGACACCTACCCACCCGGAGATCGGCCGAAAAATCCCTGTGTCCGGGGGAGTCCCCACCCGGCCGCCATGCCGTGATCTAGGTCACAGTCGGCTCGGGGCGTGTCGTCGCGCCGTGGAGCCCGCCCAGGCCCCCAGGTGCTGACTGACGCGCACCGTCCACTCCGGTTCACCCTCGGTAATCAGGCAAAACGTCCTCGTGGCCAGCCGTGGGCGGGATGAGACGCCGTCAGATCCTCTACGCGCGTAGTGGAACGATCGCCCTAATCAGATGTTCTGGTGCGCTTACGAGATCACTTGACCCCGTTCGGATCGCTCGGTTTCATACCTATCCGACCGTACGGCGGGATCGGGATCCCGCCGCGAATCCCCCGGTCCTTCTTCGCTGTTCCCGCAGTGAGCCACCCCGGAAAGGAAATCGCCGGTGCTTCCGTTTCTCACCGCAGCCCGACCCCACCGCCGTCCCGTGGGATGCGGGTGGGCGAGGTGAGCCGGCACCGGGTCAAGCCCACGCGGACCAGGGCCAACACCGGGCGCGGCCGCAGTATCAGGGCCTCGCTCGTCACCCTCGCGGCGGTTCCCGCGACGGCGATGGTCGTGCTGTGGGCCACCGGCTCGGCCGTCCAGCTCGACCAGTGGTACAAGGCCGACCAGGACGGGAATCCGGCGAAGACCACCTATGCCCTGGTGCCCGGCGTCGGCGAGTTCCAGAAGGAACGGCAGCTGACGGTGCGCCTGTTGTCCGCGCACGGCAGCCGTACCGCCCTGGAGGCGCAACGAAGGCGGACCGACGCCGTAATCGCCGATTTCCGGAAGGCGGATTCCGCTTCCGGCGGTGAAGGGTCGTCGCAATACCGGGACCAGCTGGCGGTCGTACGGAAACGGCTCGAGTCACTGACCGTCGAGCGGACCTCCGTCGACGACGGAAAGGCGACCCGCGAGCATGCGTACGCCACCTACTCCCAAGCCGTGGCGTCCGTCCTGAGCCTCTTCGGGATGCTGAACACGGACAACAGCAGCGGCGCCACCGCGGCCGAGGCTGGCCACGCTCTGGCGTTCCTGCGCGCCACGGAGGCCCTGTCGCAGGAGGAGGCGCTCCTCGACGGTGCCGCCGCTTCCGGGCGGCTGAACGTCCAGGAACGGACGGACCTGACGTCCGCCGCCGCGGTCCGCGTCTCCGTCCTGTCCGACGAGGTGGCGCCGTACCTTCCCGCGGACCTGCGAGCCGCGCTGAACGGGGCGATGCGCGGCCGGGACTGGGCCGCCCTGGCCGCCCTGGAGAAATCCGTCACCACGGCGGCCACCACGGAGGACGGCACGATCAAGGTCCCGCGTACCGCGGCCGCCCGGGCCTCCGCGCCGGAACGGGTCTCCGCCGAGGTGCGGGACGTGCAGAACCGGTACCTGCCGACGATCCAGCGGAACGCCGAGGACCGCAACGACGTCCTGCTCGGCAGGGTGGTGGTGGGCAGCACCCTCGCGCTGGTGGCGGTGCTCGCGGTCGCCCTGCTGTCCTGGCGCATCACACGCTCGCTCATCGGCCGTATGTCCGGTCTGCGGGCGGCGACGCTCGAACTGGCCCAGGACCGGCTGCCCGAGCTGATCACCCTGCTGCGAACCCGGGGCAGCCGTGCCGACCTCGACGGACTGCCCGAGCTCGACTTCGGATCCGACGAGCTGGGCAAGGTGGCCGAGGCGTTCAACAGCGCCCAGCGGACCGCGGTGAGCGTCGCGCTCGAGCAGGCCTCGCTGCGCGAGGGGGCACGCATGGTGTTCCACAACATGTCGCGCCGCATACAGATCCTGGTCCACCGTCAGCTCATGGTGATCGACGCCATGGAGCGCAAGGAGCAGGACCCGCAACTCCTCGCCGACCTCTACCGTGTCGACCACCTCGCCACCCGTATGCGGCGCAACGCCGAGAGTCTGACGGTCCTGTCGGGTGCGGCGCCGCGGCGGCGCTGGAAGGAGGCGGTGCCGCTCGCGGACCTCCTGCGCAGCGCGGTGTCCGAGATCGAGGGCTACACCCGCGTGGTGGTCGAAGCGATGCCGCCGACGGCGGTGACGGGTCCGGCGGTCGGCGACACGATCCACCTCATGGCCGAGCTGATTGAGAACGGCGTGACCTTCTCCCCGCCGCACACCGAGGTACGCGTCCGGGCCCTGCCGGTGGCGCAGGGGTTCGCCGTCGAGGTGGAGGACCGGGGCTTGGGCCTCTCGGCGCAGGAGTACGAAGCCGCGAACGAACTGCTGCACGAACCGAAGGACTTCAGCTTCAGCGCCCTGGGCGAGGACCCCCGCCTGGGTCTGTTCACCGTCGGCCATCTGGCGCAGCGGCACGGCATCACGGCGAGTCTGCAGGCCTCGTCGTACGGCGGGACGCTGGCGGTCGTCGTGCTCCCCCACGCGATCACCGAGCCGGTCACGGACACCACGCCGCCGCTGGACCCCCGGGCGGAGCGCCATCTGGCCTCGGTCTCCGACCCGGCGGCCGACAGGCAGACCCCCGGCGGCATGCCGATGCGCACCCGCACTACCCCCCACTCCGGAGCCACGACACCCCCGACCGCCCCGTCCCCCGAGCACACCGCCCCGAACCTCGGCCCTGGCCGTGGCACCGACCCCGACCCCGACTCTGCCGCCGGTCCTGGCCCCGGTCCTGGCCCCGGTCCTGGCCCCGGTCCTGGCCCCGGCCCCGGCCCCGGCCCCGGCCCCGGCCCCGGCCTCGGCCTCGGCTCCGGTTTCGGTCCCGGCTCTGGCCCCGACTCTGGCCCTGGCGTCGGTTCCGGCCTCGGCTCCGGTTTCGGTCCCGGCTCCCGCCCCAGCCTCGGCTCCGACCCGGGTCCCGGATCCCGCTTCGGTCGCGGTCCTGGCTCCGGCGTCGGTCCCGGTCCCGGCTCCGGACGCGGCCCGACCGTGGCGCCTCGCCGGGAACCCGAGCTTCCGCGCGAGACGGCGGGTCCCGGTGCGGCCACGCCTCCTGGCGGGCCGACGCGTCCCGGCGAGGCGGCTCTTCCCGGTGAGGCCGGGGCGGCCCAGGCCGACGTGTCCGGCTCGGTGTCTCGTGGGCCCAGGGCCGGTGGTTCCGGGCGGCTTCCGCGGCGGGTGCGGCAGGCCAATCTCGCGCCGCAGCTTCGGGAGCGGCCCGGGGAATCGGACAGTGACCTCGGACCCGGCCGGGAAGGTTCCGAGCGCCGGCCGGAGCAGGCCCGCTCGATGCTCGCCGCCCTCCGGGACGGCACCCGCCGGGCCCGGGCCGAGGAAGAAGTCCCCGCACCCGTCCGGCCCTCGGCCCCGCCCGAGCGGCGTTCGTTCCCCACCCGTCCCCGTCCGACAAGGAACACCACCCCATGACAGCGACCAACACCACGCACGGCGGACTGGCCTGGCTCCTGGACAGCCTGATCGAGCGGATCCCCGAGACCCTGCACGCCATCGTGCTGTCGGAGGACGGCCTCCTCGTCGGCTCCTCCGAGGGACTGGGACGGGCCGACGCGGAGCAACTCGCCGCGATCGCCTCGGGTGTGCACTCCCTGGCGCAGGGCACCAGCCGCCATTTCGGCGGGGGCCGGGTCCAGCAGACCGTCATCGAGATGGACGACCTCTTCCTGTTCGTCACCACCGCGGGCGGCGGCGCCCGGCTCGCGGTGCTCGCCACCTCCGCGGTGGACGTGGGCAACGTCGGCTACGAGATGACGATGCTCGTCCGTCAGGTGGGCCAGTACCTCACCGCCGCCCCGCGGTTCCCCGTGCACAGCGGAGGGTCGTTCGCGGGTGAGCATGAATGAGGCACTGGTCCGAGGAAGACCCCCATGCCGATGAGGATCCCGGCCTGCTCGTCCGCCCCTACACGGTGACGCGCGGCCGGACCTCGTCCGCCCGCCCCGGCATCGAGCTGATCTCCCTCATCAGCACCGTCCGCCCACCGACCCGCGACCAGCGGCTGCAACCCGAACAGAACCGGCTGCTCGCCCTGTGCCGCACCCCGACGGCGCTGGTGGAGGTCGCCGCCCGCCTCGACCTGCCCATCGCGGTGGTACGGGTCCTCCTCGACGACCTCCTGGACCACCGACTCGTCTCCGTCTCCTCACCCTCCGCGGCCGGTTCGCCCGACGCCCGTTTCCTCCAGGCAGTGATCGATGGCATTCGCAGAATCTGACCCCGGCCGCACCACGCCCGCCCCCGACGCGGCAACGGCCAAGATCCTCGTCGCCGGCGGCTTCGGCGTCGGCAAGACCACCCTGGTCGGCACGATCAGCGAGACCGAGCCCCTGCGCACCGAGGAGCTCATCACCGAGGCCAGTGTCGGCGTGGACGACCTGGCCGGCGTGGAGCGCAAGACAACGACGACGGTGGCCATGGACTTCGGCCGGATCACCCTCAGTTCGTCCCTCGTCGTCTACCTCTTCGGAGCCCCCGGGCAGGACCGCTTCTGGTTCATGTGGGACGACCTGTCCCGCGGCGCGCTCGGCGCGGTCGTGCTGGCCGACACCCGGCGGCTGGAGAGCTGCTTTCCGTCGGTCGACTTCTTCGAGCACCGCGGCATCCCCTTCGCCGTCGGCGTCAACTGTTTCGACGGCCGGTGCGAGGAGGATCCGGAGGAGATCCGGGCCGCGCTCGACCTCGCTGCGGACGTACCGCTCGTGCTGTGCGACGCCCGCGACCGGGAGTCGGTGAAGTCGGTGCTGCTCGCCCTCCTCGAACAGGTGATGCGGGGTCTGGCGGCCGAGGCCGCGGCGGACTGGCAGTCGGCGTAGCGCCCCGCCGGGTACCCGGTACGGCTCAGGAGACCATCGTCCTGAGCTGTTCGACGTCGGCCAGGCGCCGTGCCGTGTCCTGGGCCATGGGGCGGACCTGGAGGGTGGTGACTCCGGCGGCCCGGAAGGCCGCGAGCCGTTCGGCCACGTACGAGGCGGGGCCGATCAGCGAGGTCGCCCGCAGCAGGTCGGCGGGCACCGCGGCCGCGGCCTCGTCCCTGCGGCCGGACAGATAGAGGTCCTGGACGGTGGCCGCCGCGGCCTCGAACCCGTACCGGCGGGCGAGGTCGTTGTAGAAGTTCTTGCCGGGTGCCCCCATCCCGCCGATGTACAGGGCGAGTTGGGGCCGGGCGAGATCGATCAGATCCTCGACGTCCTCCCCGATGGCCAGCGGCGGTGAGACCACCACGTCGAGCGTGCCGAGGGCGGGGTCCCGCCGGGCCGAGCCCTCGGCCAGCGCCGGGCCCCAGACCTCGGCCGCTCGCTCCGGGTGGAAGAACATCGGCATCCAGCCCTCGGCGATCTCGGCGGCCAGGGCCACGTTCTTCGGCCCGATGGCGGCCAGCACGATCGGGATGCGCTCGCGCACCGGACGGTTGATGAGCTTCAGCGGCCGGCCCAGCCCCGTGCCCCGACCGGGCGGGAGAGGGATCCGGTAGTGGCGCCCCTCGTACACGACCTTCTCCCTGCGCCAGACCGACCGGCAGATCTCCACGATCTCGCGGGTGCGGGCGAGGGGAGCGGTGTACGGCTGCCCGTGGAAGCCCTCGATCACCTGTGGCCCGGACGCGCCGATGCCCAGGGTGAACCGCCCGTCGGAGACATGGTCCAGGCCGGCGGCCGTCATCGCGGTCAGGGTGGGGGTGCGGGTGTAGATCTGCAGGATCCCGGAGGCGATCTCCAGGCGTTCGGTCCGGGCGGCGATGAAGCCGAGCTGGCTGATCGCGTCGAAGGAGTAGGCCTCGGGAACGAAGACGATGTCCAGCCCGGCCTTCTCGTAGTCGCGGAGCAGGGCGACGGTCTCCTTGAAGCCGCCGCTGTAGCTCAAGGGCATGCCGATGCGCATCCTGACCTCCACCTCAGCGAGTCGCGAATACAGTACACTCTATATCCGTTGACACAGGGACGGGCCGACATGTCCACGGCCCGGTTGAGGAGGCCGGAAGCGATGAACGGCGTCGAGGTGGCGCGCTACGCGCTGCGTGCGGTGATCGGCGGCACGATGATCGCGCACGGGGTGCGCCACGGCCGTACGCTCGACGGTACGGCGGGATGGTTCGGATCCGTGGGGTTCCGCCGGCCGCGCCTGCAGGCGGCGGCCGGCGCTGTCGTCGAGGTCGGGGCGGGCGCCGCGCTGGTGGCCGGCGCGGCCACGCCGCTGGCGGCGTCGGCGGTCGTCGGCACGATGGGGGTCGCGGCCCGGTCGGTGCACATGTCCAACGGGTTCTTCGTGGTGGACGAGGGCTACGAGTTCGTCCTGAATCTCGGCGCGGCGTCCGTGGCGCTCGCCGCGCTCGGGCCGGGCCGGTTCAGCGTGGACCGGGCGCTCGGCCTGGACGGACGGCTCACGGGCCCGCAGCGCGCGGCGCTCGCGGCCGGACTCGGCCTCGCGGCGGCGGCGACGCAACTCGCGGTCTACTGGCGGCGCCCGCGCCACGAGCAGGACTCAGTCGACGATCCGGTGACCGATATTAACGTGCACTCTTTTCCGTCTCAGGGGGCTGACGGGTTCACCGCCGGACGGTGACGCGCAGGGGTGCTCGAAAGGACAGCAGCCCGAGCATCGGCGGCTCCTCGCCGGCTGCCCCCACCCCGGGCAGCCGGCCCGCCGCCGCTCGCAGGGCGATCGCGGCCTCCGTGCGGGCCAGGGAGGCCCCGGGGCAGCGATGGCGGCCGGCCCCGAACGCGAGATGGTGACGGATGTTCGGCCGGTGCGGGCACATCCGCGCCGGGTCGGCGAAGACCTCCGGGTCGGATCCGCTGCCTTGCAGCATCAGCAGGAGCTGCGCTCCCTCGGGGAGGCTCACCCCGCCCAGTTCGACGGGCCGGGCGGTGACCCGGCGCCAAGTGGTGACGGGCGGTTCGCGGCGCAGCACCTCCTCCGTCCACGCCTCGGCCAGGCCCCTCTCATGGGGCAGGAGCCGCCAGAGGCCGGCCTCGGTGAGCCCTCGCCGCAGCACCGTGGCGATGAGCTGGCCGGTCGTGGACTGTCCCGCGATGAACACGAAGAAGCACGCGGCCACGGCAGTACGGGCGTCCAGTGGCTCGCCGTCGGGCAGACGGTGGCGGGCCAGCGCCCCGACGAGTGAGTCGGGCGGGTGGCCGCCGTCGCTCACCGTGGCGGTGAGCCACTGGTGGAACTCGCCGGCGAGCTCCGCCAGTTCGCGCTGCCGCTCGGGCGTGGGCCGGCCCCAGAACAGCTCCAGCGAGGCATCGCTCCAGCGGATCAGCGTCGCCGGGTCGACCCCCCGGATGCCGAGGAGCTCCATGAGCACCCGGCAGGGCAGCACCTGTGCGAAGGAATCGAACAGGTCGCAGCCACCGGTGGCGTCGATCTCGGACCGCACCGCGTCCAGCAGTTCGTCGGCGATGCGCTCGATCGTCGGTACGGTCGCGGCGACGCGTTCCGCGTTGAAGAACCGGGTCACCAGGCGTCGTAGCCCCGTGTGGCTCGGACCGCCGTTGTTGGCGAGTGCGGGCGGCAGGGTGAAGCCGGCCCGGGCGAGCGCGCGCAGCGCACCGACCGGCAACGGGGTGACCGCGTGCAGGGCGTTGTCGGGCCGGAACCGGGCCGGGTCGAGCAGCACCCGCCGCACGTCGTCGTAGCGGCTGACCAGCCACAGCCCGGTGCCCGGGTCGTAGTGCACGGGGGACTCGGAGCGCAGTTCGTCCAGCCAGGGGTACGGGTCGCGGACAAAGCCCTCACCGAACAGATCGAGCGGGCCGAGCGGGCCGAGCGGGCCGAGCGGGTCACCGGCGCTGAGCGGGTCACCGGAGCCGGGCATCCCGCGGCGGGCCCCCGGTTCGGCCCCGGAGTGCGCGTCGCCGGCGGCGAGGGTGTCGAGAGCCGGGGAATTCACGGGCCGGACGCTAACACGCCTGGGCTCGGCACCCGGCTGCGCTGTGCGCAGGGTCACTCGATCACTCGCCGGAGGCCGGAGGGCCGTACCGCGTCACGCGTCGCGTTCGAACGCCTGAGCTTCGTGTTGTTCGCACGGAAGGGGTGGACGAGGACGCCCACCGGAGCGGCCTGCCGGGCTGCCGGTCAGGTCAGCCCGCGCCGCATGGCGTCGGCGACGACCTCGCCGACCAGGACGGCGGTGGCCGCCGGACCCCGCGACGGAGGCGTCGGCAGGATGGACGTGTCCGCGACCCGCAGCCCGTCGACACCGTGCACCCTCCCGTAGGGGTCGACGGCCGCCCGGGGATCGTCGGCCGCCCCCATCGGCACCGTGCCGCACGTGTGGTGGGACGTGCCCAGGCGCCCGAGGATCCACCGGTCGAGCAGACGGTCGTCGTCCAGCGTCCCGGGTGCCGGTGCCGTCAGCCCGCCGGAGACTTTCCCGAAGTCGGCCGTGGCGACCAGCTCGGCCGTGACACGGACCGCTTCGCGCAGGCGACGCCGGTCGCCCGCGGTCGACAGATAGCCGTAGTCGAGGCCCGGAGGCGTCGCGGGATCGGCGGACCGGACGCGCATCCGGCCGCTCAGCCGCGGTGTCTGGACCGAGACGAGGAACGCCAGGGGCGCGCCCGGAACGGACACCTTCCCGCCCGTCAGTCCCGCCAGGGGGACGAGGGACTGCAGTATCTCCAGGTCGCCCGCCTGGTCCCCGTACGACGAGGACAGGTGCAGCGCGCCGCCCAGCCAGGAGGCGACGGGCTCGGGCAGCGGCCGCAGCGGCGTCCACTCCAGGATCACCTGGGGGTGGTCGCCGAACCGGGCCCCGACGGCGGGAGCCTCGGCGACCAGGGGAACACCGAGGGCCTCCAGCGGGCGGCGCGGACCGATCCCCGACAGCTGCAGCAGCTGAGGGGAGCGGAACGCCCCGGCGCAGAGCACGACTTCGCCGCCGTGCACCGTCCTGCGGCGCCCGTGCCGCTCGACCTCCACCCCGGTCGCCCGGCCGTGCGCGAAGACGACCCCGAGGACCGTGCTGTCCCCCTCCACCCGCAGGTTGGGGCGGTCGGACCCGCCCAGGAGATGGCTGATGCCGGTGTTGACGCGCACTCCGTCCACGGCGTTGGACGGCACCGGGCCGAATCCCGGCGGGTCCTGGGCGTTCTTGTCCGGCTCCTCCGGGAAGCCCAGCCGGTGAGCGGCCGCGCGGAAGGCGACTGCGGCGGGATGGCGCAGTTCCGTACGGCGGACCCGGACCGGCCCGTCGGCGCCGTGCAGCGCGTCGGCGCCGTAGTCGAGGTCGGTCTCCAGAGCGCGGAGGAACGGAAGCACCCGGTCGTACGACCAGGCCGGGCCGCCGCCCACGGCCGACCAGCGGTCGAAGTCCGCCCGCCGGGCCCGCACGAAGTACCCGCCGTTGACGGTGGTCGAACCACCGAGGCCGCACCCCCGTACGACCGTGTACGGACGCGTCGGGGTGAGGTGGACGGCGTAGGGCCGGACGGCGGGGTGTCCGGGCTGTGCGCCGGGGACGAGCCGTGCGTCGAGCAACCCGGGGGCGAACGCCGACGGGTGACGCGGCACCGGGCCCGCCTCCAGCACCAGCACGGTTCGTCCGGGGTCCTCGCTGAGCCGCGCCGCGAGCACGGCGCCGCTGCCTCCGGCGCCGACCACGATGACGTCCGGGCGGTGTGTCCCACGGGGTCCGTGCTCGGTCCGCTTCATGGGCAAGTGATTCAAGGTGTGGCGCCCGCCCCGCGCAACGGGCCGTTCCGGTGACCGGGACGGCCCGAGCGCCCCGCGCACCGGCGACCTACCGTCAGGAGCCCCCCGCCGAGAGGGCGGTGCATGTCTAGGAGAGTCGCATGAACGAGCTCCGCTCCGTCCTGCCCACAGAGGCCGCCACAGGGGCCGCCACGGAGGCCGCCACCGAGGCGGCCGTCGAGCCCCTCATCGCGCCCGCCATCGAGGCCGATGGGGCCGATGCGGCCGCGGCCATGGCGCCGCTGATCCAGGCCGAGGACCTTCTGGAGGAGATCTCCATCGACGGCATGTGCGGCGTCTACTAGGCGCCGCCGGGTGACAGCGATGGACCTCGACCGCGCCTGGGACCTGCATCCACAGGTCTCGGTGCGGCCCGAACCCTTCGGCGCGCTCCTCTACCACTTCGGCACCCGCAACCTCACGTTCCTCAAGGACCTTCGACTCCTGGCCGTCGTCCAGGGCCTCGCCCACGCGCCCACGGCACGCGCCGCCTGCCGGGCCGCGGGCCTCGGCGACGACGAACTGCCCGGCTACGGCCGGGCCCTGGCCGCCCTCGTCCAGTCGTCGATGGTCGTCGGAAGGACCCCATGACCGCCGCCACCCCCCGGCTGGTCGACCTGTTCGAGCAGGGGCTCGACGCGCCGATCTGCCTCACCTGGGAACTGACCTACGCCTGCAACCTGGCCTGCGTCCACTGCCTGTCCAGCTCCGGCCGGCGCGATCCCCGCGAGCTGAGCACCGAGGAGGCCAAGGCCGTCATCGACGAACTGGAGGCCCTGCAGGTCTTCTACGTCAACATCGGCGGCGGCGAGCCCACCGTCCGCGCCGACTTCTGGGATCTGCTGGACTACGCCACGGCCCACCACGTGGGAGTGAAGTTCTCCACCAACGGCGTCCGGATCACCCCGGAGGCCGCCGCACGACTGGCCCGCAACGACTACGTCGACGTCCAGATCTCACTCGACGGCGCGACCGCCGACGTCAACGACGCGGTGCGCGGGGCCGGTTCGTACGCCACCTCGCTGCGCGCGCTGGAGAACCTCGCCGCCGCCGGTATGCGCAACGTCAAGATCTCCGTGGTCTGCACCCGGCACAACATCCCCCAGCTGGACGCCTTCAAGGCCCTCGCGGACCGCTTCGGCGCCCAGCTGCGCCTGACCCGGCTGCGCCCCTCCGGACGGGGAGCCGACGTCTGGGACGACCTGCATCCGACGGCCGCGCTCCAACGCGAGCTGTACGACTGGCTGCTCGCCCACGGCGAGAACGTGCTGACCGGCGACTCCTTCTTCCACCTCTCCGCCTACGGCCGCGCCCTGCCCGGCCTCAACCTGTGCGGCGCCGGACGCGTCGTCTGCCTGATCGACCCGGTCGGCGACGTCTACGCCTGCCCGTTCGCCCTCCACGACGACTTCCTCGCCGGCAACGTCCGTGCGCCGGGCGGCTTTCGCGGGGTGTGGCGCGACTCCGGGCTGTTCCGGCGCCTGCGGGAGCCGCAGCACGGCGGGGCCTGTGTCTCCTGCGCCCACTACGACACCTGCAAGGGCGGCTGCATGGCCGCGAAGTTCTTCACCGGGCTGCCGCTGGACGGCCCCGACCCCGAGTGCGTACGGGGACACGGCGAGGAACTGCTGGCCCGCCGCGACGCGAGCGGGGTGCCCAGACCGTCCGGTGACCACTCCCGCAGGACCGTGGACCTCGTCCTCACCCGCCGGCCACCGGTCGCGGCCTGCGACGAGAGCCCGCTGGCCGGGCCGCACCGCACACCGACGCGGAAGGACGGGGCACATGCCTAGGAACCCCTGGTTCGAAACGGTCGCCGAAGCCCAGCGCAGGGCCCGCAGACGGCTGCCGGCCCCGGTGTACCGCGCGCTCGTCGCGGGCTCGGAACGCGGCCGTACGCTCGACGCCAACCCGGCGGCCTTCGCCGAACTGGGCTTCGCCCCCCGTCTCGCCGGCCACCACGCCGAGCGGAACCTGTCCACGACCGTCCTGGGCGTCCCCACCGCGCTGCCCGTGCTCATCTCGCCGACCGGGGTACAGGCCGTCGACCCCGACGGAGAAGTCGCCGTGGCCCGGGCCGCGGCGAGCCGGGGCGTCGTCATGGGGCTCAGTTCCTTCGCGAGCAAGCCGCTGGAGGAGGTCGCCGAGGCGCAGCCGGACTTCTTCTTCCAGCTCTACTGGAGCGGGACGCGCGAGGCGATGGCGTACCGCATGGACCGGGCCAGGCAGGCCGGCGCCAAGGCGCTCATCGTCACCCTCGACTGGTCCTTCTCCCACGGCCGCGACTGGGGCAGCCCCGCCATCCCCGACCGGCTCGACCTCAAGGCCGCGCTGCGGTTCGCGCCCGATGTGCTGCCCCGGCCCGGCTGGCTGTGGAAGTTCGCCCGATCCGGCCGCCTCCCCGACCTCACCGTGCCCAACATGACCGTCCCCGGCGGCCCGCCGCCCACCTTCTTCGGCGCCTACGGCGAGTGGATGCAGACCCCGCCGCCCACCTGGGAGGACGTCAAATGGCTGCGCGAGGAGTGGGGCGGCTCGTTCCTCCTCAAGGGCGTGACGCGGGTGGACGACGCCAGACGGGCGGTCGACGCCGGCGTGTCGGCCCTGTCCGTGTCCAACCACGGAGGGAACAACCTCGACACCACCCCGGCCACCGTCCGGCTGCTCCCCTCCGTCGCGGAAGCGGTCGGCGACCAGGTCGAAGTCCTGCTGGACGGCGGTGTCCGCCGCGGCGGCGACGTGGCGAAGGCGCTCGCGCTCGGCGCCCGTGCCGTCCTGATCGGCCGCGCCCACCTCTGGGGCCTCGCGGCGAACGGGCAGGCCGGTGTCGAGAACGTGCTGGACATCCTGCGCGGCGGACTGGACTCCGCCGTCCTCGGACTCGGGCACTCCTCCGTCCACGAGTTGGGGCCCGAGGACCTGGCGATCCCTCCGGGCTTCTCCCTGACCCTGGGCGGCGGGGACCTGCGGGCGGCCTCCGAGACGGCCGGGTCCGACCTCGAGTCACCGGTCGACTGACCATGCCGGGGGAGGCCATGTCACGGGCCCTGGCCGACACCGTCTGGCCGGCCGTGCCGACCGGCGCGCTCGTCCTGGTGCCGGTCGGGTCCACCGAACAGCACGGCCCGCACCTGCCGCTCGACACCGACACCGTCGTCGCCCACGCCGTCGCGCGGCGGACGGCCGACGCCCTCGCCCCGGGTCCGTACGGACCACCCGTGGTGGCGCCACCCCTCGCGTACGGCGCGAGCGGCGAACACGCCGGTTTCCCCGGGACCGTGTCGATCGGGCAGGAGGCGCTGCGCGCGGTGCTCGTGGAGCTGGCACGGTCGCTGTCCCTGTGGGCGGGCCGCGTGGTGTTCGTCAACGGCCACGGCGGCAACGCGGCCACCCTCGACTGGGCTCTCGGCCTGCTGCGCGCCGAGGGCCACGACGCCGCCCGGACCGGCTGCGCGGTGTCCGGCGGCGACGCGCACGCCGGCCGCGCGGAGACCTCGCTGATGCTGCACCTGGCACCGGAACGGGTGAGGCTCCGGGCCGCGGTCGCCGGTGACACCCGGCCGCTCGCCGACCTCATGCCCGACCTGAGGGCCCACGGCGTCCGCGCGGTCTCGCCCTCCGGCGTGCTGGGAGATCCCGCCGGGGCCTCGGCCGAGGAGGGGAGCCGGGCCCTGGACGCGATGGTGTCCGCCACGGCCCGCCGCATCACGGCGTGGACCGTCGACGGCAGAGGCCGCCTGGCCGACCCGGCACACGCCCCCATAGCGGACCGGATGCCGCAGGCGGGCCCCCGATGACGCCCTGGAGCGGGCTGGCAGCCAGCAGACCGGACCCCGACGATGCCTCTGGAGCGGACCGGATGCCGCAGGCGGGCCCCCGATGACGCCCTGGAGCGGGCCGGCAGCCAGCAGACCGGACCCCGACGATGCCTCTGGAGCGGACCGGATGCCGCAGGCGGGGCCCCCGATGACGCCCTGGAGCGGGCCGACAGCCAGCAGACCGGACCCCGATGACGCCTCTGGAGCGGACCGGATGCCGCAGGCGGGCCCCCGATGATGCCTCTGGAGCGGGCTGGCAGCCCGCTGACCGGACCCCGACGATGACCCCTCCGACCGGCCCGGAAGGCACCCGCCGATGACGCTTCCGGAGCGGGCCGACTGCCGCTCGCCGGACCCCGATGACGCCGCCGACCGGCCCGAAAGGCACCCGCCCATGACGCTCCCCCTCGGCTTCGCGGTCGTGCTCGACCGGCACACCCGGGTGGTCGACTCGGGTCGCGCCCTGCTCGGTGGATTCCCGACCCGGCTCCTGCGGCTCACCCCGAGGGCCCGGCGGCTTCTCGCCGGCCGCACGCTGCACGTCCGGGACGCGGCGACCGCGCTCCTCGCGGACCGGTTGCTCGACACCGGCATGGCCCATCCGGACGTCGACGCGCTCCCGGCTCCCGCCGACGCCCCGTACACGGTCGTCGTGCCGGTCCGTGACCGGCCACGTCAACTCGGCCGTCTGCTGCGGAGCATCGGCACGGACGCTCCCGTGATCGTGGTCGACGATGCCTCACGACGCCCGGCCGACGTGGCGGCGGTCGCCGCCGGGCACGGCGCACGGCTGGTCGCCCTCGCCGCCAACGTCGGACCCGCCGGCGCGCGCAACGCCGGGCTGCGCCTGGTCACCACCCCGTACGTGGTGTTCGCCGACTCCGACATCGTGCTGGACCCCGACACCGTCCCCACCCTGCTGCGGCACTTCGCCGACCCCCGGGTCGCCATGGCCGTCCCCCGCATCACGGGACTGCCCACCGCCGCCGGGACCTGGATCGAACGGTACGAGAACAGCCGGTCCTCGCTCGACCTCGGCGCCCACCCCGCCCCGGTCCGCCCCGGCACCCCCGTCTCCTGGGCTTCCTCGGCCTGCGTGGTGGCGCGGGTGGAGGCGCTGACGGAGGGCTTCGACGCGCACATGAGGGTGGGGGAGGACGTCGACCTGTGCTGGCGGCTGATCGCCGCGGGCCGGCGCGTACGCTACGAGCCCGCCGTCCGGGCCGCCCACGAGCACCGCGTACGGGTGACGGACTGGCTGCAGCGCAAGGCCGTGTACGGCACCGGGGCCGAGCCCCTCGCCCGGCGCCACCCGGAGTGCGTCGCCCCCGCCGTGTTCGCCCCGTGGAGCGTCGCGTTCGCCGCCGCGCTGCTCGCCCAGCGGCGCTGGTCGGTGCCGGTCGCGGGCGCCGTCCTCGGCGTCGTCGCCGTGCGCATCGCCCGTAAACTGGAGGGCACCCGGCACCCCTGCCGCCTGGCCGCGCGACTCACCGCCCACGGCGCGCTCGGCACGCTCGCACAGACCTCGGCGCTGCTGACCCGCCACTGGTGGCCGCTCACCGCCGCCGGCTGCGCGCTGTCCCGCCGGACCCGCCGGGCCACGGCGGTCGCCGCTTTGGCCGACATCGCCCTTGAATACCGGCGTGACGAGGCTTCACTCGACCCGCTGCGCTACGGCGTCGCCCGCCGCCTCGACGACCTCGCCTACGGCGCCGGCGTGTGGTTCTCCGCCCTCAAGGGCCGCTCGTGGGCCCCGCTGCGGCCCCGCGTCCTCCGCCCCGGCGGCTCAGTCCCGGTCAGCGGAAAGCCCGGAGCGGGCGCCCGACACGGGACACGACACTGAGGCCATCCCGCCGCCGACGACGCTCGGCGCATGCGAGGGATCAATCACCAGGAGGTGTGCGGCGTGACGCATGAAGTGGTCGGCCGTGTCGAGGAGCTGGGCGCCGAACTGGCCGGGCTCGCAGACGAGAACGAGTCACTCGGCAAGCTGAGCGAGCGGACGGTGGAACTGCTCCGCTCGGCCGGGGTGATCCGGATGTTGCAGCCCAAGGAGTACGGGGGCCACGAGGCGCACCCCCGGGACTTCGCCGAGGCGGTCATGGCGGTCGCGCGCCACGACGGCGCCGCCGGCTGGGTCTGCGGCGTCGTGGGGGTCCACCCCTGGGAGCTCGCCCAGATGAACCCCAGACTGGCGCAGGAGGTGTGGAACGACGACCCGGACACCTGGATCGCCTCGCCCTACATGCCCAACGGCGTCGCCGACCCGGTGGACGGCGGCTATGTCCTCAGCGGACGCTGGCCGTTCTCCTCGGGCAGCGACCACTGCCGGTGGGACTTCCTCGGCGCGCTCCTCGGAGACGGCAAGGGCAGGCCCGCGGGTCCCATCACCGTGCTGCACGTCGTGCTGCCGCGCGAGGACTACGAGATCATCGACGGCACCTGGGACGTGGTCGGCCTGGCCGGCACCGGCAGCAAGGACGTCGTCGTCGACCAGGCGTTCGTCCCCGAGTACCGCACGGTCCGTCAGGAGATGGTCCAGGAGGGCACCGCCGCGGAGGCGATCGGCCTCACCGACACGCTCTACAAGCTGCCGTTCAGCTCGATGTTCCCGCTCGGGATCACCGCCGCGGTCGTCGGCATGTGCGAGGGCGCGCTCGCCCTGCACCTGGCCCAGCAGAAGGAGCGGGTCGCGGTGACCGGCGTCCAGGTCCGCGACGACCCGTACGTCCTCTACGCCGCCGGTGAGGCCGCGGCCGAGATCGCCGCCTCCCGGGTGCAGCTCATCGACGGCATCAGCCGGCTGTACGACCAGGTCGAGGCGGGCAAGCCGATCACCATCGAGGACCGGGCCGACGTACGCCGCAACCAGGTCCGCTGCGCCTGGCGCGCCGTCTCCGCCCTGGACGAGATCGTCGCGCGCTCCGGCGGCAACGTGATGCGGCGCAGCAACCCGATCCAGCGGTACTGGCGGGACGCCCACGTCGGACTCCAGCACATGATCCATGTGCCGGGCACCGCGTACCACGCGAACGCCCTGGCCGCGATGGGCCTCGAGCTGCCCGAGTCGATGCGCATCCTGATATGAGCGACCGCGTGACGCACTCCCGGACGGCGGACGCGCCCGCGGTCGACGGCCGTCGGTTCCGTGACGTCCTGGGGAACTTCCCCACGAGCGTGGTCGCGATCACCACCACCGACGCCGGGCGACGGCCGCAGGGCATGATCGTCGGCACGTTCACCTCCGTGTCCCTGGACCCGCCGCTGGTGTCCTTCCTCGCCGACAGCTCCTCCACGACCCTGCGGACGATCAGGGCCGCCGGACGCTTCTGCGCCAACGCGCTGGCCGGCGACCAGGAGCGGCTGTCGCGAAAACTGGCGACCGGACCGGCCGCCCGCCGGTTCGAGGACACGGCCTGGCAGCCGTCGTCCCTGGGCAGCCCCGTCCTCGACGGGGTCGTCGCCTGGGTCGACTGCACGGTGGAGCAGGTGGTCGAGATCGGTGATCACCAGCTCGTCGTCGGACGCGTCAACGACCTGCGCGTCGAGTCGTTGAAGAGCCCGCTGCTGTTCTTCCGCGGCGGTTACGGGGACTACCTGTCGAGCGCGGCCGTGCTGCTCGACAGGCTCGTGGGATGGGACGAGATCGGCCGGTGAGAGCCAGCCCGCACACTAGGAGCCGCAGATGAACAACGACCTCTACATAAGACTGCAGCGCATATCCGCCTGGTGCGGAGTCGTCCTGTTCGTGGGCATGCTCACCGCGTTCTCCGTGGGCCACCTCATCCCGGCCATGAGCCCGACGGAGAGCCCCGACGACGTCGTCGCGTTCCTCAAGGACCACCGCACGGGGATCCTCACCTGTGTCTCGCTCATGGTGCTGCTCGTGCCGTTCGAGTACCCGTTCGTCGTCGTCACGAGTCTGCAGCTGCGCCGGGTGGAAGGCGGCTGGGGCCTGCTGTCGATGATCCAGCTCACCACGGGCGTGGTCGCCCCGCTGGGGTTCTTCTTCCCGCTCGCGATCCTGGCGGCAGCGGCCTGGCGGCCGGAGATCCACTCCGCCGACGTCCTGACCGCCATGAGCGACACCTTCTGGCTCATGTACGTCGGCAACGCCTGCATCTTCGTCCTCCAGGTCTGGTCGATCGGCTACGCGTCGTTCGTCGACCACCGGCGCGCCAAGCCGCTCTTCCCGCGCTGGTACGGCTGGTTGAGCACGGTGCTGGGCGTCCTCCTCGTCCCCGGGGCCTTCGTCTTCCTCAACCAGACCGGGCCGCTCGCCTGGAACGGGATCCTCGCCAACGGGATTCCCTCGATCGCGTACATCGCCTGGAAGATCTCCACGCCGTATGTGCTGCTGAAGGCGATCAAGGACGAGGAGAAGGAACTCGCCGGCAAGGCGGAGCCGGCGCTCGCCGCCGCCGTGTGACACCCCCGCACATGTCTGTGCTGACCGGTGTGGTCGAGCAGCGGCAGATGCGTGCTCAGTACCTCGACCGGATG
>NZ_JBEXXE010000052.1:0-85390 GCF_040630255.1 Streptomyces sp. NPDC005820
AAGTACATCCAGTACGAGGGCTTCCGGCCGGCACGACGAGAGCACGCACCGGACGCCGCTCCTTGACGGGCAAACGTTGCCTGCCGCGGCACTAGGTTTCCCGCAGTCGGCACCGTGGTGACCGGGGCGGGCGCGTGACCGGGGGCCGGGCCGACCCGTTGGGCTACTACGGACCCCGCGACCACAGGAGCAGCCCGTGCCCGGATCGATGCCTCTGCCCTTCATGGAGGAGGGGATGGCCCGCTGGCCGTTCGGGCCGCCCAACGCCGGGGTCTGCCTGGACTTCGCCGGTACCCCGCCGACGGCCGCCGAGCTGCGCGCCCTCGTCGCCGAGCGGTGGGCCGGACTGCCCCGGCTGGGCCGGCGCCTGCTCCCCGGGTCGCGTCGGCACAGCTGGGTGACGGGAGAGGGCGGTGACCCCGCCGGGCGGGTGGCGCAGGACGACGTCACCCTGGCGGAGGCGGTGGAGGGATGGTTCCGCACGCCCTTCCCGGAAGGACGGCCGCCGTGGAATCTGCACCTGCTGCGCGGGGCGGCCGACGGCGAGTTCTCGCTGCTGTTCCGGATGCACCACAGCCTGCTCGACGGCCGCTCCCTCACCACCCTGCTGCGCGCCCTCCTCGACGGCGCCCCGCCGGTCGACTCCGCCGCCGCTCTCGCCGAGCCGGGCAACCTGCGGCGTACGGCGGTCGGCGGGCCGGGGCTGCTCACGACGGGGCTGGCGGTGCCGCCGCCCGGCAAGGGGGAGCGGCGGCCCGCCTTCGCGGTGGTGCGGCTGCCCGCCGACCTGCTGCGCGGGGCGCGCAGGGCCGTACCGGGGCGGCCGGTCACCACCAACGAGGTGTTCCTCGCGGCCGCCTCGGGGGTGCTGCGCTCCTGCCTGCCGGCGTCGACGGGGACCCCGGACGCCTCCGCGCGGGTCTGGCTGTCCGTGCCGGTCGACCAACGGCCGCCCGGACACGGGGACTTCCTCGGCAACGCCTTCGCCAACGTACGGGTGCCCGCGCCCGTCGGCCTGGCCGCCCCGGCCGCCCGGCTCGCCGCCTGCGCCGGGCTGCTGACCACGGAGGTCCGGCCGCGCCGCGCGGCGGAACGGCTCCTCGAAGGGGTCGCCGGAGCCTTCCCCGGCGCCGGGCAGGCACTGGCCCGCGGCCGTCTCTTCGCCCCCGACTACGCCCCCGCCGCCTGCTCCTACGTCCACCTCCGCGAGTGCGGCCGCACCCTCGCCGGCCGCCCCTTGCGCCGCGTCACCGCCGTCCCCATGGTCCCCCCGGCCGACACGGTCACCTTCACCCTCGGCGGCTGCGCCGGCGGCCACACCCTCGGAGTCGCCACCAACTCGGGCGCCGAGGACGCGGAACTCCTCGCCGAGTCCTTCCTCCACGAACTCCACGAACTGGGACTGCTGGGGCGGACCGCCCCCACCTGCTAGCTTCCGGCCCATGAGCGACAGCGTGTACGTCGGCAGCGCGGGCAAGGACGCGGCACTGGACCGGGGCTGGCTGCTCGGTCACTTCAAGGACGCCTCCGATCCCCGGCACAGCGAGGCAGTGGAGATCAAGTGGGGCGTCCACCCGAAGGGCGAGGAGCGCGCCCAGTGGGTCACCGGGGAGGCGCGCACGGCCCTGTTGCTGCTGATCAGCGGGCGCTTCCGGGTCGAACTGCCCGGCCGCAGCGTCCTCCTGGCCGAGCAGGGCGACTACGTCGTGTGGGGGCGGGGCGTCGACCACTCCTGGCACGCGGAGGAGGACTCCGTGGTGCTGACCGTCCGCTGGCCGTCCGTCCCCGGGTACGCGGTGCCGTGAGCGCGGGCGCCGGGCGGGATCAGCCGTCGGCCGCCTTCCGGGCCGCCTGCTCCAGCCGCTCCCGGTGGGCCTCCCACCCCGCCTGGTCCACCGGCGGCAGGTTCTCGTTGCCCTGCACGAGCCCGGCGCTTCCGTCGATGAGCTCCCGCACGATGTCGGCGTGCCCGGCGTGCCGATGGAGGTCGGAGAGCACGTGCACCAGGACCTGGTGCAGGGTCACCTCCTGCCGGCCCTCCCCCCACCACGGGACCCGGCCGGCCGCGTCCAGGTCCAGTTCCGCGATCGTGGCGTCGGAGTGCTCCCACACCCGGCGGTACAGCCCGACGATCTCCTCGCGCGACTCGTCCGCGGTCGCCCACATGTCCTCGTTGGGTTCCGCGTCCGCCCCGTACCACGAGGGCTGCGGGTCCGGGGCGAAGAACGGCCGCCCGAACACGTCGCCGAAGTAGCCCAGTTCCACCCCGGCGGCATGCTTGACCAGCCCCAGCAGGTTCGTCCCGGTGGGGGTGAGCGGGCGCCGGACGTCGTACTCCGAGAGCCCTTCGAGTTTCCACAGTAGGACGTCCCGCGCGCTCTGGAGGTACCGCTGGAGGTTCGCTTTCATGGTCGGTTCGGTCATGGCAGGCAGTCTTCCACCACCCCCTGACAGAAGCCCTGTTGCACCTGTTCCCCTCCCGGACACGTAAGGCGTGGCGCCGCCGCCGGGAGGTGCCCGACGATCCGCGGCCCTGGCTGTTCGGCACGGCCCGACTACGGCAAGACCGCCCGCGCCACGGTCGACAACGGCCGGATGACCGCCCGGCGGCCCGACGGCCGCCCGGACGGCCTGCTCACCGGCACGTTCACGGTCACGTTCAAGGACGGTACGAGCCACACCTTCTCGGCGGACTCGCTGGTGGACCCGCCACCGCGACGCCCGGTCCGGTCAACTGAGGCAGACCAGCCCCAGCAGACAGACCTCCGACGGGGAGGTCGACGCCGACGACGAGCCCGTCTGGGACGACGAGGACGACGAGGACGTCGAGGAGGACGAGGAGGACGTGTCCGTGTCGTCCGTCGTGGTGGATGTAGTGGACGTCGACGACCGCTCGTCGGTCGTGCCGGTCGTGCCGGTCGTGCCGGTGGGGGTGGTGACCGTGCCGTCGGAGGACGAGGTGGTGCCCTGCCGAGGGGCCGTGGCCGAAGGCGCCGCCGTGTCGGTCTCCGGGGACGCGGCGGCGTCCGGGCGGACGTCCGTGGGCACGTCCTGCCCGTGCGCGCGGCCGGTGGACCGGGACGGGGCGGTGGCGGAGGACGAGGACCGGTGCGTGTCGGAGCCGGTCCTCGTCGGCCGGGTGTACTCCGACGTCGGTTCCTCCCGGCCCGACACGGTGGGGTTCTCCGGTGCCGAGGCCGCCTGGGCCCGTTCGCCGCCCTGCCGGTCCAGCGCGACGGCGCTCAGCCCGCCGCCGACCAGGGCGACGGCCGTGGCGACGACGGCGCGACGCTGGTTCTTCTTCCAGCGGGCCAGCTGCCGCCGGCGTGCCGCCCGCCCCGGCGGCGCGGACTGCGCGGGCACCACGGACGCCAAGGGCACCACGGACGCCACGGACGGCACGCTCACGGGGGCGGGTGACAGGACGGGACGGGCCGCCACGGTGCGACCGCCCGAGGTGACCGGAGCTATGTCCGGGGCGTAGGCGCCGCATCCGGGGCACACCAGGGCGCCGTTGAGATGTCGGCGGCACGTGGAGCAGTAGTCCATTGCGGTCTTCCTGGCGCGGGGATCCGGTGGCGGGCCACGCTAACGACTCGGGTGACGGACGGTGTGCAGTCCGTGTGAGGCTCCTGCGTGAATCCCTTGAGGATCTTGCGGGTACTCACATTTGTCCACCTACATGAACAGCAAACATGTATGCGTCCGTACGCACGTCTTGACGTGTCCAGGCTAGCCCCTTAACTTCCGGGAGAAAGCGCTTTCCAGTTCGGCCGACCCGCACTCGTCCCGTTCCTGGAGATGAACCCATGCAGCTGAGATCCGTCATCGCGTGCACCGGGCTGCTGGCCGGCGCGCTCGTCGCGCTCGCCGGCACCACCCCCGCCCAGGCCGCGACCGTCCGCTACGAGGCCGAGACCTCCCCGGCGGTCTGCACCGGCACCATCGACTCCGACTGGACCGGGTACTCCGGCAGCGGATTCTGCAACGGCACCAACGCGACCAGCGGATACGCCCAGTTCACCGTGAACGCGGCCACCGCCGGCACGGCCACCCTGAACGTCCGCTTCGCCAACGGCACCGCGGCCGCCCGCCCGGCCTCCCTCGTCGTCAACGGTACGACCGTGCAGACGCCGTCCTTCGAGGCCACCGGCGCCTGGTCGACCTGGGTCACCAAGACGCTCACCGTGACCCTCACCGCGGGCAGCAACACCATCCGCCTCACCCCCACCACCGCGGAGGGCCTGCCCAACGTCGACTACGTCGAGGCCACGACGACCGACAGCACCACGCCCCCCACCACCGGCGCGATCTACGTCTCGCCCAGCGGCACCGACAGCGCGGCCGGCACCTCCTCCGCGCCGACCACCCTCACCTCGGCGATCAGCCGGGTCACCGCGGGCGGCACGATCTACCTGCGCGGAGGGACGTACAACCAGAGCTCCACCGTGACGATCCCGCAGACCAACAGCGGCACCGCGAGCGCCCGGACCACCCTGTCCGCCTACCCCGGCGAGACCCCGGTCCTCAACTTCTCCGCGCAGAGCGAGAGTTCCTCCAACCGGGGGCTCCAGCTCTTCGGCTCGTACTGGAAGGTCTACGGCGTCGTCGTCGAACGCGCCGGTGACAACGGCATCTACGTCGGCGGCAGCCACAACGTCATCGAGCGCACGGTCACCCGCTACAACCGCGACACCGGACTCCAGCTCGGCCGGATCGCCTCCTCGACCGCCAGCGCCGACTGGCCCTCGGACAACCTGATCCTGAGCGCCGAGTCCCACGACAACGCGGACTCCGACGGCGAGGACGCCGACGGCTTCGCCGCGAAGCTCACCACCGGCACCGGGAACGTCTTCCGGTACGCCGTCTCCCACAACAACATCGACGACGGCTGGGACCTCTACACCAAGACGGACACCGGCGCGATCGGCCCGGTGACGATCGAGGACTCCCTCTCCTACAACAACGGCACCCTCTCCGACGGGACCGTGAACTCCAACGGCGACCGCAACGGCTACAAGCTCGGCGGCGACGACATCGCCGTCAACCACGTCGTACGGCGCAGCATCGCGTACCACAACGGCAAGCACGGCTTCACGTACAACAGCAACCCGGGCTCCATGGCCGTGTCGAACAACCTCAGCATCGACAACGCCCAGCGCAACTACTCCTGGGACGCCGGTACGTCGGTCTTCCGCACCAACACCTCCTGCCGCTTCAACGTCAGCGGCTCCAACGACAAGACCGTCGGCGACGCCGACAGCACGAACCAGTTCTGGACCGGCTCGAACGGCTCCCGCTGCGCCTCCTCTTACGGCGGCGCCCTCGCCTGGTCCTTCGCCTCGGACGGCAAGCTGGTCGTGACCCTGGGCGGCAGCAAGGTGACGCTGTAGCCGCCCTGGACGACGGAAGGGCCCGGGCCGTGGATCCGGCCCGGGCCTTTCGCGCGGGAGTTCCGGCACCCATGCTGGTGCCATGGGATTCGCCGTCTTCATGACCCTGCCCGGCCTCGTCATCCTGCTGACGCTGGTGGCCTTCCTGGATCAGCTGCTGCTGCGGGCCGGGCGGGCCGGGCTGCTGCCCTGGCGGAACAGCGTCCGCCAGGGGCAGATATCCGCGACCGGGTTCGAGCAGCTGCACGCCAGCTTCTCGCCGGGCAAGCAGAACGAGCTCAAGGAGCGGCAGTCGGCTCTGGTGCTGCGGGACGACGAGGAGGACGGGGCTCCGCCGCGCCGGACGACAGTGGATCTCGACGGGGGTGTGGTGGTCGTACGGCGGCCGGAGGCGTAGCCGTCTCGGAGAGGTAGAACTGGGCGCACCAGCGGCGCAGGTGCCGTATGCCCTGTTCCTGGGGGAGCAGGATCGGGCGGGCGGGGCCGGTGGATCTTTTGACATCCTCCCCCTCTTAGAAGAGAGGGATTCCAACCCGGTTGGGTTGAGGTTCACGGGTGCTCGAGCGGCTGGTGGCAGCTGTCACCCCTCCGGCACCGGCTGTTCGCCGGGGGCGGGGGATCCCGCCCTGTCCTGCCGCGACGTTGTTTGCTGCGTTCTCATCCGCGTTGCAGGTGAAGCCGCAGGACACGCACTCGAAGTCGGCTTGGCTCTTGCGCGACTTCTTCTCGATCCATCCGCAGTTACTGCACCGCAGGCTGGTGTAGGGAGCGGGAACGTCCTCGACCCGGCCGGGGGCCTTGTCCTCAGTGCGTCGGCGCAGCAGGCCCCAGCCCTGGGCGAGGATCGACCGGTTCAGGCCGGTTTTCTGCGCCACGTTCCTGCCGGGCTGCTCCACGGTTCCCTTCGCGGAGCGTGTCATGTTCTTGATGTTGAGCTTCTCGAAGCGGATGAGGTCGTAGGAGCGGGCGAGCAGGGTGCTGGTCTTCTCGCACCAGTCCTTGCGCCGGTTGGCCTCCCGCGCCTTGAGCCGGGCGACCTTCGCATACTCGGCCGCCTTCTCGGGGCTGCCCTTCTTCGCCCGGGCCGCCCGCCGCTCATGCTTGCGGACCCGGGCGCGTTCCCTGACCGTGAGCTGCGGGCAGTTCAGTTTCCGGCCGTCGGAGAGGGCGGCGGTGACCGTGACACCCCGGTCGATGCCGATCACCCCGCCCGTGCCGGGCGCCGGGACCGGCTCAGGAATGACCGCGAAAGCCGCGTGCCACTGCCCGCCCCGGAAGGTGACCCGGAACGTCTTCGCGGTGGGAGGCTGCGCGCCCCTGCCCCCGGCGCTGAGGCGGAAGCGGACCCAGCCACAGCCGGGCACCCTGACCTGAGCCCACCGCCGGTTGAGCCTCTGCACGACCACCGACCGGCCCATGACCTGCTTGCCGGTCTTCGCGTTCAGCTTCGGCGACCCGTCCGCGCCGTACTCGGGCACGCGGTCGGTGCCGATGACCCGGAAACCCTCGTGCACGTGCTTCCTGCGCCAGGTCGGCTCACCGAACCCGGACGTGAACCTGGCGCTCCTGGCGTTCGCGAAGTCCTTCAGCGCCTGCTGCTGCACGTCCGCGTTCCCGGCACCCAGCCACTCGTTCTCCCGCCGGGCCTCGGTCAGCTGACGACACTGCTCCACGAAACCGGGCGCACTTCTACGCCACCGGCGCCAGTGCGCGTGCTGCTCGACAGCTAGGTTCCAGACGTACCGCGCGTGCGCGCAGTGTGCGAACATCTGCTCGGCCTGCACAGGCGTCGGATACAGCCGGAAACGTGACATGCCACGAAACTAGCCACCCCGTTCCCCTCTCGCCCACGCCTTCGATCACCATCACCCGAGAGAGTGACCGACAGGCCCTCGATCCGGACGGGGGCGGTGGGTCAGAGGAACCGGCGCAGGAGGCGGGCCTTGGTGGGGGTGTACGGCGGGTAGACCGCCCGGAGCGGGTCCAGCAGGAGGGGCTTGTCTAGGACGGCCTTGGTGTGGCTGAAGGTGTCGATCGAGTGTGCCCCGTGGTAGCGGCCGAGGCCGCTCTCGCCGACTCCGCCGAAGGGCAGGCCGGGGACGGTGAGATGGGCGTTCGGGACGCCGAAGGCGAGGGCGCCGGAGGAGGTCTCGGCGGCGAGCCGGCGCTTGGAGTGCCGGGAGGCGGTGAAGCCGTACAGGGCGAGGGGCTTGTCCCGGGCGGTGATGAACGCGATCGCCGCGTCCAGGTCGGGCACGCGCAGGATCGGCAGGATCGGGCCGAAGATCTCCTCGCGCATCACCGGCGCGTCCGGGTCCACGTCGGCGAGGACCGTGGGGGCGAGATAGCGGGTCGCACGGTCGTGTGCGCCGCCGGTGACCAGGCGGGCGCCGCCGCCCTCACGATCTTCGAGCAGGGCCAGCAGGCGGTCGAAGTGGCGGTCGTTGACGACCCGGCCGTAGTCGGCGCTGGCGGCGGGATCGGCGCCGTACATCTCGCCGATCGCGGTGGTGAGGTGCCGCTCCAGGGCGGGGGCCGTGTCGCCGATCGCGAGGACGTAGTCGGGGGCGGTGCAGGACTGGCCGGCGTTCATGAACTTGCCCCAGACGATGCGGCGGGCGGCGGCCCTGAGGTCGGCGCCCGGCTCGACCACCACCGGGGACTTGCCGCCGAGTTCCAGGGTGACCGGGGTGAGGCGGCGGGCCGCGGCGGCCATGACGATCCGGCCGACGGTGCCGTTGCCGGTGTAGAAGATGTGGTCGAACGGCTGCTCCAGCAGGTCCGTCGTCTCCGGCACCCCGCCCTCGACGACCGCCACGGCCTCCGGGTCCAGGGCCCGGGGCAGCAGATCGGCGAGCAGCGCGGAGGTCGCGGGGGCGAGTTCGCTGGGCTTGATCACCGCGCAGTTGCCCGCCGCGAGGGCGCCGACGAGGGGCGCGAGCGCCAGCATCACGGGGTAGTTCCAGGGGCTGATGATCAGGACCGTGCCGAGCGGCTCCCGTACGGTCCGGGCGCGGGCCGGGGCGAGGGAGACGGGGGCCGGGACCCGCCGGGGGCGCAGCCAGCGGCGCAGGTGGCGCAGGGTGTGGTCGATCTCGTTGACGACGAAGCCGGTCTCGGTGACATGGGCCTCGGTGGCGTTCTTGCCGAGGTCGGTGTGGAGGGCGGCGGCGAAGTCGGCCTGGTGGGTGGTCAGGAGGTCGCGCAGGGCGCGCAGTTGGGTCTTGCGCCAGGCGAGGGGGCGGGTGCGGCCGGTGGCGAAGGCGGTACGCAGGCGGGCGACGGCCGGGGTGGTCGTGGCGGTGGTGTCGGCGGCGGTGGTGGCCGTGTGGGGCGTGGGCGTCATGGCGCGCACGATATACGAAACGAAAGTCTTTCGTTTCGTATTGCTTATACTGGGGGCATGCCCACCGCCCCCGCCCCCACTCCCGCCCCCCTCACCCGGCTCGCCGAGCAGCTGAGCGCGTGCCTCGACCGGCCCGAGAGCGACCTCCTCGCGCCGGGCAGCTCCTGGAACCTCTCCCAGACGCTCCAGCACTGCGCCCAGACCGTCGGCTACTCGGTGACCGGATACCCCCGGCTGAAGCCGGCCCTCTTCCGGGCCACCGCCGGGACCCTCGCCAAGCACCTCTTCCTGCGCCGGGGCGCCACCAGGCACTCCCTCGACGCGGAACTCGACGGCGCCCCGCCCCTCGACCCCGGGCTCCCCGCCTCCGAGGCGGCGGCACGGCTCGCGGACGCGGTGGCCCACTTCACCGCCCACACCGGACCGCACCGCCTCCACCCGGCGTACGGCCGCTGCACGCACGCCCAGTACGAGCGGCTGCACGCCATGCATCTGGCCGAGCATCTGCCGGGGCTGGCCGATGCGTGAGGCCGGGGTGGGCCCGGCCGGGTCCGGGCCGGGTGGCCCGGGGCGCCGGGACGCCGCGCCCGGTGCCGCGCCCGACGGTCCGCCCCGGCGGGGCCGCCCCCGGGACGCCGGGCGGGACCGCGCCCTGCTGGAGGCCACGCTGGCCGTGCTGGCCGAGAGCGGATACGGCGGGCTGACCACCGGCGCGGTGGCGGCCCGGGCCGGGGTCTCCACCGCGACGCTCTACCGCCGCTGGTCGTCGAAGGAGGAGCTGGTGATCGCGGCCGCGACGACCCGCGCCGAGGATCTGGTGAAGCAGCCCGACACCGGCAGCCTCGAAGGGGACCTGCGGGCCCTCCTGCGGGACAAGGCCGCGAGCCTGACCGGGGAGAGCGGGCGGCTGATGCGCGCCCTCATCGGCGAGGCCGCGCACAACGACGCCCTCGCCGAGGCCCTCGCGACCAGCTTCCTGGTGCCCGTGCGGCGCCGGGTGGAGGAGGCGGTGGTCCGGGCGGCGGACCGGGGGGAGATCCCGCCGGTCGACGACCCGGAGATGCTCGGCGACCTGGTCGTCGGGCCGATGCTGAGCCACTTCCTGATCACGCCGCGACCGCCCGAGCGGGTGGACGCGCAGGCCGCGAGGGCGGGGGCGGACCGCCTGCTGCCGTTCGTCCTGCGGGCCCTCGGCGCCGGGACGCCGGACCCCGCACCGGCCTAGACTCGAAGGAGACGGCAGGGGGCGGGACGGACGACCACCCCAGGAGGACGTCATGGTGCGGCTGCAGACCCGGCTGGCCGGGGAGAGCGAGGAGTACCTCGCCGCCCGCGAGGAACTGCGCCTGGCCGAGATCGACCTCATGCGCCACCGGGAGGAGGTCGCGGCCCGTCGGCGGGCGCTGCCGCAGGGGCCGCCCGTCGAGGACTACGTGTTCCTGGAGGGCCCCGCCGACCTCGACGCCGGGGACGCTCCGGTCCGCGAGGTCAGGCTCGGCGAACTGTTCACCGCCCCGGACCGGCCGCTGATCGTCTACCACTTCATGTACGGCAAGCGGCAGACGGACGCCTGTCCGATGTGCACCCTCTGGATCGACGGCTTCAGCAACATCGCCCACCACGTCACACGGAACGCGGACTTCGCCGTGGTCGCCGCCGCCGACCCGCCCACCCTGCGCGCACACGCCCGCGCCCGCCGCTGGCCCCGGCTGCGCCTGCTGAGCTGCGGCGACAGCACCTTCAAGTACGACCTCGGCAGCGAGGACGAGGAGGGCGGCCAGGACTCCACCGTCTCCGTCTTCACCCGCGACCCCGACGGCACGGTCCGCCACTTCTACTCCGTGCACCCCCGTATGGCCGACGACATCGCCGAACGCGGCATCGACCTGCTGGCCCCCGTCTGGCACCTCCTCGACCTGACCCCGGGCGGCCGCGGCGACTGGTATCCGAGCCTCGACTACGGCCTCGACCACGGATGACCATTCCCCGCGGGGAATTGCCGGTGCCCGGCGCGCGCCACAGGATCGGTGCCGAAGCGACGGATCCCCGATGGACTTCCCCGCAAGGAGATGCGCATGACGACGACCGAGATCGACGCCCAGCAGCTGGCCGACCGTTACATAGCCCAGTGGAACCTGGCCGACGCCGCCGAACGACGTGCGGCCATCGAGGCGTTGTGGGCCGAGGACGGCACCCATGTCCTCCAGCCCCCGGTGGAGATCCGCGAGAAGGCCGCGGAACTCGGCTTCGACCACACGACCTTGGAGGCGAAGGGGTACGACGCCATCGAGACCCGGGTGGCGCGCAGCCACGAACGGTTCGTCGAGAAGCAGGGGTTCGTCTTCCGGTCGCGCACCGACGCCGTACGTCTCGACGAAGTCGTCAAGTTCGGCTGGGAGGCGGTGTCCGGCGAGACCGGTGAGGTGCTGGGCGGGGGCCTGGACGTGCTCGTGCTCGACGACGACGGCCGGATCAGGACCGACTACATGTTCCCCGGCGCCTGATTCCCCGGCGCCTGATTCCCCCGTGCCTGATCCCCGGCGGCCTTCGCGAGCGCTGCCGCCGTCGCCGGGTCGGACGGCAGGAAGGCCTCCAGTTTCAGCTCGGCGAGGGTGACGTCCACGGCGGTGGCGAAGGTCGTCACGGTCGTCATCAGGCTCAGCTCGCCGTAGGAGGACTCCAGCCGCAGCGGTACGGCGAAACCGAGCAGTCCGGCGGACGGCTCCGACTCCGGTACATAGCCGGTGAGTTCGGCGCGCAGTTCCGGCAGGTGGTCCAGGCGGGCCAGGATGTGGCGGGCCCATTCGGCGAGGTTGCGGATGCGGGGGGCCAGACCGGCCGGGTGCAGGGCGAGGCGGTAGGCGTTGCGGCCCGGGCCGAGCAGCTCGGGGGCGGCCCCCTCGGTGAGCAGGCCGAAGGCGCTGTTCGCGGCGATCAGATCACCCCGCCGGTCCACGACCAGCGCCGGATACGGCAGATGCCCGCGCAGGATGTGCTCGATCGCCGTCCGCACGGGCGCCAGCACCGGGTCGTCGAGCGAGCTCTCCGGGTAGACGGGCGCGTAACCGGCCGCCAGCAGCAGCTCGTTGCGCTCCCGCAGCGGCAGCTCCAGCGACTCGGCCAGCCGTACGACCATGTTCCGGCCGGGGACGGACCGGCCGGACTCGATGAAACTCACATGGCGCTGCGTCGTCCCCGCCCGCAGCGCCAGCTCCAGCTGACTGACCTGCCGGCGGGTACGGCGTTCGCGCAGTACCCGGGGGAAGTCCATGGGCTACTCGGGGAGGAGGGCCAGCGCCTCCACCTCCAGCAGCAGTTCCGGCCGGAACAGGGCCGCCACCTGCACGGCGGTGCTGGCGGGCGGGCGCGCCACGTCGATGTAACGGTCGCGGGCCTCGCGTACGGCGGGCAGATGGGCGACGTCGGTGACGTAGAAGGTGAACTTCACGACGGTCTCGAAGCCGGTGCCCGCCGCGGCCAGACAGCGGCGGAGGTTCTCGAACACCTGCGCGGCCTGCGCGGCCGGGTCGCCCTCGCCGACCACCTTGCCGTCGGCGTCGAGGGCGATCTGCCCGGAGACCGCCACCAGCCGCCCGGTCCCCATGACCACGTGGGTGTAGCCGGTGCCGGGGGCGACGCCCTCCGGCGCGGCCATGTGCGTGAGGTGCGGGGTGTCGTGTGTGGGTGCCATGACGCGCATTCTTCATCGCGCCGGGGACGGACGCAGGCCGATTTCGTGTCGAGTGCGGCGCACGGTGTACTCGAACTCCCTGCTGCTGGTCATGGGGACGATCTTCCTGCTGTCTCGGCCATGCCGACCGACCCCGGTGATGAGTTTCCGCGCCCGCACCCGTCACATCTACAACGGGACTCGACGAGGCGGAAGGATGACGTGATGAGTGCGGACACGCAGCTGGAGGAGCTGGGCGTGAGCGGTCTGAGCGAGGTCGACGAGCCCGCGTTCTCGGGGCTGGCGGAGCGGCACCGGCGGGAGCTGCACGTGCACTGCTACCGGATGCTCGGGTCGTTCGAGGACGCCGAGGACACCGTGCAGGAAACGTTCCTCCGTGCCTGGCGGCGTCGGGAGACCTTCGAGGGGCGGTCGACGTTCCGGGCCTGGCTGTACCGGATCGCCACCAACGCCTGCCTGGACCTGCTCGCCAAGTGCCGCCCGGAGCCTGCGACCGGCGGCGAGGTGCCGTGGCTGCAGCCCTACCCGGACCGGCTGCTCGACGAGCTGACCGCGGGCGACGCGGACGAGCCGGAGACCGTCGCCGTCGCGCGGGAGACGATCGAGCTGGCGTACCTGGTCGCGGTCCAGCACCTCGCGCCGCGTCCGCGGGCCGTGCTGATCCTGCGGGACGTGCTCGGCTGGCCGGCCAAGGACGTCGCGGAGCTCCTCGGGGACTCCGTCCACTCCGTGAACAGCGCGCTGCAGCGGGCCCGCTCCGGCATGCGGGAGCACCTGCCCGCCGAGCGGCAGGACTGGACCGGCGGCGAACAGGACGCCGGGACGCGCGAGCTGGTGCGCCGCTTCACCGACGCGAGCGTCGCCAAGGACGTCGACGGTCTCGCTGCCATGCTGCGGGACGACGTCCGCTGCTCGATGCCGCCCACCCCGGGCTTGTACGTCGGCCGCGACACGGTGGTGAACAACTGGGTCGAGGACGGGTTCGAGGACCTGGGGCGCCTGCGCTGCGTCCTCACATCGGTGAACCGGCAGCCCGCCCTCGCCTTCTACCTCTGGCGGGAGCAGGAGGACGCGTACCTGCCGCTGACGATCGACGTCCTACGCATCACCGGCGGGGCGATCACCGAGATCGTCATCTTCCACGACGACCGGTTCCCGCGGCTCGGGCTGCCGGAGCGCCTGCCGGCGGACGGCACGGAGTAGTCCCGGTGCGTACGCTCACGCTGCGCGGTGGCGCGCGTGTCGCGGTGATCGCGGCGACAACATCCGTACGCCAGTCATCGAATGATGGAGGAACGGCCCCGACCGGGCTGGAGCCCGGCCACGAACTTGCTCAGGCGGGTGATGCCCTCGGTCAGTTCGCCGGCCGATGCCGCGTACGACAGCCGTACATGGGTCTCGGCCGTGTCCATGCCGAAGTCGCGGCCCGGGGTGAGGGCGACGTGGGCGTCCCGCAGGGCGCGTGCGCAGAAGTCCCAGGAGGTCAGGCCGGTGGCGCTGACGTCGAAGTAGGCGTAGAAGGCGCCGTCGGGCGGGACGGGGACGGGCAGGCCGATGCGCTCCAGGCCGTCCAGGACGAGTGCGCGGCGTTCGGCGAACTCCACCCGGCGGGCCTCGACCACGGCCAGCGACTCGGGGGTGAAGCAGGCCAGGGCGGCGTGCTGGGCCGGGGCGGAGGCGCACAGGAAGTAGTTCTGGGCGAGGCGCTCCAGCGCGGGCACGAGGGCCTCGGGGACGACGCACCAGCCGAGCCGCCAGCCGGTCATGCCGAAGTACTTCGAGAAGCTGTTGATGACGACCGCGCCGGGGTCGTGCGCCAGGGCGCTGCCCGGCGGGCGGCCGAGCTCGTCGGGGTCGCTGAGGTCGAGGTAGATCTCGTCGACCAGCCGCCACGCCCCGCGCTCCCGGGCCAGGGCGCACAGGGCCTCCAGCTCGTCCGCCGGGACCGAGGTGCCGGTGGGGTTGGAGGGGGTGGCGATCATGACGCCACGGGTCTCCGGCGACCAGTGCGACCGTACGGACGCCGCGTCCAGCTGGAAGCG
This sequence comes from Streptomyces sp. NPDC005820, assembly GCF_040630255.1. Lineage (NCBI taxonomy): Bacteria > Bacillati > Actinomycetota > Actinomycetes > Kitasatosporales > Streptomycetaceae > Streptomyces > Streptomyces sp. NPDC005820. Next base: position 14,473 of record NZ_JBEXXE010000052.1, read on the forward strand.
GGAGGCGGGGGTGGTCGGGACGAGGGTGACGCGGGCGCCGAAGCTCTCCATGATCTGCCGGTTGCAGGGGTAGGAGGGGTCGGCGATCAGCACCTCGTCGCCGGGGTCGACCAGGGCGGCGGCGCCCAGCACCAGCGCGGCGGAGGCGCCCGCGGTGACGGCCACCCGGGCCGGGTCGACCTCGACGCCGTGCCGGTCGGCGTAGAAGCGGGCGATCGCCCGGCGCAGCGCGGGCAGGCCGAGCGCCGCCGTGTAGGCCATGGGCCGGCCGTCCATGGCGTTCCGCATCGCCGCGAGGACGGCGGGCGGCGCGCCGAAGTCGGGCTCGCCCAGGCTGAGTTTGACGACGTGGTGGCCCGCCGCCTCCAGGTCGGCGGCCTGCTTGCCGAACTCCATGGCGTAGAAGGGGGCTATGGCCCGGGCGCGCTGGGAGATCCTCATACCGTCGATTTTCCGTCACGCCGCGTCCTGTCGGCGGGGTCAGCCGAAGCGGCCCGCCACGTAGTCCGCCGTCCGCTGGTCCTGCGGGGAGCCGAAGATGTCCTCGGTGGGGCCCGCCTCGACGATCCCGCCGGGGGTGCCCTGCTCGGCGAGGAAGAAGGCGCACTGCTGGGAGACGCGGTTGGCCTGCTGCATGTTGTGGGTGACGATCACGACCGTGACCTGCCCGGCCAGCTCCTGGATGGTCTCCTCCACGCGGCGGGTCGAGGTGGGGTCGAGGGCGGAGCAGGGTTCGTCCATGAGCAGCACCCGGGGCCGTACGGCGAGGGCACGCGCGATGCACAGCCGCTGCTGCTGGCCGCCGGAGAGCGCGCCGCCGGGCTGCCGCAGCCGGTCCCTGACCTCCTTCCACAGGCCGGCCCGGGACAGGGACTCCTCGACCAGGACGTCCTTCTCGCGGCGGCCGGCGCGGACGCCGGTCAGACGCAGGCCCGCGACCACGTTGTCGTAGATCGACATGGCGGGGAACGGGTTCGGCTTCTGGAAGACCATGCCGATCCTGCGGCGGGCGTCCGTGAGCCGCCACGAGGAGTCGTAGATGTCCTCGCCCTCGAAGAGCACCTCGCCGCCGAAGCGGGCGGCCGGGATCATCTCGTGCATCCGGTTCAGGGTGCGCAGGAAGGTCGACTTGCCGCAGCCGGAGGGGCCGATGAGCGCGGTCACCCGGCCGGCGGGCATGGTCAGCGACACCCGGCTGAGCACCTGGTGGGTGCCGAACCAGGCCGAGACGGCGCGGGCGTCGAGGGTGGCGGGCGCGGCGCCGGGGATCCCGGGGATCGCGGGGATCGCGGGCGGCAGGACGACGGTGTCGTCCGTCAGGGTCCCGGTGGCTTCGGTCGCTTCGGTCGCTTTGGTCAGGTCGGTCACTTCGGTCACTTCGGTCATGGCTGACACCTCACAGCAGGTTGGGCAGGAGCTCGGTGGTGCGGGTGGCGACCTGGAGGCCGAGGACCGCGACGACCGGGGCGAACACGATCCAGGTCTGGTGGCGGCCCCACCGGTGCCAGGCCCAGACGGCGGCCACCGCGGCGAGCAGCAGCGCCTGGAGCCACATCACCAGCGGCCACGGCACCCCGCCGGGCCGGGCCAGCGGCTCCTCGGACTCGGGGAGCGTGCCGGAGCGGATCACCGCGGCCGGGGTCGGGAAGGGCGTGGACATCAGGTCGGCGTCCACGCGCAGGACACCGGACGGGATGAACCGGGAGCCGGTGGCGGTGACCAGGACGAGCCGCCCCTTGCCGGCGGCGAGCGGTGCGGGCGCCGGGTCACCGGCCCTTCGTACGCCGCTGACCTGGTACGTCGCCTTGCCCTGGCCGGTGGTCACGCTGAACGTGTCGCCCGCCGTGAGGGCGGAGAGCCCGCTGAAGGGGCCGCCGTAGGCGGCGGCGCGGCCCATCAGGACGCTGGTGCCGGCCTGGCCGGGCATCGGGGTGTCGCGGCGGTGACCGGGGCCGTCGGTGAGGACGGAGGAGTCGGTGCCCTCCAGGACGACCTGGTTCATCCCCAGGCTGGGGACGTCGACGATCGCGACCGGGGTGCCGGGGGCGAGCAGCCGGCCGTCCTGGTCGGTCTGCGCGACCGGGGCGGTGCCGAGGGCGAGCTGGTTGCGCAGTTCGTCGAAGGCCGCGTGCTGTGCGGAGTGTTCCTGGGCGCCGCTGATCACCAGCAGCTGTGCGGTGATGCCGAGCAGCAGGGCGGCGAGGCCGAGCAGGCCGCCGCGGGCGAGATGGCGGACGGCGGTGACGCTGCGGACGCCGGGGAGCGTCAAAGGTACGGCGACCGTCACGGCGGCCCGCCTCCTTCAGGGCGTAGGGGCCGGTCGGCCGGGGAGACACTCCCTCAGTGGTCTCCCCGGCCGCCGGGGTCCGGTGGTGGATCAGGTGATGGATCAGGTGATGGATCAGGTGGACTTGACGACGAAGTTCGCGCCGGTCTTGGCGTTCACCGTCGAGGAGCCCAGGTAGCTCGCGTGCAGGGTGTGGCGGCCCTTGGCCAGCTTGGGCAGGGTGACGGTGACCTTGCCGCCGCTCAGGGTGCCGGTGGCGATCACCTTGGTGCCCTGGTAGATCCGGACCGTGCCGGTGGGCGTGGTGCCGGTCGCGGTGACCTTGACGGTGACCTTGGCGCGGGCGGTGTGGCTCACGGAGGCCGGGGCGGTGGTCGCGACCGACGGCGTCGCCTTGGTGATCTTCAGGGAGACCTTCACCGCGGACGCGTTCAGCTTGGTGCTGCCGGCGTAGGACACGGTCAGGGAGTGCGTGCCGACCTTGAGGTGGTTCGACAGCCCGAGGGTGACCTTGCCGCCGCTGAGGGTGCCGGTGCCGAGGGTGGTGGAGCCCTCCTTGACCGTGACCTTGCCGGTCGGGGCGACGGAGTGCGAGCCGGTGACGGTGACCGCGACCTTCGGGGTCTTGCCGTACGCGGTGGTCGCGGCGGTCGCCTTCGTGGTGCTGGCGTACTTGACCGCGCCGGTCCAGCTCGCCTCCGTGCCGTTGCCGACGACGGTGGCGGCGGCCACGGTGGCGGTGTAGGTGCCGGTGGCCAGACCGGTGAAGGAGTACGAGGTGGTGCTCGCCGGCACGTCCTTCGTGGCGACGACGCCGCCGTCCGCGTCCTTCAGGGTGACGCGGTAGTCGGTGACGGGCTGCGCGGGGGCCGGGCTGGGCGCGGTCCAGGTCAGCTTGACGCTCGCGTCGCCCACGGTGGACTTCAGGACGGGCGCGCCGGGCGTGGTCAGGCCCGAGATCTCCAGACCGCCGACCTTGGCGTGCTTGGCCAGGTTGATCGAGCCGTTGTACGACTCGTTCAGGAAGCCGAAGGCCGCGATGACCTTCTCGGCGTTGTCGGAGGCGAGGGCCGCCTCGTGGTCGCCGCTGGTGACGAAGACGTCGTAGAGGTCCTTGTCGAAGAAGACGCTGGTCGTGTCGACCGCGCGGCTCGGGACGACGTTGTAGACATCGCGGCCGAAGGTGGAGTTCTCGAAGTAGCCGGGGACCGGGGCCAGCTTGCCGTTGACAGTGCTGACCGGGGTGGTGGCGCCGGAGTCGCCCGGCAGCGTGATGCTGGCCAGGTGGCCGCCCGCGGTGATCGCGGTGGAGCTGTAGTCGGGGGCGACGCCGTTGGCCTGGGCGATCCAGCTGGCCACGGAGAACGGGACGAGCGTGCCGTCCTCGGTGAGGGCCGCGTTGGCCTGGTTCTCCTGGACGGTCGGCAGGCTGGTGTCGACCGTGTTCTCGTTCAGGCCGATCGCGTTGAGGAAGAACTTGCGGGTGCCGGAGCCGGTCTGCGGCAGGACCGGGTGCAGGGTCGTGCCGTTCAGCGTGCGTACGCCGCCCGCCATGTAGATGTCGTGCAGCTGCGAGACCGACAGCGAGTCCAGGCCGGTGCCGCGGACCGCGACGCCGACCGCGTCCCGGGCGAACGGGATGTAGGTGAGGGCGTTGCCGGAGAAGCTCGGGCCGCCGGAGGAGCGGGCGAAGTCGACCTGGCCGCCGACGGCGACACCGTCGTTGTTGGGGAACTTGTCGCCGGTGAGGGACATGCTGAGCGCCGCACGGCCCGGGCCGGAGCCGTTCGGGCGGGTGAACGACGGGCCGCCGGAGCGGGTCTGGATCGTGGACGAGCCGATCGCGTCGTAGGAGGCGATGCCCGCGCCGGACGCCGACTTCACGGCGGTGCCGGAGTAGTCCTTGCCGCCCACGGTGTCGCCGGCGAGGGCGTTGAGCACGTCCTGGGTGGTGTCGGAGCCCACGCCGACCAGCTGGCGGAAGGTCCCGGCGGGGGTGGGGTCGGCGTACGCCGGGCTCGCGAGAGCCACACCGCCGGCCACCACTGCGGCGGCGACGAGCGCGGCCGTGGAACGCGTTCTGCGCATGGAGAGTCTCCGTGACTGTGCGAAAAGGGGTGGAGAAGGGGGTGGAGCAAGAGGTGGTGCAAGAGGTGGTGCATGGGGTGGAGCAAGAGGTGGAGCGAGGGGTGGAGCGATCTGGCAGGGTGGTGCGGGCCGTCCGCCCCGACTGTCCTTCGGGGCGGGCGGCCGTCCGTGGGAGTGCCGCCCGGTGTGGGGGCGCTCAGGGCCGCAGGAGTTTCCGCAGCCGTTCGGGCAGGGCGATCTCCGGTACGACGGTCACCGTGCGGCCGCCGGGGAGCGGCAGCCGCAGCGGCAGGCGCAGCCGGCTGCCGCCCGCGAAGGGGGCGCCCACCCCGGCCGCGGCGCCGAGGGCGGCGCCGAGGGGGACGGCGTAGCGCAGCGGGTTCGCGGGGTCGGCGGGCGTGGCGCCGGCGGCGGTGGTCTGTACGGCCTTGCCGCCGTCGTAGGAGGCCGCGCTGCTCGGCGTGGCACTGGCGCTCGCGCCGGTGCCGCCGGCGGTGGCGCCGCCCGTCGTGCCGCCGGAGAGGTCACCGGTGGTGCCGCCCGTGGTGGTGGAGCCGCCGGAGCCGCCGCCCGCGGCCGATCCGTCGCCGCTCCCGGTGGAGGTGGCCTTGTAGTGCAGGATCGCGTCGGCGGCCTGGGTGGTCCGGGTGCGCAGCGTCCGCGAGAGCGGGGCGTAGCCGGCGGGGAGCAGGCCCGGGTCGGCGCCCGCGGTCTGCCCGGTGCCCGCCGCGTACCGCAGCAGGGTCGCGTAGTCCTTGCGGGCGGCGGCGTCGAGCTTCGCGGGGCGTACGGCCGCGTAGACCAGCTGGGAGAGCGGGTAGGCGCCCTTCGCGGTGGCCTTGGCGGGGCTGATCTCGGGGGCGCCCTTGCCGGTGGCGCTCGCGGCGGCGGCGGTCAGGGAGACGCCGCTGGGGGCGACGTACCGGCCGGCGGCGTTGAGCAGTTTCGCGGTCGTCAGCCCGTAGCGGGCGGCGGAGGCGGCGTCCGTGATGGTGATCATGAAGCGGGAGCCGACGGTCTGCGGGCCGGGGTTCTTGTACGCGGGCGGGCTGGCCAGCGGGTCCCAGGTCGCCTTCCACAGGCTGTCGGTGCGCAGGGTGTGCAGGGCGCCGGCGTGCATGTCCGCCACGTACGGGTGGAAGTCGATCATGCACTGCTTCTCGGTGGCGCCGGTGCCCGGCGGGATCGTGCACCACGGGTCGCTCTTGGGGTAGGTGTCGGTGTTCGCCGGGTCGAAGGCGAAACCGGTCGGGTTCAGGTCCGTGTTGGTGCTGAAGTACGGGTTGACCCGCATGCCCCAGTCGTCGGACACGCCCGCGAGGAAGCCGCGGGCGTCCTTGTCGGCGACGATCCACTGCCACACGGCGCGGGCCGAGTCGGAGTGGCCGAGCGAGGTCAGCAGATCCGTGTCGGTGGCCGGGGTCTCGGCGACCGACAGCTCGGCGAACTCGGGGTTGAGCGCGATGAACTCGGGGTCGCTCGCCAGACCGGCCGGGTTGCCCTTCGCCCAGCCGTAGCCCTGGGCGGCGGTGGTGCCGACGACCGCTCCCCAGGGGGAGTTGCGGTAGGACTCGGTGAGCAGCTTGGCCACCAGACGGGGGTTGAGCCGGAGGGACTCGACCCTGGTCCCGGCGAGTCTCTGGGTGGCCTCGGGGGCGGTGGCCTTGGGTCTGCGTTCGACGGTGAAGCCGATGACGGTGCCGGAGAGCGCGGTCGGCGCGTAGACGGTGGTGTCGTCCGGGGCGCTCGTGCCCGCGTCGGCGCCCAGCGCGCGGGTGGTGAAGGCGAGTCCGGAGGAGCCGTCGTTGCCGAGGCGGGCGCGGGTGTCGGGCTCGCCGAGCTCGGTGTAGCCGTAGACCTTGCCGGTGGCGCACAGGGCGGTCTGCCAGCTGGTCATGGCGTCGGCGGCCAGCTCGCTGCCGGTGGTGGGCCGCTCGTCGGAGCCGAGGGCGCAGTTGGTGCCGACCGGGTTGAAGTGCAGCGGGATCGCGACGCGGTTCTTCCAGTTGGTGGAGGAGACCGGGGAGCCCGCGTTGACCTGGCTGTGGTCCGCGTACGGCTTGCCGTCGAGGTCCAGGTGGCCCTGCGGGACGATCACCAGCCAGCAGCTGCGCGGCTTGGACACCCCGTCGGTCTTCACGGCGACGCCGCAGCCGAGGTGCGGGGCCTCGTTGGCGGTCTGCACCTCGAAGAACTCCTTGCCGGTGCCGTCGGCGCCGGTGCGGGCGAAGTCGATCTCGTTGGTGGTGTTGCGGTTGAAGTACGGGTTGTTCTGCGTGTTCGAGGTGACGGTGGCGCCGCTGACCGGCTTGAACGGCACCTCGCCCGGAGCGTTGGGGTTGGTGGCGCCGAAGCGGTCGTCCTGGCCGTAGTTGGTGGGGTCGGCGCTGTAGAAGACCCGGCGGGTGTCGTCGAAGTCGTTGCCGGGCCAGCTGCCCCGGTCGGTGGTCGGGGAGGCCCCGTACTGGCACTGGGTGCGCGAGGGGCCCGGGTTGGCCGGGACCGTGCCGTCGTCGTCGCCCCAGCACTGCATGATCTGCACGAAGTCCGTGTCGAACAGGGTGCCCGCGAAGGTGCTCGGGGTGCCGCCGGTCCAGGAGACGGTGACGGCCTGGCTGGTGAGGTCGGCGGTCTGGGAGACCGTGAACCTCATGTCCTGGAACTCGCCGCGACCGGACACGGTGACGGCGGAGTCGGCGCCGTCGCTCGCGGCGGTCGCGGGCGGGGCGGCCTGGGCGACCGCGAGCCCGGCGAGGGCTCCCACGGCGGCGCCGGCGACGAGACGGACCAGGATCCGTCGTACGGCCTTCATCGCGTCCCCCCGTTCGAGGAGCCGTCGCCCCGCAGCAGCCGGGACACCAGCGAGGGCAGCAGGATCAGCGCGAGGACGAGGAACGCGGCGAGCAGCATCAGTGTCTGGGTGGAGGTCCAGCCGGAGTGCCCGGCGACCGCGACCGGCTGGGCGAGGGCGACCGTGCCGTCCGCCGCGGTCCCCCCGGAGGCGCCGCTCGACGAGGCCGTGCCGCCCGGGCTCAGGGTCTGGCCGGTGTCGGGGTCGACGGAGGGCTGCCCGGCGGAGCCGGACGCGCCCGTGCCGCCGCCGCTGCCCGTGCCGCCCGAGGCCCCGGTCCCGCCGGTGGAGCCGCCGGACGCCCCGCCCGAACCCCCGTTGGCACCGGTCGACTTGGCGCCGCCGCTGCCCGTGGCGCAGGGCGCGGCGCCCTTCTTGTCGCAGTCCTTCGGGTAGGGCGCGGTCTCGGCGAGCTTGTTGCGGCCGTTGGTGGTGAAGGTCGGGTTGTTGCAGTTGCGGATGTTGATGCTCTGCGCCTGCACACCCGGGATCCGGCGGATCTGGTCGAAGCCCGCCTGCACCAGGTTGATCGGCAGCGGCGAGTAGCCGAGGTCGGGCGCCTGCTGCTGGCCCTGGCACATGAAGTAGTAGGAGAACGCGCCGAGCGTCTTGCCCTTGGCCTTGGTGAAGGTGCCCTGCACCTTCAGCGGCAGGATCATGTACGAGTAGCTGGACAGCGGGTAGTTGCGCTTGTCGCTGTCGTTGTAGACGCCGTCGAGCTGCTGGGTGAGGTAGTCGGCGGAGTTCCTGTTCGTGTTGATCTTCGCCTTGAGCAGCGAGACCGCCACGTTCTGCGGGGTGGGCTCGGTGTAGTAGCCGGCGTGGTTGAGGACCTTGGCGACCGGATAGTGCGCGTTGAGGGCGTAGGAGTAGTTGACGTAACCGATCGCGCCCTCGCCGTAGTTCTGGGCGACGTAACCGGCGACACCGAGGTCGCCGGACTGGGCGATCATCCCCGAGACCGTCGGGTAGTACGAGGTCTGCCCGCACGCCCCCGAGCGGCCGACCCTGGCGCAGTACGCCTGCCACAGCGCCTTGTGCTGGGCGGCCATCCACATCGTGAACTGGGCGGTCGAGCCGGAGCCGTCGGAGCGGACCACGGGCACGATCGGGCGGTGCGGGAGCTGGAGCCCGGGGTTGTCCGCCTTGATCACCGGGTCGTCCCAGGTCTTCACGGCCCCCGTGAAGATCTTCGTGACCACGTCACCGGAGAGGCGGAGGTTGGTGACCCGCTTGCCGTTGACCGTCAGGTGGTACATGAAGACGGTGCCGCCGGCGACGATCGGCATGTAGGCGTACGAGCCCTGCGCGGGGCGTTCGGCCGCGCTGCCGTCGGTGGGGTTGGTCTGGAAGGGGATGTCGGAGACGGCGAAGTCGACGGTGCCGGAGAGGAACTGACGGCGGCCGTCCGACGAACCGGTGCCGGCGTAGCTGATGCGCATGCCGTACTGGTTGACGGCCCTGCGCCATTCGTCGACGGCGTTCTCGGCCCAGGTGGAGCCGGCGCCGGCGATGGGGGTGTAGGTGTCGGCCTGGGCGGGGGCGCCGGTGAGGGTGCCGAGGATGCCTATGAGTGCGGCCAGGATGCCGAGCCGTCTGAGGGCGTTGATCATCGGTCGCTGTCTCCGTTGTCGGGTGCGGGTCGTGTGTGGCTGGTCGCGCTCCGCGGCGGAGCCGCATATGGGTACAGTCCCGCGCCCCTGAGGGAGTTGCTGTCCGCGTATCTTTCGGCGTCCCGTCGGGACGCTCGCGCCGTTCGTCGTGCCTGGCGTTTCGTCTGGTGGCCCGGGCCCCTGCCGCCGATCACTCGGGCGATCGCGAAGAGGATCAGGACGATGGCCATCAGGACCGCCGCCGAGCCGAAGCCGCGGGCGATCATCGTGGGCTCGGGGGACTTGACGAAGTTGAAGACGGCCAGGGGGAGGGAGACCATCGGGCCGTTCGTCGGGTCGGCGTTCAGGGCCGCCGTGAAGCCCGCCGTCAGCAGGACGGGGGAGGTCTCGCCGATGCCGCGCGCGGTGCCGAGGATGACCGCCGTGGCGAGGCCGGAGCGGGCCGTCGGCAGGACGACGTGCCAGACCGTCCGCCAGCGGGGGGCGCCGAGGGCCTCCGCCGCCTCGGTGAGGGTGCCGGGCACCAGGCGCAGGACCACGTCCGAGGCGCGGATCACGATCGGCAGCATCATCACGCTGATCGCGAAGCCCGCCGCCAGTCCCGACTTCTGCATGCCGAGGCCGAGGATCCAGACGGCGTACACCATGAGACCGGCCACGATCGACGGCAGCGCGGTCATCGCCTCGACGATGGTGCGCACGAACCGGGAGAAGCGGCCCGGGATCTGGTTGAGGTAGACCGCGCAGGCCAGGCCCAGCGGGACCGTGATGGTGAGCGCGATGGCGATCATGATCAGGGTGCCGAGCATGGCGTGGGCGATGCCGCCGTGGCTCAGCGGGTCGAGCGGGCCGGCCGCCTGCATGTCCTGGGTGAAGAAGTTGCCGTGCGGGAGCGCCTCGCGGCCCCGCCAGGCCGTGAAGCCGACGACCAGGGCGAGCGCGCTGAAGAGGAGTCCGGCCGCCGTCCACAGGACGACCGTCATCACCCGGTCGCGTACCGCCTGGCCGTCCTCCTCCAGACCGGTGAGGACGGCGTAGACGGCGAGGAAGGCGGTGTACGCGGTGACGGTGAAGCCCAGGTCGCCGGAGAACGGGGCGATCTGGCCGAACAGCAGGACGGCGACGCACAGACCGGAGGCCGCGGCTCCCGAGAGGGACAGGACACCGGAGCGGGTCAGGCCGCCGATGCGGCGCGGGACGTCGGGGAGTTCGGGGGCCGGGGCGGCGGCCTCGGCGGCCTCGGTGGGCTCGGCCGGCTTGGCGGGGGCGTGGTCCACGACGGTCATCTCATGCCTCGCTCTGTGCGCCGGACCGGGAGCGGGCCACGATGGAGGAGGCGGTGAAGTTGACCGCCAGGGTGAGCAGGAACAGCGCGAGGCCCGCCGCCATCAGCGCCGACATGCCGAAGGTCGAGGCGTCGCCGTAGTGCAGGGCGATCAGGGAGGAGACCGAGTTCGAGCCGGTCTGCAGGATGTGCGGCTGGATGGTGAAGACCGGCGAGATGATCAGGTAGACGGCGATGGTCTCGCCGAGCGCCCGGCCGAGGCCGAGCATCGTGCCGCCGATGATGCCGCCCTTGCCGTACGGCAGGACGACCGCGCGGATCATGCCCCAGCGGGTGGCGCCGAGCGCGTACGCGCCCTCCCGCTCGCCCGCCGGCGCCTGGGCGAACACCTCCCGCATCACCGAGCACTGGATCGGCGCGACCATCAGCGCGACGACGATCCCGGCGACGAACGTGGAGGCGGTGTAGACGCTGTCGGAGGCGAGCGGCTCACCGGGCCTGGTGCCGTCGACGGCGAACAGCGGGATCCAGCCGAGCCAGGTCGACAGCCAGCGCGACAGCCCGATGACGTGCTGCTGGAGGAAGAACAGCCCCCACAGGCCGTAGACCACGGAGGGGACGGCGGCCATCAGGTCGACCATGGTGACGAGGGTGCGGCGCAGTCCGCGCGGGGCCACGTCGGAGATGAACAGCGCGGTTCCGACGGCCAGCGGCACGGAGATCGTCACCGCGACGGCGGCGATCAGCAGGGTGCCGGTGAGCACGGCCGCGATGCCGAAGTTGTGGACGTCCGGCTGCCAGGCGGCGGTGGTGAGGAAGGAGAAGCCCTTGGCGCGCAGGGCCTGACCGGCCCTCAGCAGCAGGAACAGTCCCACGGCCGCCATGATGGCGAGGACGGTGACGCCGGTGGCCGTCAGCTGGTACCGGAAGACCCGGTCACCTGGGCCACGGGCCGTGTGCAGCCGTCGAGGAACGGGTCTGTCGGGTTCCGGCGCGCCGGAAACCTCCACTGCGGACGCCACTGCGGTCCCCCTAAGGAAACGGTTCTCCCCATACGGCTTCGTGATCGAGGCGCGCGGGGAGAGTCAATGGCGGGTTCCTGTCCCCTCAACCTGCCGGATGTGGACATGATGTGAACCGTTCATGTCGTTTTCGTGGGCAGGCTGTGGGGGGCTGTCGGAGGGGTTGTCAGAGGGGCTGGGCGGGCCAGTCGAGGAGGCGGGCGCCGATCACGGCGGTCTGCAGGGTGTAGCGGTGCGCGGGGTCGGTGGGGTCGACGCCGGTGAGCTGGTGGATGCGTTGCAGCCGGTATGCCAGGGCCCGCACGCTCAGCGACAGTCGGCGGGCGGCCTGGGCCGCCACACAGCCCGAGTCGAAGTAGGCGGCGAGCGTGGCCAGCTGGGGCTCCGCGCCGCCGCGGGCGGCGGTCAGCGGGCCGAGCACGGCCTGCACGAGGTCGGCCATCGCCTGCCGGTCGCGGGTCAGGACCGGGTAGACGAGCAGATCGGCGGCGCGCAGCACCGGGTCGTCCAGGCCCAGCCGCGCGGCGAGTTCGAGGGCGCTCCGGGCCTCCTCGTACGACTGGACGACCCCGCCGGGGCCGGGCTGCGGGCGGCCGATCGCCACCCGGCCGCCGCCTGTCGCGGCCCGCGCCTGCCGGGCGAAGGCGGGCAGGATCTCGCCCCGTTGACCGGGGGCGACGCACACCAACAAGCCGTCCTTGGTGGTCAGCAGCACCTCGCGGTCGCCGAACCGGGCGAGCAGCGCCTGCTCCACCCGGCGGGGTACCGGGTCGCCCTCGTCGTAGGCGGCCGGGCCCCGGGCGACGGCGACGGCGTGGGTGTGCGACAGGTGCAGACCGAAGCGTTCGGCGCGCTGGGCGAGGCGGCCCAGGTCGCTGCGGCCGTAGAGCAGGTCGTCGATGAACTCCCGGCGGGCCGCCTCCTCCCGTCGTACGGCGAGCCGCTGCGCCCGCTCGTACCCCTCGGCCAGGGCGTCCACCACCTGCTGTACGGCGGCCAGGGTGCTGTCGGCGGAGCCGGGGGAGTCGGGCCGGACCGAGCGGGCGGCGGCCAGATGGGCGCTGACCAGGGCGCGCAGCCCGTGACCGGCGTCGGCGGCCCGTTCGCCGAGGGCGCGCCGGGACTCCAGCTCCGCCCGGGTGAGCCGGCGGCCGGTGGCCGTGACCTCCGTCAGCAGCCGGGTGTAGCCGTCCAGGTACTGCTCGGGAATCTCCCCCGCCACCACGCCCCCCGTGTCTGTGTTCCGGCAACGAACCGGCGGTCAAGACTGCTCGGTCCGCACAGTGCGCGGCGGTGTTCGGTTCTGAAGGATCTTCCCGTCGGCACCAAGCCAATCAATCATGGGGGAACGACAATGAGACCTTCGCGTGTGGCGCTCGCCGTGGCCGTGGGCGCGCTGACCCCGGCCCTGCTGCTCGCCTCGCCGTCCTTCGCGGCCGCCGTCCCGGACTCCGCGGCCGTCACGGCGTCCGCCACGACGGCCGCGGACCCGGCCGCCGACGCGGAGTCGCCGTACGACTCGATGACGGAGGACGAGCTGCGGATCGAGATCGCGCGCATCCTCGCCGACGAGAGCACGGGCAAGGCGGTGCGCAGGGAGGCCCAGGAGGCGCTCGACGGCACCGTCGACGACCTGCGCGCCTTCCTGAAGACGGGCATCGTGCTCGCCCAGGACGAGGACAACAAGGTGGCGATCGCCCGGATCCTCGCCGACCCCGACAGCGGCAAGGCGGTCCACCGGGAGGCCACGGAGGCCCTCGACGGCACGATCGAGGACCGGGTGGCCTTCCTCGCCACCGGCTACCGGCTCGCCCAGGCCGAGGACGACCGGGTCGCCATCGCGAGGATCCTGGCGCGGACCGACATCAGCGACGCGCTGCGCGCGGCGGCCCAGGCCGCGATCGGCGGCACCCCGGAGGAACTGCGGTACTTCCTCGAGGTCGGCCGGTACGAGGTCTAGGGCCTGTTGCGAAAGCCCCTCCCCCAGAGGGGGTACCCCCAGCCCGGCGACGCCTGGCACGCTCCCCCAGAGGGGGCACCCCCACTCGCCGCGCCGGCGAAGCCCCAAGTACATCCAGTACGAGGGTCTCCCCCCGGCACGCCGAGAGCACGCTCCCCCACGCTCGGCTTCGCTCGCGCGGGAGGGGCCCCCACGACGCCGCCGGGCCCGCCCTCCGGGCGGACGACGGGACTTTCCCAACAGGCCCTAGCCGGGAGGCTCTAGCCCCGCTGTTGGGCGATGTTGACCAGCCAGGTGATGCCGAAGCGGTCGGTGCACATGCCGAAGACGTCGCCCCACATCTGCTTGTCCAGCGGGACGGACACCTGGGCCCCGGCGGACAGCTTCTCCCAGTAGCCGCGCAGTTCGGCGTCGTCGTCGCCGCTGACGCTCACGGAGACGTTGCCGCTGGGGCTGTAGTCCATCCCCGGCGGGGTGTCGGCGCCCATCAGCGTGAAGCCGTTCGGGGCCTCCAGCATGCCGTGCATGATCTGGTCCGCCTGCGGGCTGTCCGCCTGGCCGAACTCGCCGAAGGTGCTCAGGTTCAGCGTGCCGCCGAAGACGTCCTTGTAGTGCTCCAGCGCCGCACGGGCGTCGCCGTTGAAGCTGAGGTAGGGGTTGAGTCGCGAGGCCATCGCAACCTCCTCGGGATCGAAGACGGTTTAAAGGTGATCAAACGGTACAAATGGTCGCGGCGCGGAGCCTAGCGCTCCGCGAGCGTGTCGGCGACGAGCGCGTTGGCGTGGCCGTGGCCGAGTCCGTGCTCGGACTTCAGCCAGTTCACGAGCTCCATGTGCCGGGTCAGCGGTGAGGAGCGGATCAGCTCCTTCCACTCCGCGATCGGCCGGCCGTACTTCTTCTCGATGGACGGGAAGTAGGAGGCGGGGCCCTTGGCTGCGGCGGCGGTCATGGTGGCGCTCCCGTCGGGGTCGGTGATGTCGTACGTGTGGACCGGGGAGCGGGGGTGAAGTCATCGGGGACTGTGATGTGGCCTGCGTCACATTCCTGTGTGCGGCTTCCGTTCCCGATGCGGCAGGCTTGGGTCCGTGAGCAACTCCAGTGACTCCCTTTTCGTCAAGATCTGCGGTCTGAAGACCGAGCGGGACGTCGACACGGCCGTCGAGGCGGGCGCCGACGCCATCGGGTTCGTGTTCTCGGCCAGCCCCCGCCGGATCGACGCCGCCACGGCCGCGCGGCTCGCCCGGCGGGTGCCCGCGCACGTCCTCACGGTCGGCGTGTTCCGCGCCGAACCCCTCGACGACGTACGGTCCCTGGCCGTCGAGTCCGGCATCCGGGCCGTCCAGCTGCACGGCCCGGAGGAGCGGGGCTACTACGACGAACTCGCCACGGGCGACTGGACGCTGATCCGGGCGGCCGCCTTCGGCGACGCCGTGCCGCGTTGCGGCGAGCTCGGTGAGGACATGCTGCTGCTCGACGCCCCGGTGCCGGGGTCCGGGGTCGCCTGGGACTGGTCCCGGTGGACCCCGGTCGGCTCCGGGGACAAGTGGCTGCTCGCCGGAGGGCTCACCCCGGACAACGTCCGGGACGCCGTCGCCGTCACCCGGCCCTGGGGCGTCGACGTCTCCAGCGGGGTGGAGAGCAGCCGGGGCGTCAAGGACCCCGCCCTCATCACCGCGTTCGTACGGGCGGCCCGCGGCGCCTGAGGGCGGGGATCCCCGGGGGCGGTCAGCCGAGGGCTCGGGCGGCCACGTCCGGGAGGTCGCTCGTCATGCCGTCCGCTCCCCACCCGGCGACCGTCCGGGCCGCCGACGCGGTGTTGATCACCCAGGGGATGGTCTCCAGCGGCTTGCCGTGCGCGCCCTTGAGCGCGTGCACGGCGGCCACGAAGTCACCGGACACCTGCCGGTAGTCCGGGTTGACCTGGTCGGCGTAGGCCGCGTACCCGCGCAGGGCGGAGGCCGACGGCCGGGCCGAGACCAGCACGGACGTCTTCAGCTCCGGCCGTTTCCGGTGGATCGTCCGCACCGCGTTCGTACCGAAGCTCATGACGATCAGCCGGTGGTCGACATGGTCGCCGTCCAGCCAGCCCTTGCGGGCGAGCACGTCGAGGATGGCGCCCTCGATGCCCGGATGCAGATCCGGCTGCTTGATCTCCAGCAGCAGGCTCTGGCCGTTGCGGTCCAGCCGGTCGAGCGTCTGGCCGAGGGTCGGGATGCGGGTGCCCGAGAACCGGGCGTCCTTCCAGCTGCCCGCGTCGAGGAGGGCCAGCTCGGCGGCGGTGAAGTCGCTGACGGGGCGGCTCGCGCGGGACGGGAACACCGACTCGACGTTCGTCGTCCGCCGGAGGTCCCGGTCGTGCAGCAGGATCAGCTCACCGTCCCTGGTGCGCTGCACATCGGTCTCCACCCAGTCGACGCCGAGCTCGTCGGCCTTGTCGAAGGACGGCAGGGTGTTCTCGGGCGCGTACCCGGCGGCGCCGCGGTGGCCGCTGATCCGCGGGCGGTTCTCGGCGGCCGTGGCGGTCGGGATGGCCGCGGGGACGAGCAGGACGGCCGCGGTGCTCAGCGCGACGGAGGTCGCGGCTGCGGTGCGTGAACGCATGGGGGGCTCCTTTCGCCGCCCCCGGACCCGGGCAGCACGAACGAACGCGCCTCGAAGGACGCGCTCGGGCGTGGCCGGACCGGCTCCGGAGGAGGGCAGGGGGGAAGGAAGAAACGGGGGAAACGGGGGAAACGGGAGGGGGAACGAAGGGGCGGGGAAGTGGGGACGGCGAGCCCCGCCCGATCGCTGCGGACGGATGCCCGGCCCCGGGCCCCTTCGCGTCCGAGTCTTGTCGCGACGCGGGCCCCGTGCCGATTCTTGCTGGTCCGATCGAGGCGATCGGATGCCCCGGGGCCCCGCGCACCGGCTCCCGGGCAAAGCCGGCCCGGCCGTACAGTGGGGGCATGGCAGCAACTGAGACGGCACTCGCAGACGGGCTGCGGCTCGCCGGCGGGGAGGCGATGTGCCCGCAGCGCGGCGCCCTGGAGCACCTCACCAGCCGCTGGGGCACCCTCGTCCTGATCGCGCTGCTCGACCGCCCGTACCGCTTCAGCGAACTGCGCCGGGGGATCGGCAGGGTCAGCGAGAAGATGCTGACCCAGACCCTGCAGACCCTGGAACGCGACGGCATGGTCCACCGCGACGCCAAGCCGGTGATCCCGCCCCGCGTCGACTACTCCCTCACGGACCTCGGCCGCGAGGCCGCCGAACAGGTCCGCGCCCTCGCGCACTGGACGGATCTGCGGATGGCCGCCATCCAGCGGGCCCGCGAGGAGTACGACGCCGCGAAGGCCTGACCCCGCCCGGCGCGACACCGGCCGCAACCGGTCACGATCGGAGAAGCGCCCCGCGCCGCGCCGGGTCTAGCGTGAAGTCCATGGACATCACCATTCACACGACCTTCCTCCCGCACGACGACCCGGACGCGTCCCTGGCCTTCTACCGTGACGTCCTCGGCTTCGAGGTCCGCACCGACGTGGGACAGGGCAGGATGCGCTGGATCACGGTCGGCCCGGCCGGGCAGCCCGGTACGTCCATCCTGCTGGCCCCGCCCGCCACCGACCCCGGCATCACCGAGGCCGAGCGCCGCACCATCGCCGAGATGATGGCCAAGGGCACCTACGGCTGGATCCTGCTGGCCACCCCGGACCTCGACGGCACCTTCGAGAAGGTCACCGCCGGGGACGCCGAGGTCGTCCAGGAGCCGACCGAGCAGCCGTACGGCATCCGCGACTGCGCCTTCCGCGATCCCGCGGGCAACCTGATCCGCATCCAGGAACTGCGCTGAGCCGTACGGCGAGAAGGGGGGTCCGCCATGTGTCACCCGGGATGGCGGCGCGCGCTCGTCGCGGCGCGGCGCCTGAGCGACCTCGCGCGGCTGCGCCGGGTCCGGGACCGGATCGACCGGGAGCACGCGCGCCCGCTGGACGTGCTGGCGCTCGCCGCCGCCGCGGGCCTGCCGGCCGGGCAGCTCAGCCGCGAGTTCACCCTCGCCTACGGCGCGTCACCGTACGCCTACCTGCTGAAGCGCCGCGCCGAGCGCGCGACGGCCGTCGGCCCCTTGCGGGGCTGACAGGCGGGTGCCCGCGGACGGGGGTTCTGACCCGCTCCGCGAAGGGAACCGTGGAGCAGCCCGGCAGGAACGTGGCGCAGAAGTCCGGCCTGAACCGGGGCATCCTCGCCCAGGGCTGGGGCCTGCTGCGCCGACGCACCGGGCACAAGGCCCCCGGCCGGGTCGAGGATGTTCCCGCTCCCTACACCAGTCTGCGGTGCAGTGCCTGCGGGTGGATCGACAAGAACTCGCGCAAGAGCCAAGCCGAGTTCTGCTGCTCCTCCCGCGGCTTCACCTGCAACGCGGACAACAATGCGGCCAACAACGTCGCGGCAGGACAGGGCGGGATCCCCCGCCCCCGGCGAACAGCCGGTGCCGGAGGGGGTGACAGCGGCCACCAGCCGCTCGAGCACCCGTGAACCTCAACCCACCTGGGTTGGAATCCCCCTTTTTTAAGAGGGGGAGGATGTCAAGACGTACATGCGGTCGGGGGTCGTGGAGGAGTGACGGGCGGCCCGCGTCCTCAGCTCGCGGGCGGGGCCGGGGGCTGGAGCGGGGGCTGCGGGGGCTGGACCGGTGGGTAGGGCTGTTGCTGGACCGGCTGATACGGCTGCGGCTGGAACGGTGGGTACGCCTGCGGGACCGGGCCCGTCGGCCAGGGCTGCGGGTACGGGGCGGGAACGGCGGCGACGGCGGGGCGCCGGCTGTTGAGCACGGTGAGGACGGTCGCGGCGAGCGCCAGCAGACAGGCGACGACGAGCAGGTAGAAGCCGGGGCCGAAGGTCGTGGACCGGGAGTCGGTGTCCCATTGGGTGTCACCGATCGCGGCGATCGCCACCGTCAGTGTCGTGCCGAACAGCAGCGCCGCGCCGGTGACGCCGAGCACCCGGGCCGACGGCTGCCGGCCGCCGGAGCCGGTGAACAGCAGGACGGCCGCGGCGATGGCGAGAAGGCTGCCGATGAGCAGCGGGACCCCGTCGAACTGCGTGACCGACTCCGTGTCCTCCCCCGGGTAGGAGGTGGTGTACGACCACGCCTTCGCGACGGTCCGGAAGACCGTGCCGTCGCTACTGCTGCTGAAGGTCTGCCGCGAGGTGCTCAGGGTGGTGAACGAACCGATGACGGCGAGGACCGCACCGAGGAGCAGCAGCCCGCCGGAGACCCGGTCGGAGGCCGCGCCCGGGTCCGCCGGCGGGCCGGGCGGTCTGCCGTACGGGACGGGCGGGGGCACAGGAGGGCCGGGTTGCGTCGGTTGTGTCATCTACCGATCGTAGGGAGCGGGGTTGACGATGATAAGACCAACAACAGCTGTTTCCAGGGGAGTTCAGCGCTGTGCGGCCGGTGCCATCGGCCCCGCCGCCCGCAGGTGCCGGGCCAGCCGCGCCGGATCGGCGCCGTCGCGGGCGGCGAGCTCCCGGGCGAACGCGGCATGCCGGATCTGCCGGGAGGACGGGGTCTGGGTGCTCAGGACGACGTCGCGGGGCAGCTCGGGCAGCCGGTAGCGGCCGGTGCCGCCCGTGCCGGGCTCGCCGTCCCAGACCAGGATCCGGGCGGTGACGGCCGCGTCGATCAGCGGCAGCAACTGGTCGGGGGCCAGCCCCTGCACATCGGCGAGCAGACCCAGGTCCAGCCATTCGCCGTCGGCGGCGGCGTAGGTCAGCATGGTCCGCGCCGGATCGGGCAGGTCGACCAGGCGCGCGTGCAGGATGTTGCGCACGGCGGCCGGTACCTGCGCCTCCGGGCCGGTGCGCCGGCCGGGCGGCAGGTCCATCAGCTCGGCCAGCGCGAACGGGTGGCCCTCGGACCGGCGGTGCAGGGCCGCCGCCTCCCCGGGGCCGGCGGCCTCGCCGCGCGCCGTGAGCAGGTCGGCCACGTCGTCGGCGGTCAGCGGGTCCAGGGTCAGCCAGGTCGCGCCGATCAGGGCCAGGTCGGCGAGGAGCATGCTGGACACGGGGGCGTCGGGGTTGCGCAGGGTGCACACGAACACCACCGGCGCCTCGCGCAACACCTTGGCGAGCCGCCGCAGCAGCCGGTGGAAGCCCTGCGGCGCCTCGTCGAGGTCGTCCACGACGACCAGTGTGGGCCCCTGGGTGAGCTCGTCGACGACCGTGGCCAGCGGGTCCTTCTGCGCCTCCTCGTCCTCCGCGGAGTCCTTGCCGTCCTGCCGCAGCGCGTCCAGGAGCTGGACGGTGGGGCAGGTCTGGGAGATCCCGCGGTTGCCGCTGAGGGCCTGACCGGCCCGGGTGCGGGCGACGGTGAACCCGGCCGACGCGGCCCAGGCGGACAGCTCGTCCGCCATCCGGGTCTTGCCGGAGCCCTGCTCCCCGGTGATCACGGCCCAGCGGGGGCGGCCCGCGTTCGCGGCCGACAGCAGTGCGGCGAGCTGCTTCTTCTCCTCGTGCCGGCCCACGAAGGGGACGGCCTCGACGGTGCCGGGGTCCGGAAGGGCGCACGCGGTGGCGAAATCGGGGTCCGGGGCGAGGGGGGCGACGGAGACGGCCGTGACGGGGTCGGCCGGGTGGGGGGTGCCGAGGACGACGACGTCGTGCCGCAGGATCGCCGTGTGCAGGTCCCTGAGCTGGGGGCTGGGGTCCAGGCCGAGCTCCGTGGCGAGCATGTCGCGGAACCGCTCGTACTGGCGCAGCGCCTCCACCGGCCGGCCGGCCGCGTACAGGGCGCGCATCAGCAGGGCCCAGGAGGTCTCCCGGAGCGGGGCCTTGAGGACCAGGCCCTCCGCGACGCCGATCGCCGGTTCCGTCTCGCCCTGCTGGACGAGGATCGCGGCCTGGAGTTCCTTGGCGTCCTGGAGGGTGCCGTCGAGCCGGGTGCGCTCACGTATCGCGAAGGCGTGCTCGGTGGCCTCGGCCAGCGCCTCGCCGCGCCACAGCCCGAGCGCGGCGTCGATCTCCTGCCGGGCGATGGGCAGCTGGCGGCTCCTCAGGGCCTCGCGGGCCCGGCTCACGGACTCCTCGAAGAGGGTGGTGTCCCGCGCCCCGGCCGGCACCTTCAGCGTGTACCCGGCGGGGCCGCTGACCAGCACGGTGGAGCGGCCCTGCCGGACCGGGTCGAGGACCGCGCGCAGCCTGCTGATGTGCGCGCGGACGGAGGAGGCGGCGCCCGTCGGCCGGTCCGTCGGCCACAGATCGCGGCAGAGGGTGTCCTGCGAGACGGGCCGGCCGTCCTCCAGTAGGAGTCGGACGAGCAGCAGCCGGCGCTGCCGGGGACCCAGATCGAGGGAAACGTTGCCCTTGAATACCTCGACGGGTCCGAGCACGCCGAACCGCAGCTCCTGTCGTGAGTTCACCGGGTGGGCCCTCCTGGGCGGCGCTGGATGTGAAGGGGCCTCGCCGCACACGGCATCGGGGCATTGCAGGGTACGCGATGGAGTCAACCAATGGCTCGTTGCTCCACTGTTGTCCCCGTGTTGTCGCGGGTGGCACCGGACCGCGGTGTCCTGCTACGGATTGGCCCTGTTGTTTTGCTGCACAGAGAAATTGTCGGGCGCCGGAAGTGGCGGAACATCGACTCGGAATCGGATCTCTCCGCGGTCCGTCTGCAACCGGAGATAGAGGCCGTGACTACGACTCCGGTCGTAGTCGGCGGGCGGGCGACCGGGCGAACAATTCCTGTGCAACAAGCAGGAGTTGAGGGCTCTGAGGACGCCTGTACGATCCTCATTCCTCACGTGGATTCGGACTTCCCGATCCAGCTCCCCGATCCAGCTCCCCGATCCAGAAGGAACTCATGCGTAAATTGACGTCGGCCGTCGCCAGCGCGGTGATGGCTTTCGCCGGAATGGCCGGGATGATGAGCACGTCGGCCCAGGCGGCCACGGGCCTGGAGTACGTGGCCCTGGGCGATTCGTACGCCTCCGGGGTCGGCGCGGACTACTACGACAGCGCCGGCGGCGACTGCAAGCGCAGCACCCTGAACTACCCGGCCCTGTGGGCCGCCGCGCACGGGGACTACACGCTGAAGGACGTCTCCTGCAGCGGCGCGAAGATCGCGGACGTGCGGGACAAGCAGCTGTCCGCGCTGAGCGCCGACACCGATCTCGTCACGCTCACGGTCGGCGGCAACGACGCCCAGTTCTCCACCGTGGCCCAGGGCTGCCTCACCCAGGCCGACAGCTGGTGCGACTCGGCCACGCTGTACATGTCGTCGTACGCCAAGGGCCAGCTGGTGACGTCGCTCGCCGGGCTGTACAAGGACATCAAGACCAAGGCGCCGAACGCCCGGGTCGTCGTCCTCGGCTATCCGCAGACGGTCTCCGCGACCGGGACCTGCCCCCTGATCGACCTCAGCGCCGCCAAGCGCACCGCCATGAACGGCCTGGCCGACGCGCTGGCCGAGGGCACCAAGGCCGCGGCGGCCAAGGAGCCGGTCGAGTTCATCGACATGCGCGACACGTTCAAGGGCCACGGCGCGTGCGGCTCCGACCCGTGGATCAACAACCTGAACGCCGGGACCGCGGTCTTCCACCCCACCCTGATGGGCTACCTGGCGGGCTACGACGCCCGGCTCAGCGAGGTCACGGGCTGACCCCACGGCCGGACCAGGGACGGACGAACCCCCGGGAAGCGGCCCGGGGGTTCGTCGTCGGTTCAGGTTGCGGGTCAGGAGAACAGCAGGCGCCAGGTCAGCGGGCCGGGTGTGCCGTCGGCGTCGCCGCGCAGTTCCTTGCGGGACTTCTGGAAGTCCCGCACGTTCAGCCGGTCCGCCTCGCCCCAGGACTTGCCCGGACCGACCTTGTAGTGGTCGCCGAAGCCACGCTTCACCAACTGCTTGCCGAGCTGCAGGACGTAGGCGTTCGAGGCCCCGGCGACGAAGTACTTGCGGCCCGGGAACGCGGGCACCGTCGGCTTGGCCGGGGTGGTCGTCTGCGCGGTGTCGTCGTCGCCGACGTCCAGGTCGGCCTTCGCGTACTTCAGGATCCTCGCGAAGTCGATCGCACCGGGGTCGCCGTGGACGTTCTCCGGCACGTGCATGTGCCCGCACACGCCCTTGAAGTCCGACCACTGGGCGCCGGTCATCCGCTGGCCGCCGCCGTTGCCGTACGACGTCGGGTACGCGGGCCAGTTCTTCGGGCCGGACAGCGGGACGCCGTGCTCCTCGTGCATCCAGGCCAGGAAGCGGGCGACGCCCTGCAGCGCCCAGTCGGGGGCGTCCGGCCAGTAGACGTGCGCGTGACCCGCGGCCTGCCACTTGGCGTGGGTCGCGGGGTCGCAGGTGCCGGCCAGCTCGACCTGGCAGACGTTCATGGTGTTCGTCTCGACACCGCCGCGCAGGTTCACCAGGGCGCGGGAGGAGGTCTCGATGTCGAAGTGCTGGTACCACTTCAGCTTCTTGGCGGCGAGGTCCGGGACCGCCGTCAGGTTCGGCGCGGTGGAGCCCCCCTCGTAGCCGGGCAGGGTGTACCCCTCCGTGGTGTGCAGGACGACCACGTTGACCTGCATGGCGTCGCCGCCGAAGTCGTCCTGGTACCAGTTCGCCCGGCTCGCGCCCGGGTAGCGCTGAGGGCCCGTCTTGGTGCTCATCACAGACTCCTGATCTGTCGGGGCAGCAGTCAACCAACGAGCCGTTGCACAGGCGTTGTCGTGCGGTTGTCCTCGACGACCGCGCCCCGACGTCCGTCCCGGCTACTGTCACCCCGTGGAGACGACAGCGGACCTGGACCGCGCCCTGCGGGTGGCGACCGAGCTGGCGGCGTGGGCCTCGGAGACCATCCGGGGCGCCCGCACCACCGCCGTACGGGAGAAGGCGAGCCCCGCGGACATCGTCACCGACACCGACGAGGCCGTGGAGCGGCACGTCCGCGAGGTGCTCGGCGAGGCGTTCCCCGGGTACGGCATCGTCGGCGAGGAGTACGGCACCACGCGGGGCGTCGGCTCCGCCCCGACCTGGGTGGTCGACCCGGTCGACGGTACGTCCAACTTCGCGCACGGCATCGGCTGGTGCTCCTTCTCGCTGGGCCTGGCCGCCGCCGACGGCACCCCGCTGCTCGGCGTGGTCGCGGACCCCTGGCGCGACGAGACGTTCA
Source organism: Streptomyces sp. NPDC005820 (assembly GCF_040630255.1). Taxonomy (NCBI): domain Bacteria; kingdom Bacillati; phylum Actinomycetota; class Actinomycetes; order Kitasatosporales; family Streptomycetaceae; genus Streptomyces; species Streptomyces sp. NPDC005820. The sequence continues at coordinate 37,712 of NZ_JBEXXE010000052.1, forward strand.
CCGCGATCCGCGGCGGCGGCGCCCACCTCAACGGCGTCCCGGTCCACGCGGCCGACCACACCACCCTCACCGGCCATCTCTTCCTCACCGAGTGGGCGGCCCACGCCCACTGGCCCGGCATGGACACCCTCCTCGCCGAACTCGCCGCCCGCCACTGCACGGTCCGTGTGATGGGCTCCACGGCCCTGTCCCTGGTCCAGGTGGCGGCGGGCCGCGCGACGGCGGCGGCGATCGGCGAATTCCACCACGTCGACGCCCTCCCGGCCCTCCTGATCGCCCAGGAAGCAGGCGCAACGGCCCTACCCCACCTCCCCACCTACAACGAACCCCTCCTCCTCACGGCCCCGGGCACGGCGGAGGAGGCGGCCGGTCTGTGGCGGGCGGCGGGCGTGGGGGCCTGCGCCACATGAGACCGCCGCGCCCGCCCCGGGCTACGCCCCCGGCGCCCTGAACGTGACCTGTCTGCGGGTGGCCTCGTCGATTTCCTCTGTGGTGAGGAGGGGGGTGGCGCGGGTCTGCAGGCCGCCGCCGGCCTTTACGGCCAGGGCGACCGCGGCCATGTCGACCCGGTCGGGGAAGTCGACGATGAGGATGGCGTCCGCCTCCCCGAAGGCGTAGTAGATGGCCTCGACCGAGCCGCCGAGGCCGCCCACGACCTGCTCGACGGCGGCCCGCCGCCCGCTCGCCCCCTCCCTGAGCAGCCCCTGGGCGCCCTCCTGTGTGTAGGTCGCCTGGATGAGGAACTTCGGCATCGGGACGCTCCCTGACCTTGTCTGTCCGGTACGCAGAGTGCGGTACGCAGAGTGCCCTTCCCGCCCGCACCCGGACCGTCCTCCGCCGGGCACCGGATTCACCCGGTAGCAGCCACGCTCTCCGGCGCCGTCCCGCCGACCCCGGTCGGGCCGCCGTGGAGGCCCGCGTGTCACGCTTCGTTCGTCCATGTGTCGGAACCCCGGCACCCTGTTCGACATCAAGCAGGTGGACAGGGCATGGCGCACGGATGACACAGGGGCTACGCGGTGAACAGGTGGATCAGGGGGGCGGCACTGGTCTGCGCTCTTCTCGCGACGGCGACGACGACGAGCTGCGTGGCCGAGTCCCAGGCGGACGCCGGGTCGACGGCGCCCTCCACCTCGCCCTCCCCCTCCGGACGGTCCTCGCAGCCGTCCCGCGGTCAGGGGGCCGACGCGCGGGCGGGCGTCGAGGCCGCCTACCGCAAGTGGGGCATCAAGCCGCTGGCCGCCCCGCCCGCCCCGCCCGCCGTCAAGCCGGTGAAGCTCCGCGCCGACGGCGGTCGGGTGCCGGTGATCAGCGAGATACCCACCCGGGAGAAGATCGTCTTCCTCACGTTCGACGACGGGACGGAGAAGGACCCGCAGTTCGTGACGATGATGCGGGAGCTGAGGATCCCCTTCACGATGTTCCTCACGGACGCCGCCATCCGCGCCGACTACGGCTACTTCAAGAAGCTCCAGGCCCTCGGCAACGGCGTCCAGAACCACACGCTGACCCATCCCGACCTGCGCACCCTCGGCGCGTCCGCGCAGAAGCAGGAGATCTGCGGTCAGCAGAGCAGGCTGAAGGACGAGTACGGCACCACCCCCCGGCTGCTGCGTCCGCCCTACGGCAACTGGAACGAGGACACCCGCGCCGCCGCGGCCTCCTGCGGCCTCGAGGCGATCGTCCTGTGGCGGGAGTCCATGCAGATCAAGAACATGCAGTACCAGTCGCCCAGCAGGAAGCTGCAGCCCGGCGACATCATCCTGGCCCACTTCCGCGGCCCCGCCGAGCTCAAGGGCACGACGATCACCGAGATGACGGCGAACCTGCTCCGCCACATCCAGGAACAGGGCTTCACGGTCGCGGCCCTGGAGGACTACCTCTGAGTCGGTGGTCGACGGATGCGGGCGCCGGCGAGTGGCCGAATGCACCGGCATCCAAGCGCACTCCGGGCGTGTCCAACAGGGCAAGCCACTTGCCCGAAAGGGCAGTTCACCGCGCCCGGAGGATCCGATGCACCGACGCCTCGTCATCTCGGCCGTCACCGCCGCCCTGTGCGGCACCGCACTGGCCGGCACCGCCACGCCCGCTTCCGCCACCACCACGGCCGCCGCCGCCGTCGACTGCCGCAGGGTCAAGTGCGTGGCGCTCACCTTCGACGACGGGCCGGTCGCCGACACCCAGCGGCTGCTGCGCATCCTGAAGGAGCGCAACGTCAAGGTGAGCTTCTACCTCGTCGGCAAGAACGTCCAGCGGTACCCGTCCACGGTGCGCACCGCGGCGGCGGCCGGCCACCAGATAGGCAACCACAGCTGGGACCACGCCGACCTGACCAGACTCAGCAGCGCGGCCGTCAAGTCGCAGTTCTCCCGTACGGACGCGGCGATCAAGCAGGCGACCGGCAAGAAGCCCACCACCGTCCGCGCCCCCTACGGCGCCCACAACGCGACCGTCCGCGCCGCCGCCGGCCGGCCGCTCGTGCACTGGAGCGTCGACACCCTCGACTGGAAGTACCGCGACACCGCGCGGCTCATCAGGGTCGTCAAGGCGGACACCCGGCCCGGGGACATCGTCCTCATGCACGACATCCACAAGACGACGGTCGACGCGGTGCCCGGCATCATCAACGGCCTCAAGGCACGCGGCTTCCACTTCGTGACCGTCGACCAGCTCTTCGCACCGAACACGCTGCCCTCAGGCAAGGTCACCTACCACAACCGCGGCGCCTACCGGCCGTGACGGGGGCTCCCGGCCGGGCGCTCAGCCGGGAACGACGGGCTCGTACTCGTTGCGCCCCCACTCGGAGGAACCGAGGGGATAGTCGTAGGCGGGGCGCCCCACGTTCCCGGTCGTCCGGAACGGATTGCCGTGGTCGTCGATGCGCAGGGTGCCCTGCCGGTCACCGCTGGACCAGTCCAGCTCCAGGTACCAGCTCACGTTGTGCGCCCGCGCGTCCGCGAAGACGTAGAACACCTCGGGATCGGACTCGCTCACCTTGTACGGGAAGTCGTGCTGACCGGCCTGGGGGGAGGGCGCGGGCCGCCCGGCATCGAGGTCCACCCCGAAGGCGGCCGTCCGCACGCCGCCGCCGCACCCGACGCCCATCGTGAAGTCGTTCCAGGCGAGCGGCGCGCTCTTCTCCACCACCCGGACATGCAGGGCGTCCAGGACGACCGTGGCCTTCCCGGTGCCCTGCACGGTCAGCGCGAGCATCTGCTCCCCGGCGGCGACCCCGCCCAGCGCGGTGACCCAGCCCCGTGCGTCCGGCTCGCTCGGCGGCGGAGGCACCTGCTCGGGCTTCCGGTCGATCAGGTAGTGCTGACTGCACGGGCCTTCCCACTTGTACGGATTGACGGCGACCGTGGGCGCGGTGGCCCCGTCCTCGGCGCCGGTGTCCTGGGCCGCCGCCGCACCGGCCCCGCCGCTCGGGGAGGCGGAGACGGACGCCGTGGGACTCCCGCCGCCCGAGGCGGACGGCGAGGCCGAGGTGTCCTTCGCGTCGGCCGACCCCGAGGCGGCGGGGGGCGCGTCGGCGGACGGCGCGACGGCCGTCCCGAGGGACTGCTTTCGGCCTTGGTCGTCATCGCCGCGGCCGGGCACCCACTGCACCGCGAGCGCGGCCGACACCAGAGCGGTGACCACGGCGACCCCGGCGAGCGCGACGGCACGCCGCCGCCCGACGGCGACTTCGGCCGCCTCGACACGGGCCTCCGCCGCCGCCTCCGTCACCACTTCCGGCACCGCCTCCGCGACGGCCTCCGGCACCACCTCCGGCACCGCCGCGGCCGGGACCGCCACCGCCGCCCCGCCCGCTGCCCTCTGCCTGCGCCGGGCATCCGCGACGACCCACCGCCGATGCAGCTCCACCAGTTCCTCGGGCGTCGCCCTGCACACCCGCGCGAACCGTTCCACGGGCGCGTAGTCCGTCGGTACGGCGTCCCCGTTGACGTACCGGTGAAGCGTGGACGTACTGGTGTGCAGCCGCTTCCCGAGCACCCCGTAACTGAGCCCGGACCGCTCCTTCAACCGGCCCAACAGCTCCGAGAATTCGTCTCCCGCCACCATTCCGCTCTCTCTCCGTGTCCCGGAACCTCGTTCCAGGGCGGGGGCGTTCCCCCAGGTCAGAGCCCTCGCAGGCGTTCCAGCGTCCCGGAAGCCCCGGCAGCCGTGGCGGCCGGGACGGATCACCGCACAAGCTCTGGTCATCCAAGCACGCCGCTCCCGGCAACCGGTCGAGCGGCCCCTGCCAACACCCGTACCGCACAAGGGGAATCACATGTTCACCCGTACTCGCCGCCCCCGCATGCTCGTCGCCGCCACGCTCGCCGCCGCCGCGCTCACGCTGACCGCGTGCAAGAACGGAGAGACCGTCGTCGACGAGGGCGCGTCGGCGGGATCCGTGTCGAGCGGGGCGACCCCCACCGGGGCGGCCGAGACCTCCGGCGGCTCGACGGGCGCTTCGACGGGCGGCGGGACCGGCACGGCCGACGCGAGCGGTACGACGGGCTCCACCGGCTCCACCGGCTCCTCGGGCACCTCGGGCTCGTCCGGCTCCAAGGGCTCTTCCGGTTCCTCCGGCTCTTCCGGCTCTTCCGGTTCCTCCGGCTCCGACGACTCGGGCCCCACCAGGACCCGCTGCTCCGTCTCCTCCACCCGGACGACCGCCACGCAGGTCTCCCGCCCCCTGAACCACCTGCTCCTCACCGTCACCAACACCGGCTCGAAGAACTGCAACCTCTTGGGCTATCCGGCGGTCGCCTTCAGCGACGCCCAGTCCGTCCCGCCGGTCATCGAGGACTCCAAGCCGCAGGCGGTGGTCACGCTGGCCCCCGGCGAGTCCGGCTACGCGAGCGTCGTGCTCTCGGCCGCCGACGGCGGCTCCAGCGGCCGTACGGTCAAGTCCCTCGAGGTCTACCTCAACGAGAACGACTCCACCGCCGCCCGTCCGTCCCTCCCCGCGAAGGGCGTGTACGTGGACGACTCGCTCCAGGTCTCGTACTGGCAGTCCACGATGGACGACGCCCTGACCTGGTGACCGACGGCCACACCCTCGCCGTCGGCGGCGACGCGGCACCCTTCTTCAGGCGGGCTGCCAGAGCTCGATCCGGTGCCCCTCGGGATCGGTGACCCAGCCGAACCGGCCGACGCCCTCCATGTCCTGCGTCTCGTCGGCCACGTCGGCTCCCCTGGCGCGCAGCTGCGCGAGCATCGCGTCCAGGTCGCGGACCCGGAAGTTGAGCATGGTCTGCCGGTCCCGGTCCCCGAAGTAGTCGGTGTCGGCCTCGAACGTCGCGAACACCGTCGGCCCGGCCTCCTGACGCCACACACCGTTGTCGTCGGCGTCCAGCCCCAGGCACTCGCGATACCAGGCGCTCAGCGCCACCGGATCGGAGGACCGCATGAAATACCCGCCGATTCCCAGCACATGTTCCATACGCGCAATCCTGCCCCCGGGGGTTCAGGGTGCGCATCCCCGCACCGCCCAGGCCCGGGCGCCGAGCACGATGGATCCGTCCGTTTCCCTGGGCACCGCCGCGTCGAGCGCGGCGCGCAACTCCTCCCGGCGGCCGGGGGAGAGGGCGGCGACATACCCCGGGGCGGGGCCCGGTCCGGACAGGAACGGCTCCCACAGATCGGTGAAGCCGGTGAACACGGTGGAGGTCGACAGCGGGACGACACGGACGTCGACCAGGCCCGCGCCCGCCCACACCGCGCGCAACGCCTCCGGCCGGCAGACGGGGAAGCGGCGCCCCTCGTCCAGCGCGGCAGCGGAGGGATCCACCGCCACGGCCGCGTCCCAGAAGCGGCGCAGCAGACCCATCCCCCCGGCGTAGTCCCACACGTAGGCCGCGACGGGCCCGCCCGGCCGCACCGCGCGGGCCATCTCGGCCACGGCCCCGGCCGGGTCGGGCAGGAAGTTCAGGGCCAGACCGCTGACGACCACGTCACAGCCCGCATCGCGCACCGGCAGGGCCATCGCGTCGCCCACCAGGAAGCCCGCCGGAGCGGGGACGACGGACTCGGCCGCCCGCACGAACGCCGCCGAGTGGTCGACGCCGAGCACCACGCGGGGGCGGCACCGGGCGCTCACCACCGCCGACAGCACACCGGTGCCGCAGCCCACGTCGAGCCACCGCAGACCGTCCGGGCGGTCGAGCCACGCCACGAACTCCTTCGCGACGGCACGGCTCCAGCGCCCCATGTACCGCTCGTACGCGGCTCCGGACGCCCATGTGAATTGACCGATTTCCCGACCTCCGATATTTTCGCCACCTTCTACTATAGACCGCGCGGGGTACCGCTTTCGGGGCACGCGGATACCCGAACAACCGGCATCTCACTCCCCGATCGGCCTCGTTAGAGGGCTGTGACACACACTGAAATGCTTACAGTCGGAAACCGTCGCTCGATCATCACCTTTCCTGTGAAATCTGATGAAGCGGATGTCTTCTTCGACGACTGTTCGGATCTGCTCGCTGATTTTCTGAGAAGTATGGGCCAGATCGAGAGCGAGTATCTGCGGGCGATGGCCGGACTGTAGGACCTGTGTGATGGATGGCTTTTACAACGAAGAGATCTCCTACGACCCCGGCTTCGGCACGATCGAGATGCAGTGGGATCCGGCCGAGGAGCTGGCCCAGCTGCTGTCCGGGGGGTCCGGGGCGAGCCCCGATCCGAGACCGCCGCTCAGACCGCCCGGCAGGCCCGGCCACCGGAAAATGCGACGGCACCCGCATGCCGAGGCCGGCCGGCCGCAGGAAATCCGACGCAACGCGCATGTCACGATCCTGATCGCGACGATCTCGGTGTGCGCGGTCTGCATGCTGGGCTGGTCGTTCACCTATTCCTACGCCCAACTCCGCGGCACCGCGTCCTCCGTACTCCCGGAAAGGCTGGCGCAATGGTGGCCGCTGACGGTGTACGGACCCTGGCTGGTGGCGGCCCTGTCCGTACTGCGGGCCACCGTTCAGGGGCGGAGCGCACGAGGATCCTGGTGCGTTCTGCTGGGCGCCTCGGCCATGGCGGTCAGCCTGTGCATCAGCCACGCCTCGCATTCCCTGCTCTCGCTGGTCATCTTCGGAATTCCACCGGTCACCGCCCTGGTGTGTTTCTGGGAGATCGTCGGCCAGGTCTCCCCCAAGATGCCCAAACCCCGCCACGCGGCCGAGGAACGCCCCCGCTGGGCCGCCAACAGGGCGAACATCGTCTGACGCCCCCTGCCCCCAGGCCCGCCCGCCCCATCCCTCGTGGCGCACGGCGGGCACCACTGGGGGCCTCCCCGCCGGAAGCCCCGGCAGGGCGGTGACCGCACCGAGCGGCCCCGCGCCTCACTTGGGCGGCAGCCCGGCCGCGAAGCCCCGTCCCTCGGCGAGCCACCCGTCGAGTACCTCGTCCTCCCCGATCACCGTGCCGGCGACCACGACCCAGCCGCGCATCGGGCGGCCGGTCATGTCGAAGACACGGGCGCCCGGCCGGGCGAGTGCTGCGTCGGTCGCGTCCGGGCCGACCCTGACCATGAGGTCGTCGCCGGTGACGCCGACGGCCATGTTGCCCCGGTACAGGAACGCCACCCCGCCGAACATGTGCTTCTCGGTGATCGCCGGGTCCCCGCCCAGCCGCTCGCGGATGCGCTCCGCCAGCCCTTCGTCGTACGTCATCGTCGTCTCACCTCGCGGCCGTCAGCCGTCTCTCGAGATCACGCAGGTCCTTGCCGAGGTTGGCGCGGACCTGCCGGGCCAGCAGCGGTGCCGCGAGCCGGTAGAAGCCGCCCTCGCCGCCCCGCACGCGGATACGGGCCCGCGTGCCGCGCGGGTGGGGCTCGAAGGTGTACGTGACGTGCATCGGCAGCGGGCCCGCCACGGACACCATGTCCAGCAGCCGCGGCGGCTCGTACCCGGCGACCCGCAGGACGTAGTCGATGCGCCGGCCCAGGAAGTACGCCGTCCGGGTCACCTCGGCACCGACCCCGAAGCCCCCGCCGGGCGCCTCGCCGGTCAGCTCGGCCACCCGGATGCCCTGGGTCCAGTCGGCGTCGTGGCGCCAGTCCATGGCGTAGGCCGCCACCCGGTCGGGCGGGAGCGGGATGACGCGGTCGGCCGTCACGTCGATCGTCATGGGTTCAGCCTCCGCCCCCGCGGACGCGGTCACCACCCGGTGCGCAGCAGATGGTTGAGGAGCAGCGCGAGCACCGCCTGGGCGGTGAGCCAGACACGGGGGCGGGGCAGCAGCGCGCAGGACGGGAGCAGCCACATCGCGAAGGGGAGCCAGATGCGTTCTGTCTCGGCCTTGCTCATGCCGGACAGGTCCGCGACGAGGAGGGCCAGCAGGGCGGCGGTCACGAGAAGGGCCGGCCGGGCCTCGCCCCCCGGCCCGGTGCGCCGCCCGAGCAGTACGGTGACCGTCCGCCGGAGCCCCGCCGCCGTCGCCGGACCGGTGATCAGCACCACGCACGCGAGATTCGCCCACACCCAGTAGCCGTAGGGCCGTACGCCGCCCGCGCCCTGGTGGTAGCGCGTCACCAGCAGCCGGTACGCCTCCCACCAGTCGAAGCCCGCCAGGGTGAACGCCGTCGGCACGACCGCCAGCCCCGTGAGGAACGCGAGAAGCAGCAGGGGCCGTTCCCGGATCCGGTGCCGGCCGAGCCGGGCCACCGCCGCGCAGACGAGGAGGAAGAGCGTGAGGCCGTAGGAGAGGTAGCAGGTCAGACCGAGCAGCAGGCCGGACGCCCCGGCCGCGAGCAGGGAACCCCTGGTGACCGCCTGTGCCAGCAGGGCCACCGTCCACGCCGCCACCGCCGCGAAGTACGCGTCCGCCGAGGTGCCCATCCACACCGCCGCCGGGGCGAGGACGAGGAAGGGTGCCGCCCGCCGGGCGAGCCCCTCGTCGGCCAGGGCGCGGATCGTGACCAGTACGGCCACGCAGGCCGTCGCCCCGACGGTGATGCACCACATCCCGGCCCAGCCCCCGCCCCGCAGCCCGATCCGGTCGAGCAGGACGAAGGTGAGGGTGGCGGCGGGCGGGTGGCCGGCGACATGGGCGGGCCAGTTGTCGGGGGAGTGCAGAAGGATGTGGTGGGTGAAGTCGCGCAGGGCCGCCGGGACGTCGTGGAAGCGGTCGACGACCTGGAGATATTCGTAGCGGGTGGTGAGCCGTACGGCGATGCCCCGGTGCCATCCGTCGATCAGGGCGAGGGAGAGGATCCACGCCGTGGCCGACCCCCAGGCCGTGGCGAGCAGGGCCCGCCAGGGCAGGCGGACGGCCAGTGCGGGGCCGTACGCCACGACGGCCGCCGCCACCGCCACGGCGGCCCAGGTGCCCGGTCCCGTGTGCGGGCCCCAGGTGGCCAGCAGCGGGGGCCAGTTCACCCGCAGGGTGTGGTGGGTCTCCTCGATGCGGCGGCCGACCAGCACGGCCGTGGCGACGAGGAGGGCGGCGGCCAGGGCGGCGTAGAGGTCGCGGTGTCGCGAGGGGAGCGGGGCGCGGGTCACACCGGCACGCTAGGCCGCGCGGCCGACGGCGTACCGCCGTCCGGGCCGGACGTCAGCGTTTCGTCATCAGTCGCACGCCCTCCACCAGGGGTGTCCCGGCCTACGGTCGGACCATGCGGCTCCCCGTATCGCCCACCTCACCCCGCTTCTGGCGCAGCCCCGTGCGCGGCACCTGGTTCACCTCGGTGCTGGGCCTCGTCCTGCTCGTCGGCATCACCGTGCTGTTCGTGACGGGCCTGGTCTCGTACGCCGCGTACAACCCGGATCTGTCGCCGGTGAACGACAAGACCCCCGACAAGGGGATCCTCGGCTTCTACCTCTTCGCCTGGCCGACCGGCCCGCACTGGCTGTACCGGCTCAACCAGGGCGTCCACGTCACCCTCGGCATCACCCTGATCCCCGTCCTGCTCGCCAAGCTGTGGTCGGTGGTGCCGAGGCTGTTCGCCCTGCCCCCGGCCCGCTCGCTCACGCACGCCCTGGAGCGGGTCTCGCTGCTGCTGCTCGTCGGGGGAGGGCTGTTCGAGTTCGTGACCGGTGTGCTCAACATCCAGCTCGACTATGTCTTCCCCGGCTCCTTCTACCCCCTTCACTTCTACGGCGCCTGGGTGTTCTTCTCCGCCTTCGTCGCCCACGCGCTGCTGAAGACGCCGACGGCCCTGCGCAGTCTGCGGCGACTGCGCGAGGAGGAGAACGAGGAGAGGAACGGGGAGAAGAACGGGGAGGAGAACGGGGAGGAGAACGACCTGGTGTCGCCGGACCCCCTCGAACCGACCGTCTCCCGGCGTGGCGCCCTGTGGTTCGTCGGAGGCGGTTCGCTGCTGCTGTTCGCGACGACCGTCGGCCAGAACTTCGACGCCCTGCGCCGCACCGCCCTCCTCGCCCCGCACGGCGGAGCCGACCCCGGCACCGGCCCGAACGGCTTCCAGATCAACAAGACCGCCGCGTACGCCGGCATCGACGCGGCTCAGACGGGCGAGGACGCCTGGCGACTCGTCGTCACGGGCCGCACGGGCACCGTCCGCCTCAGCCGCGCCCAGCTCGCCGAACTGCCCCTGCACAGCTCGGCGTTGCCCATCGCCTGCGTGGAGGGCTGGTCGACCTCGGACCAGTGGTGGCGGGGCGTACGGCTGCGCGACCTCGCGGCGCTCGTCGGATACGACGACGACCCGCCGGACGTGTTCGTCGAGTCCCTCCAGCGCCGCGGGGCGTTCCGGCATGCCGCCCTGCGCGCCAACCAGGTGACCGACCCGCGCTCGCTGCTCGCCCTGTACGTCAACGGCGAGGATCTGTCCCCCGACCACGGCCACCCGGCGCGGGTCATCGTGCCCGCGGCGCCCGGTGTGCTGAACACCAAGTGGGTGGCCCGGATGACGTTCGGAGACCTGTGATGCGCCGACCGCGGATCCCCCTCGGGAGCCCCTTCCAGCTGCTCCTGCTCGCCTGCTCGTTCGCCCTCGCCGCCTACGCGGGCGTACGTCTCCTCGCCGACGACTGGTTCGGCGTGGCGCTGTGGCTCGTGGGGGCGGCGCTGCTGCACGACCTCGTGCTGCTGCCGTTGTACGCCGTCGCGGACCGGGCGGTCGTACGGGGGCTCGGCGAGGCCGGTCACCGGGACCGGGCGATGTACGTGCGCGTACCGGCCGCCCTCTCCGGGCTGCTCCTCCTTGTATGGTTCCCGCTGATCAGCGGCCGGGTGGAGCGGCGCTACCGGTTGGGCACCGGACTGTCCCCGGACGGCTTCCCCGCCCGCTGGCTGCTGATCACCGCCGCCCTCTTCGGCGGCTCGGCGCTGCTGCTGGCGCTACGGCTGCTGCGGGTGCGCAGGACGGCGGCGTAGGGGTCGGCGCTCGCCCGGGCGGGGGCGGGGGCGGTGCCCGTCGGAGAGGGGCCGGGCCGGGGCTCAGCGCGCATCCGGCTCCGTGGCCGCCGTGCATCGGGCCAGCCGCGCGGCGAACCCGCCGTGCGGGGCCAGGGCGGCGACGGCGTGGGCGTCGGCGGCGGTGTCCACGTCACGCAGGCGCGGCAGCTCACGCACCCGCAGGCCCGCGGCGACCAGGCGCTCGCGCTGCACGGCCCCCGTCACCGTCGTCGACATCGGCACGCCCCGCAGCAGACTGGGATCGGGACGTGCCAGGCCGAGGGCCCAGAAGCCCCCGTCCTCGGCCGGCCCGAAGTACGCGTCACAGTCGGCGAAGTCGACGGCGAGCAGCTCCGTCGTCACCTGCGGGGTGTCCATGCCGATGAGCAGGGCCGGGCCGCCGCAGCGCGCGAAGGCGTCCGCGAGCCGCTCGTCCAGCCCGCCCGCGCACTGCGCCACGACGTCGAAGCCGGGCGGCAGCCAGGGGCCGGGGTCGCCGTCGAGGACGAGGACACGCCGGTCGGCGGGCGCGGCCGCCACGGTCCGCAGGGTGTCCGCGAGGGCCGCCTCGGCCAGCCCGGCGGCCTCCACCGGGGTGAACGGCGGGGTCAGCCGGGTCTTCACCCGTCCCGGCAGCGGCTCCTTGGCGATGACGACGAGCGTGGTCACCGTACGGTCCTCCCGTCGGCGTCGGCGTCGGCGTCGGCGTCGGCGTCGGCGTCGGCGGCCTCGGCGTGGGCCAGGACGCGGCTCATGTCCCGTACGGCCTGCCAGGTGCCGCGCCAGGTGCCCGTCACCTTCGAGGACCCGGTACGCGGCAGATACGGCACGTCGTGCTCGGCGATCCGCCAGCCCGCGTCCGCCGCCCGCACCACCATCTGGAGCGGATAGCCGCTGCGCCGGTCGGTGAGGCCGAGGGCGAGCAGCGGCTCGCGGCGGGCGGCGCGCAGGGGACCGAGGTCGTGCAGGGGCAGGCCGGTGCGGCGGCGCAGTATGCGGGCGAGGGCGAGGTTGCCGGCGCGGGCGTGCGCGGGCCACGCGCCCCGCCCCTGCGGACGCCGTCGCCCTAGCACCAGATCGGCCCGGCCGCCGCGTACCTCGCGGACGAAGGGGAGGAGGAGGGACGGGTCGAGGGAGGCGTCGCAGTCGCAGAAGCACACCACGTCGGCGGTGGCGGCGGTCAGCCCGGCGTGGCAGGCGGCGCCGAAGCCCCGGCGCGGCTCGTGCACGACGGTCGCGCCGAGCGCGCGGGCGATCCGGGCGGAGCCGTCGGTGGAACCGTTGTCGACGACGAGCGCGCGCCAGCCCGGCGGGATCCGTTCGAGCACCCAGGGGAGGGCCTCGGCCTCGTTCAGGCAGGGCAGCACCACGTCGACGTCCGAAGGAGTGGTCGTCACGCTCTCACCCTACGAACGCGAATCGGACATACCGGACCGGCGCTCCTTACGAAACGCGGACGTCGGCGTCGGTGCGGAGTCCGTGCACCGCACCGGCGGCGGCGCGGTGCCAGGCTGGAGGCATGCAGCAGCCGTATCAGCCGGGGGAACCCCCGGACGGGTCGCCCAGGGACGGGTCGCCCCGGATCCTGGTCGTCGACGACGATCCGACCGTCGCCGAGGTCGTCGCCGGCTATCTCGACCGCGCCGGATACACCGTGGACCGCGCCGACGACGGCCCGACCGCCCTCACCCGTGCCGCCGCGCACCGGCCCGACCTGGTGGTCCTCGATCTGATGCTGCCCGGCATGGACGGCCTGGAGGTGTGCCGCCGGATGCGGGGCCACGGCCCCGTGCCGGTCATCATGCTCACCGCCCGCGGCGACGAGGACGACCGCATCCTGGGCCTGGAGGTCGGCGCCGACGACTACGTCACCAAACCCTTCAGCCCGCGCGAACTCGTCCTGCGCGTGGAGTCCGTACTGCGCCGCACCAGGCCCGCCGCCACCACCACCGGCGGACCCCTCGGCGCGGCCGGCCTGACCCTCGACCCCGCCGCCCGCCGCGCCACCAAGAACGGCGCCGAACTCCCCCTCACCCTCCGCGAGTTCGATCTGCTCGCCTTCTTCCTGCGCCATCCGGGACGGGCGTACGGCCGCGAGGACCTGATGCGTGAGGTGTGGGGCTGGGACTTCGGCGACCTGTCGACGGTCACGGTCCATGTCCGCCGTCTGCGCGGCAAGGTCGAGGACGACCCGGCCCGGCCCCGTCTGATCCAGACCGTGTGGGGTGTGGGATACCGCTTCGAACCGGGAGGCGAGTGACCGTGTGGGACACCGTTCTGATCGCCCTGTACGCCTTCGCCGGCGCCGCCGTCACCGGGCTGGCCGGTGCGGCCGTGCTGCGGCCGATCCGCCGCCGCTCACTCACCGCCTCGCTGGCCGTGGTCGCGGCGGTCGGGGTCGTCGCGATGCTCGCGGGCACGCTCGCCGTGGCGTGGGCGATGTTCCTCTCCCCGCACGATCTGACCGTGGTCACGACCGTCGTCGCCATGGCGGCCGTGGTCTCCCTGGCCACGGCGCTGCTGCTGGGCCGTTGGGTCGTCGCCCGCAGCCGTGAACTCGCCGTGGCCGCACGCTCCTTCGGCGACGGCGGCGACTTCGCCGCGCCCGACGGCCCGACGACCGCCGAACTCGACGACCTCAGCCGCGAGCTGGCGGCCACCAGCGCCCGCCTCGCCGAATCCCGTGAGCGGGAACGCGCGTTGGAGACCTCCCGGCGCGAGCTCGTCGCCTGGATCTCGCACGATCTGCGCACCCCGCTGGCCGGACTGCGCGCCATGTCCGAGGCCCTGGAGGACGGCGTCGCCACCGACCCCGACCGCTATCTGAAGCAGATTCGCACCGAGGTCGAACGCCTCAACGACATGGTCGGCGACCTCTTCGAACTCTCCCGCATCCACGCGGGCACGCTGCCGCTGTCGTACGCCCGGATCTCGCTCTACGACCTGGTCGGCGACGCGCTCGCGGGGGCCGACCCGCTCGCCCGGGAACACGGGGTGCGGCTGGTGGGAGGCCGTGTCGAGCCGGTGCCGGTGGAGGTGGACGGCAGGGAGATGAGCCGGGTGCTGGGCAACCTGCTGGTCAACGCCATCCGCCGGACCCCGGCCGACGGCACGGTCGCGGTCGCCGCCGAGCGTTCCCGCGAGGGCGTGGTGCTGTCGGTGACGGACGGCTGCGGCGGCATCCCCGAGGAGGACCTGCCGCGTGTCTTCGACACCGGCTGGCGCGGCACCCACGCCCGGACGCCGCCGGCCGGGGCGGGCCTGGGCCTCGCCATCGTCCGGGGGATCGTCGAGGCCCACCAGGGCCGGGCCACCGTACGCAACATCCCCGGCGGCTGCCGCTTCGAGGTGGTGCTGCCCGCCGCAGCTTCATGAACGCGGGCAGCACCACCGGTCCACCGGCCTACGCGCCGCGCATCCCGGCCCGCGCGAACTCCGCCATGCCCTCCTCGAACCCCACCTCCGGCTTCCACCCCAGCGCGTCCCGCAACCGCGACGAGTCCGCCGTGATGTGCCGGACGTCGCCCAGCCGGTACTCCCCGGTGACGACCGGCTCGGGCCCGCCGCAGGCGGCGGCCAGCGCCCGCGCCATCTCCCCGACCGTGTGCGGCTCGCCGCTCCCGGTGTTGAAGGCGGTGAGCACCCCCGACGCGGCCCCCGCCTCCAGCGCGGCCACATTGGCGGCCGCCACGTCCCGTACGTGCACGAAGTCCCGCCGCTGCCGCCCGTCCTCGAAGACCCGCGGGGCCTCGCCCCGGGCGAGCGCCGAGCGGAAGAAGGAGGCGACACCGGCGTACGGGGTGTCGCGGGGCATCCGGGGCCCGTACACGTTGTGGTAGCGCAGCGCGACCGCCGACCCGCCCGTCGACCGCGCCCAGGCGGCGGCCAGGTGCTCCTGGGCGAGCTTGGTCGTGGCGTAGACATTGCGCGGATCGGCCGGGGAGTCCTCGCCGACCAGCCCGGGCGAGAGAGCGTCCCCGCACTCCGGGCAGACGGGCTCGAACCGACCCGCGTCCAGATCGGCGACGGTCCGCGGACCGGGCCGTACGACCCCGTGCCGCCGCGGGCACTCGTACCGTCCCTCCCCGTAGACGACCATCGACCCGGCCAGCACCAGGTGCCGTACCCCCGCCCCGGCCATGGCGGCGAGCAGCACCGCGGTCCCCAGGTCGTTGCGCGAGACGTACTCCGCCGCGTCGGTGACCCCGTTGCCGAGCCCGACCATCGCGGCCTGATGACACACGGCGTCCACCCCCGCCAGCGCCCGGCGGACGGCCGCCGGGTCCCGCACATCGGCGCCGGGGTCGTCCCGGACGTCGTACACGAGCGGCTCGTGCCCGCGCTCCCGCAGGGCGTCGACGACGTGGGACCCGATGAACCCGGCACCGCCGGTGACCAGTACACGCATGGGGCCACGCTAGAACCGCACCGGCGCGGCACCACCGGACCGCGCCCGTACGTCATGACTCCGTAAGACATGCGCGGGTGCGTCGAACCGGAACAAAGGGGATGGGGCGCGAGAGGCTGCCCACATGACCGCACCAGGGACCCCACCCCGCTACGACGACCTCACCGCCCTCTACGTCAACTGCACCCTCAAACCGTCCCCGCAGCTCAGCCACACCCAGGGCCTCATCGACAAGAGCCGGGGCATCATGGAGAGCGCCGGCGTGACCACGGACGAGATCCGTGCCGTGGACCACGACATCGCCCCCGGCGTCCACCCGGACATGACGGAACACGGCTTCGCCACCGACGCCTGGCCGACGCTGTACGAGCAGGTGATGGCGGCGGACATCCTGGTCCTGGCCGGCCCGATCTGGCTCGGCGACAACAGCTCGGTCACCAAGAAGATCATCGAGCGCCTCTACGCCTGCTCCTCCCTCCTCAACCCCCAGGGCCAGTACGCCTACTACGGCCGCGTCGGCGGCTGTCTGATCACCGGCAACGAGGACGGCGTGAAGCACTGCGCGATGAACGTCCTCTACAGCCTCCAGCACCTCGGCTACACGATCCCGCCCCAGGCCGACGCCGGCTGGATCGGCGCGGCGGGCCCCGGCCCGTCGTACCTCGACCCGGGCTCGGGCGGCCCCGAGAACGACTTCACCAACCGCAACACCTCCTTCATGACCTGGAACCTCATGCACCTCGCCGCCCTCCTCAAGCGCGCCGGCGGCGTCCCCGCCCACGGCAACCAGCGCTCGGAATGGGACGCGGGCTGCCGCCCGGGCGCGGACAACCCCGAACACCGCTGACCGGGGGACCGGGTGACCGACAGCGCCCCACACGATCGGAGCGATGCCATGAGCGACGCACAGGACGGCTCCGGCCGACCTCCGGGCGGGAGCGCCGGAGACGAGGCCGCGTCCCCTCCCGCGCCGGACGGGGAGCCGAGGCCGCCGTCCTGGCGGGCGCTGATCACCGGCCTGCTGATCGCCCTCGTCATGACGACCATCATGGCCACGACGTACGTGTCGGCACAGCACGCCGTGGTCGCCCGCGACCTCCCCTGGGGCGTGACCGGCAGCTCGCCGCTGACCACTGCCGTCCAGCAGAAGATCTCGCTGAAAATCCATCAGTACGAGGACCAGGCCGCCCTGGAGGACGCGGCCGGCCGTACCGAGATCTACGGCGGCTTCGTGCCGCAGAACGACACCGTCGTGATCGCCGAGGCCGCGAGTCTGGTCGCCCCCGGCCAGCTGCCCGCCTACTACGAGCAGGCCGCCAAGGCCCAGGGCCGGCAGCTCTCCTTCAAGGTGACCAACAGACTCCCCAAGGAGGACCCGCTCGGCGTCGTCCCCGGCATCGCGGTGTTCGTCCTGCTCGTGGCCGGTTATCTCGGCTCGACCCTCGCCATGCACCGCACCGGCACCGCGGCGGCCCGCCGCCGGGTCGCCGGCCTGGTCTGCTACTCGATCATCGCCGCCCTGGTGTTCGACGTGATCATCGGGCCGATCCTCAACGCCTACCCGGACGTCGGCAGCAACTTCTGGCCCCTGTGGGGGGAGTTCGCCCTCATGTGCCTGGCGGTCGCGCTCCTGGCCGCGACCCTGCAAAGCCTGTTCGGCCCGATCGGCACCCTGCTCACCGTCGTCATCGTCGTCTTCTTCGGCAACCCCTCCACCGGGGGCGTCAACGGCACCGCCTACCTGCCGGCCTTCTGGCAGGACCTGGGGCCCGGCCTGCCCCCGTGGAACGGCACGATCCTGGTCCGCAACACCCTCTACTTCGACGGCAACGCCATCACCCAGCCGCTCGTCGTCCTGAGCGTCTACGTCGTCGCCGGAACCGCGGTCGTCATCATCGCCACCTACGGCCGCCTCCTGTGGTGGCGCGGCGGCAGGAAACGGCGCCCCCCTCTCACCCCGGAGGAGGAGAGCGGCATCGCCGCCATCCCGCCCGCGTGAGCGAGGGGAGCGTGGTGGCGCCGAGGGCGACGGCCGCCAGAGCGGTGACCTGGCGATGACGGGCGTGCTGCTCGACGCACCGGTCGCCGCCAGGCCACCGTCCGCGAGCAGGTGATTACGGAACCCAGGCACGTCCGCCTGTGTCGTTCGTGCCGTACCAGTAGTGCGGCATTCCCTTGATGCTGGTGGTGTGGAACGGGCGGCCGTGGTCGTCGATGCGGATCGTGCCGGTGCGGCCCTGCGAAGACCAGTCGAGCTCGAGGTACCAGCGGGCGTCGTACGTCTGTGTCGTCGCGTCGACCAGCAGCACTTCCGGGTCCTCGGCGGAGACACGGTAGGGGAAGTGCACAGCGGGGATGACGCGTTCGACGTCGGCGCCGTCCTTCGGGCTGGTGATGGGGCGGTCGGCGTCGAGGTTCACGGTGAAGCGGCGGGGCGTGAGGTCGCTGCCACAGCCCTGACCCATGGCGTACGCGCTCCCGGCAACCGGGTTGCCGCGGCTGACGATGCGGACATGGAGCGCTTTCAGGACCACGGCCGTGGAGGACCGGCCCTGCACCGAGATCTGCACCCTCGTATGCCGGCCGTCCACCGCGCCCTGCGTCACCGCCCACACCCCGGCGTCCTGCTCCACCGGCGGCGGAGGCACCTGCGCGGGCGGCTTGTCGATGACGTAGTCGTGGTCGCAGCCCTTGTCCCAGACCAGGGAGTCGGCGCTCCAGGCGAGGGGCAGGCCGGTGGCCGGCTCCGCGGCAGAGGTGGGACCGCCGCCGGTGGCGGACGCGGCGGAGTCCCGGGAAGGGGAGGAGGAGGCGGCGGTGGCCGACGGTTTCGCCGAACGGGCGCCGGGTGCGGTCGTCCGCGGACCCGCGGGGTGGGCGGCGTCCGTCTCGGAGGGGTGGTCGTCCGACAGCGCGGACGTGATGCCCGGAGTGGCGAGCAACGCGCAGGCGACGGCGATGGACGTCAGAATCCGTCGGCGGCGATACCAGGGGCGGGGAGCGGGGGAGGGTGCGGGCCCGTCCGGGTCGGAATCGTCCGGGTCGGAATCGTCCGGTTCGGAATCGTTCCCGGGCTGTTCCGCGGAGCGGCTCTCCTCGACGAGTGCCCCGTCGGGTGCCGGAACCGCCCCCGCTGAACCGGCCGTACGCACCCGCTGCCGAGCCGCCACCGCCGACAGCCACAGCCGGTGCAGTTCGAGCCGCTCCTCCGGTGTCGCCTCGCAGAAGGCCGCGAGCCGCTCCACGGGCGCGAACTCCTGCGGCACCGCCTCGCCCGCACAGTACCGGTGCAGCGTGGAGGTGTTCATGCCGAGGCGGCGGGCCAGGGAGCCGTAGCTCCGGTCCGTGCGGTCCTTCAGGCGGCGCAGCAGCGCCGCGAACTCCTCGACATCATCCCGCACCGACACCGGTTCCTCCGTCGTCCGCCCGCTGTCCCGGTATCCCAGGCACACATATCCCTGCACGTCAGATGGGCCGGGACGGTTCCACCGTCGCCGAAGGGGCGGCAGTCGTTGCGCCGGACTCAGGGGACCGTCGATGCTCGTGGCGTCGCATTCCACCTGCTGAATCCGACCGACCAAGAGCAACCGCATACCGACCAGAAATGGAAGACGTACATGAACAGGAAGTCCCTCGCACACCGTCGTCCGGGCCGCCGCGCGGCGGTCGCCGCCGGCCTCGTCCTGGCTGTCGGACTTGGTGTGTCGACGCAGATGCCGGCACAGGCATCCGTCCACGCCCCCGCCAAGACGTCCGCCGCCGCAATACAGTCGGTCAGTGGCACGCCCGGCCGAGCCGTGACCCGGGTCGCCGACTTCTACGGCGCCTACATCGACGCGAAGGGCGACTACACGGACCCGGATGTCACGCTGGCCAGGGCGCTCCGCAACCACTATCTGACGCCCGACTTCGCCAAGCGGCTGGCGGCCTGGGAGAAGAGGAACGGCGCGGACGGTGTCCTGCGTGCCCAGAACGTCCCGGCCCGGTGGACGGTGACCGACAACGGAGCCGTGGGTCACGCCCATGAGGTCATCGTCACCCTGACTTTCGGCAGCGGGGAGACGACGCAGAAGACCAAGCTCTTCGTGCTGGTGGAGCGGTACAACCACATCTCCGACATCGGCACCAGGAGCACCCGCTGAGACGCGTACGCGGATGCGGCCCGAGCTACTCCCAACCTGTGGGCGCCCGTTGAGCCGCAGCCGCCGGTCGTCCCGCGCGAACCGCGGCGTTCGGGTCGTAAGCGGGGGTCGGGACCGGCGCGAGGGCCATCGCCTCGGCCTCGGCGTCGATGCGCGCCTGATCGGCGTCCACCTTCTGGCCAGGTCTCCGGCCCTCACTTTTGTCGGGAGTCCCAAGCGGCGGAAGGCTCGGGAGGGTATGTAGCCTGAGACGTCTCAGGGCTGGGGGCCATGTGAGTGGGATCGTTGGACAACTACCGGCGCTGTTGGGAGTGGTAGTCGGTGGCCTGATGTCCTATCTCGTCGGGACGCTCGCCGAGCGAAGCCGCTGGCGCAGGCAGCAGGAGACCCGCTGGGACAGCCATCTCCTCCAGGCGTACAGCGAGTACAGCCATTCCGTGAAGGAGTGCGCCACTCGGTACCAGCGGCTCGCTGCCCACCGCGGCCTCGTTGATCACCCGGCACCCCTTGAGCCGACGGATGAGGAACTGGAGCAGGCAGCGACAGTGGAAGGACGGCGAGCGGCCGCAGTTGAGGCCTTGAGCCTCCTGACCAACGCCGAGACCGCAGAAGCGGTGCAGAGGCTCAACAGGTGCGTCTGGCACCTTGAGTGGCTCGCTCGCGGGCAGTTGGCCGGCAACCCGTCGTCCTGGGCAGAGGCCTTTGACAGCTACCGAGTTGCGCGGGCCGACTTCCACGATTGCGCTCGGCGGAGCCTGCAGATACCCGAGCTGGGGACCTTGAATGAGGCGCCGTGGCCTCCGCCCTGGCGGCCGGTTCGAGAACCTTCTGATCCGTAGCTCCGCCGGAAACGACGGGCAACAGCCCGTCGAGACCAAGGTCAGCCCCGCGACGCGACCCCCGGCCGCGCTTGGACGGTTCCGGAGAGGTGCTGAGAGGTCCCTGAGAGGCAGAACAGAAGTCGGGTCAGCCCGGACGGGCGGCTTCAGGAGGGCCGTACCACCCCCACGTCGTACGCGAAGATCACCGCTTGGACGCGGTCACGGGCGCCGATCTTGGCGAGTATGCGGCTGACGTGGGACTTGACGGTGGACTCGGCGAGGTGGAGCCGGTCGGCGATCTCGGCGTTGGTCCAGCCGGAGGCGACCGCCGCGAGGACCTCGCGTTCGCGTTCGGTCAGTTCGGCGAGTCTGCGTTCCCGGGCGGCGTTGCGGCCGCCGGGCGAGCGTTGGGTGAAGGTGTCGATGAGGCGGTGGGTGATGCCGGGGGAGATGACGGAGTCCCCGGCGGCCACCGCGCGGATGCCGACGACGAGTTCGTCGGGGCGGGCGTCCTTGAGGAAGAACCCGCTGGCTCCGGCGCGCAGCGCGTCGTAGGCGTACTCGTCGAGATCGAAGGTGGTCAGGACGAGGACCTTGGAGCGGCCGCCGGACTCGACGATCCGCCGGGTGGCCTCGATGCCGTCCATGCCGGGCATACGGACGTCCATCAGGACGACGTCGGGGCGCAGTTCGGCGGTCTTGCGGACCGCTTCGCTGCCGTTCACGGCCTCGTCGACGACGGTCATGTCGGGCTGGGCCTCGAGGAGCATGCGGAAGCCGAGCCGTTGCAGGTGCTGGTCGTCGACGATGAGGACGGTGGTCATGCCGGCGGCTCCTGTGCGGGGTGGGTGGTCGTGGCGGTGAGCGGGGTCGTTTTCAGCAGGGCGCGTACGGTCCAGCCGCCGCGGGTGTTGGTCCCGGCGGCGATGCTGCCCTCGTACAGCGCGGCGCGCTGGCGCATGCCGACCACGCCCCGGCCGCTGCCGCCGCCCGGTCGGCGCGCCTTCGCCGCGGTGGGTGCGGGGCCGGTGTCCTCCACGACGACGCGGACCAGGTGGGGGTCGGCGGTGACGGAGACGGTGACCGTGGTGTCGGTGCCCGCGTATTTGAGGCTGTTGGTGAGGGCTTCCTGGACGATGCGGTAGACGGCGAGCTGGAGGCCCCGGGTGAGGGCGGTGAGGTCGCCCTCGGTGCGCAGGGTGGCGGTGGGCCCTGCCGCGCGGATCCGCTCCAGCAGGGTGTCGAGGTCGGCCAGGCCGGGCTGCGGGGCGAGCGGGGCCTCGTGCTGCGGGCCGTCCTCGTCGCCGATGACGGCGAGG
Source organism: Streptomyces sp. NPDC005820 (assembly GCF_040630255.1). NCBI lineage: Bacteria > Bacillati > Actinomycetota > Actinomycetes > Kitasatosporales > Streptomycetaceae > Streptomyces > Streptomyces sp. NPDC005820. Next base: position 59,748 of record NZ_JBEXXE010000052.1, read on the forward strand.
AGGCGGCGCAGTTCACCCAGGGCGTCGCGGCCGCTGTCGGCGATGATGCGCAGCGTGTCGGCGCCGCGCTCGGGCCGGGTCACGGCGAGGGCGGCGGCTCCGTCGGCGAGGCCGACGATGACGGCCAGGGTGTGTCCGAGGATGTCGTGCATCTCGCGGGAGACCCGGGCGCGTTCCTGGGCGGCGGCCAGGAGTGCCTGCTGGTCGCGTTCCTTCTCCAGCGCGGTCATGGCGGCGTTCACCAGCCTTCCGGCCAGTCCGAGCCCGGCGCAGGCGCCCAGCAGGAGGATCGCCATGAGGGTCACCACGTCGGGGCGCGTGATCTGCGCCAGTTGATGACCGCTGCGGACGAAGAAGGCCCAGACGAGGATCTGCCCGAGGGCGACGGTGAGGGCGACGGCCAGTCGCCGGGGTGATTCGTGGCGGCCCACGTTGTACAGGGCCACCACCCAGGCGGAGGCGGAGCCGGTGACGACGTCGAGCGGGAACGACGCCGTCAGGATGGCCGTGGTCACGGCGAAGACGAGCATCGGGCGGCGTTCCCGCCACACCAGTGGGACCGCGTACGCGAACGCCAGGGCCAGGGCGACGCCCACGTCGACGCCGTCCGAGGGTTTCAGCGCGGCGGGCATGCCGAGCACCGCGCACAGCACCGGCACCCCCCACCGCCGGACGTGCGGGTGGGCCTGGTCGGCCAGGCGCAGGCCGGCCAGCCGGAGAATGATCGAGAGGATCGCTCGGTACTCGGGATCGCTCATCAGCGGCCCGGGAATCCGCAGCACCCGCTCGCCGCCGCGGGCGGTGGGCGCGGGTGCGTTCGTCGGTGTCACGGTGTACGCCCTTCACGGTGCAGGCGGGTTCCACCCGTCGGCCCCGGGGGGAGAGGGCCGACGGGTGGAGGTTCGAGGACACGGTCGGCCCGGGATCCGTCCCGCTCCGGGTGGATCGTACGGCCTGAGCTGCGGTGCTCTTCGGTGAAACCCGGGCTGTCAGCCGTGGTGCAGCGGTGCGGGCTCGGCCGGCTCCGGCTCGTCACCGCGCGCACTGCCCGCCTGCTCTTCCTCCAGGGCGTGGCGCAGCTTCTCGCCCTCGACGTCCACGTCCGGCAGGATCCGGTCCAGCCACGCCGGGAGGGCCCACGCGCGGCGGCCGAGCAGGGTCATCACCGCCGGGACGATGGTCATCCGGACGACGAAGGCGTCGAAGAGGACGGCCGCGGCCAGACCCAGGCCGATCGACTTGATCAGTGCGGTGTCGTCCAGGAGGAACCCGGAGAAGACCGCGATCATGATGACCGCCGCGGCGGTGACCACCCGGGCGCCGTGCCGGAAGCCGGCGACGATGGCCTCGGTGGGTTCGGCACCGTGGACGTACTCCTCGCGCATCCGGGTGACGAGGAAGACCTCGTAGTCCATGGCGAGGCCGAACACCACGCCGATCATGAAGATGGGCAGGACGCTGACGATCGGCGCCGCCTCGTCGATGCCGAAGACGTCCTTCAGCCAGCCCCACTGGAAGACCGCGACCACCACACCGAGGGTGGAGACGATGCTGAGCAGGAAGCCGAGCGCCGCCTTGACCGGGACCAGGATCGAGCGGAAGACCAGCAGGAGCAGGATCAGGGCGAGGCCGACCACGATGGCCAGGTAGGGCAGGAGAGCTTCGCCCAGCTTCGCGGAGACGTCGATGTTGACGGCTGTCGTACCGGTGACCAGCAGGTCGGCGCCGGTGTCCGCGCGCAGGCCGTCGCTCCGGTCGCGGATGGTGGTGACCAGGTCCTTGGTCTCCTCGCTCGACGGGGAACTCTTCGGCACGACACCGATCAGGGCCACGTCACCGGCCTCGTTGAAGACGGCGGGGCGCGCGGCGGCGACATCGGGCAGCTGGTTGACCGTGGCGTACGCGTCCCGGGCGGCGGCCTCGGGGTCGTCGCTGCCGCGGGCGTCGACGACCACGGTCAGCGGTCCGTTGAAGCCCTCGCCGAAGCCCTTGCTCAGGGTGTCGTAGGCGGCGCGCTGGGTGCTGCCCGGCGCGGCCATGCTGTCGTCGGGCAGGGTCAGACGCATCGACAGGGCGGGAATGGCCAGCAGACCGAGGACGGCCACCGACCCGACGAGCATCCTGACGGGGTTGCGGGTGACGAACCGCCCCCAGCGCACGCCCATCGTCTCGCCCTCGCCGCGCTCCTGCGCGCGCAGCCGCTCGGTCGTGAGCCTGCCCTTCGTGATCCGCGTCCCGGCGAAACCGAGCATCGCGGGCAGCAGGGTCAGCGCGATCACGACGGCGACCGCGACCGCGAAGGCGGCGCCCAGACCCATGGTGGTGAGCATCTTGATCCCGATGACGCTCAGTCCGGCCAGCGCGATGATCACGGTCAGGCCGGCGAACACGACGGCCGAGCCGGCGGTGCCCAGCGCCCGCCCGGCGGCCTCCTCCGGTGCGTGCCCCTCGAGGAGCTCGCCGCGGTAGCGGGAGACGATGAACAGGGCGTAGTCGATGGCCACCGCCAGGCCCAGCATCAGCGCCAGCGTCGTGGAGGCCGAGGACATGTCCACGAACGCGGTGGCGACGGTGATCGCGGAGACCGCGGCCACCACGCCCATGATGGCGGTGAGCAACGGCAGCCCCGCCGCGAGCAGCGAGCCGAAGGTGATCACGAGGACGAACGCGGCGACCACGAGACCGATCATCTCGGCCGCCTTGCTGCTGCTCTTCTCCTGGACCGCGTTCCCGCCCAGGCTGACCGTCAGACCGGCCTTCTCGCCCTCGTCGGCGGCCTTGGTCAGGGCGTCGGAGGCGGCGTCGCCGAGGTCGGCCTTGGACACCTCGTAGGTGACCTGCGCGAAGGCGATGGTGCCGTCCTTGCTGACCTGGCCGCCGGTGAACGGGTCGGAGGCGTTCGCCACCTGAGGGGCGGCCTTCAGGTCGGCGACGAGGGACTCGATGGTGGACCTGTTGCTGCCGGAGGTCAGCGTCTGCCCCTTCGGCGCCTCGAAGACGACCCGGGCGGTGGCACCGTCGGCGGAGGCCTGCGGGAACTCCTTCTCCAGCAGGTCGATCGCCTTCTGGGACTGGGTACCGGGCAGGGTGAAGTCGTCGGTCGAGGCGCCGGGGCTGTTGACGGCGCCCACCCCGACGGCGGCCAGGACGACGATCCACAGCGCGAGGAAGAGCCGTCGTCGCCGGAAGGCGAGTCGGCCCAGCCGGTACAGAAAGGTTGCCACGGTGTACTCCCAGCGAGAGACGAGCGGTCAGGAGAAGGGGCCCGAACGACCCTGTGCTCAAGCTAGGAATGGATTTCCGTCGGCCCCCGGCACCGCGGGACGCAATTCGACCGGCGGGCAGTACCGCAGTACCGATGACCCTCATCCTCAAGGCCGACGGCGCGACGGGTCCGTGACGTCCGCCGAGGGTACGGCGCACTCGCCGCCGGACGGTCAGCTCTGGGCGGCGCGGAAGGTGCCGGGGGTCTCGCCGGTCGCGCGGGTGAAGAACTTGCTGAAGTTGGTGGGCTCGGTGAAACCGAGGCGGCGGCTGATGGCGGCGACGGGCAGCTCGGTGTGGGCCAGCAGGCGCTTGGCCTCCAGGGTGACGCGGGCGTCGACGAGCTGCTTGGCGGTGTGACCGGTGGCCCCTTGGCAGGCCCGGTTGAGGGTCTTGAGGGAGTAGCCGAGCCGGGCCGCGTAGTCGTGGGCCTGGCGCAGGACGGCGAAGGAGCGCTCCAGCTCGTGCTGGAAGAGACGGTACGGCTCCTGCGTGGCGCCCTTCTCCTGGCTGCCGTCGGGGGCGGGGAGGCGGGCGATACGCAACAGGATCCCGGCCAGCAGCTGGCGTAGGAGCTCCCTGGTGATGTCCCGCTCCTGGTCCGGAAGGCCGGCGTACTCGGCGGCGAGGTCGGCCAGCGCGCGGCGGAAGCGATCGTGGTCCTCGGGGCGGAGCTGCCAGGAGGCCGGGCCGAAGGGGTCGTCGGTCACACGGACGGTGGCGGGCAGGCGGGGCGGGAAGTCCGGGGTGAACAGGACGATCGTGGCGTCCAGGTCGGCCGGGCCGCCGTCGGGCCCCGTCGGCAGACGCTGTACCTGCCCCGGGCGGACGTGCAGCAGCGTGCCCGGTCGGCACGGGTGGTCGACGAAGTCGATCATGTGGGTGCCCGTGCCGTCGTGGACGAGGGCGAGGTGATGGAAGTCCAGCCGGTGCACCCGCCGGTACTCCTCGTCCGGCAGGCGGCTGGGGAGGTCGGTGAAGGTGAGGACCTCCAGGCGCAGACCGGGCCGGGTGGGGTTGCGGTAGCCCCGCTCGATCATCGGAGTCTGTCCCGTTTCGACCATAGGTATGCCTGACTCTACCGTGCGTCACGGTCGGGGGCGCAGGAGAGTGGAGGGCAGCCCGGTGAGCGAAATGACACCGGAACGCACAGATCGGATCCACGCAAATGAGCAGCAAGGACAACGTCCTCAAGGCAACCGGTGAGCTTTTCGGGGACAGGGACCCCAGCGCCGTGGACCGCTGGGTGTCCGATGACTACCGTCAGCACAGCAGCCTGGCCGCGGACGGCCCGGAGGCGCTGCGCGGGCTGGTGGCGGGTCTGCCGCAGGGCTTCCGCTACGAGGGCGCACGGGTGATCGCCGACGGGGATCTGGTGGCGCTGCACGGCACGTACCACGGATTCGGGCCCGAGCCGCTGGTCGCCTTCGACCTGTTCCGCGTCGACGCGGACGGCAAGCTGGCCGAGCACTGGGACGCACTGACCCCGGTCGTCACGGAGACCGCCTCCGGCCGTACGCAGACGGACGGGGCCGCCACGCCGGGCGACCTGGACAGGACCGAGGCCAACCGTGAGCTGGTCGCGGAGTTCGCCGAGAAGGTGCTCGTCGGCGCCGACTACTCGGTTCTGACGAACTACATCTCCACCGAGAGCTACCTCCAGCACAACCCGGAGGCCGCCGACGGCCTGGACGGCTTCGGCGCCGCGGCCGCCAAGTGGGCCGAACAGGGCAAGAACCTGGTCTACCGGACCGTCCACAAGGTCGTCGCCGAGGGCGACTTCGTACTGCTGCAGTCCGAGGGCGAGTTCGGGCTGCCGGTCGTCTACTGGGACCTGTTCCGGGTGGCCGACGGCAAGATCGTCGAGCACTGGGACGTCATCGCGCCCGTACCGGCCGAACTGCCGCACTTCAACGGCTTGTTCTGAGCGCGGGCCGAGACATCGTGAGTGAACTGACCTACGCCGGCAAGAAGTACCGGTTCAGTGTCGACAACGGCGTCGTCTTCCACAACACGTACGCCGCCGACGGTACCGGCCTGCACTGGGAGGCGGTCGCGGGCGCCATGGAGGGCTCCTCCGAGGACGTGCGCCTGCGGACCGCCGAGGTGACACCGGGCGTCTTCCTGATCGGCTGGACGGAGAAGTCCGGCATGACCGTCACCCATGCCATGAACCTCAACACCCATACGGTGCACGCCTTCTGGACCTACGAGACCCCGGACGGCCGGGTCGCCGAACTCCACACCGGCACGCTCGAAGAGATGTGACCGCGTCGGGGCGGGCGTACCGAAGGCGGAGGGCGATCGCCGCGGCGTTGCGAGCGCGGGTCTGCCACCGGGGGCACGCGGCAAGCAGTACGGCACCGGCGGCCAGGAAGCGCCGGGGCCGCCGAACTCCAGCCGCATCCAAGAACCGGTCCAGGGTGGCGTTCTCCCACTGATCGCCCCGCTCCACGAAGTCGTCCCGGAGCCGGGCGATGAAGGCCACCAGCTCTTCCCTGCTCGTGACTTCGTCCTCGGGGCGGCCGGGCGGCAGCTGCAGCATGGCGCCACCCTGGGCCGTGCCCGGTAATCGTCCCTGAGCGGGTTGGCGGAGCCAAAGGGTGAGCGAGGCGATGTGGAGTCCGGCCAGGTAGCGGGTTGCCGGCTTGTCGTAGCGCGTTGCAATGGCTCGGAATTGTCACTCGCGGCCGCACCGCAGGAGTCGGTGCGCAAGGCGTGGGACGGGACGCCTCCGGCTTGTGGGCCCCGGCGGTGTACAACGCCGCCGGGGCCCACAAGCCCTCTGCTGCCCAGCAGTTCGCAGCCCGCCCTGCGCTAGAAGGTCAGGTTCCAGGCGTCGATCTTGCCTGTGTCCGAGGCGGCGTTGTCGTTGACGCGCAGCTTCCAGGTGCCGTTCGCGACCTCCGAGGAGGCGTTCACGGTGTAGGTCTGGGCGATGTTGTCGGCGCTGCCGCCGGCGTGGTTGTGCAGCGTGTAGACGGTGCCGTCCGGCGCCACCAGGTCGACTCCCAGGTCACCGATGTAGGTGTGCTTGATGTCCACACCCACCTTGAGGGTGGCCGGGGCGTTGCCGGTCACGCCGGTGACGGCGATCGGGCTCTCCACGGTCGCGTTGTCGTTGATGGCGAAGTCCGTGAGGTTCTCGAAGTAGGCGCCGGGCGGCGGGGTGGCTCCGACGGCCTTGAGGGCGTCGACCTGTCCTTCGCCGAAGAACGAGTTGCTGGCCGTCGTGCCCGTGCAGCGGCTGTCCGAAGGGCAGGCGATGTCGTTGGCCTGCTCGGCCAGCTTGGCGCGGAGCTGCGCCGGGGTGATGCCCGGGTTGGCGCTGGCGATGAGTGCCGCCACGCCGACCACGTGCGGGGTGGCCATCGAGGTGCCGCTCTTGCTGCCGTAGCCGCCGCCGGGGACGGTGGAGTACACGTTGCTGCCCGGCGCCGCGACGTCGATCACGCCCTGACCGTAGTTGGAGAACGAGGCCTTGGTGACGCCAGTGCCGTTGGCCGCGACCGTGACCACGCCCGGCAGCTCGGTCGGGATGTCGAGGCAGGCGTTGGTGATGGTGCGGGTGACCGGCGTCGAGTCGTTCGGGCTCGCGGAGTCGGTCGTCTTGTGGGCGAGGTCGTAGTTCTCGTTGCCCGCGGCGGCGATCTGGAGGGAGCCCTTGCCCTCGGCGTACTCCTGGGCGCGCTTGACGCCCTCGATGATGGCGGCCTGGTCGATGTTGTCCGGGCAGTTGAACTGCCACGGGTCCGTGTAATAGCTGTTGTTGGTGACCTTGAAGCCGTGGTCACCGGCCCAGACGAAGCCGCAGATGGTGTTCTCCGCGAAGAAGAAGGAGTTGCCCGGCTCGGCGACCCGGACCGCGGCGATCTTCACCCCGGGTGCCACGCCGACGACGCCCTTGCCGTTCTTCGCCGCGGCGATGGTGCCCGCTACGTGGGTGCCGTGCGTGTCGACGTCCCGCCACGCGCCGGCACGGGTGTCGGGCTTGCCGTAGGCGCAGGAGACCGAGTCGGCCGTGTCGAAGTTGGGCGCCAGGTCCTGGTGCTGGTCGTCCACACCGGTGTCCAGGATGCCGACCGTGACGGAGGCGGAGCCTGGGTTCACGGCCCAGGCCTGGTCGGCCTTGATCTGGCTCATGTCGGCCCGGACCGGTTCTCCGGCCGGGGTCGAGGCCTGGGCCGGATTGGCCGGGAGTGCCGGGTCGTAGGCGTCGGCCGGGACGTCCGAGGTACGCGTGGCGCCGACCTGCTGCACACCGGCGACGCCGCGCATGGTGGCGGCGAATCCGCTGGACGCCGAGTGGGCGACGATCACGCCGATGGCGTCGAAGTTCGAGAAGACGGTGCCGCCGTTGGCCGTGATCGCCGAGCGGACCGCCGAACTGTCACCGGGGGCGGTGATCACGAGGTAGGCACGCGTGCCGGCCACCCAGGTCGCACTCTGGGAAGCCGGCACGGCGGCCGGAGCGAGGGCCTTGGCGGCCGGCGCGGTGGAGGGGACGACGGGGAGCGTGCCCGCGAGGGCGCCCGGGGCGCCGAACGCGAGGGCGGCACCGAGCGTGGCCGCCAGCACCAGCGTGCGTCCAGGGCGGCTGAATATGTGGGGTATCAAGGCGTCCTCCGGAGACGGCCCGGCCGTGCTGAGGGCACCGGCCGGGCCGTACGAAACTAGTGGTGGACGCAAGATGTCAGGTGCATGCTCATGTGCGGAAGTACCTTTCCGTGCAGGGACGTCATAGAGGCATGGCTGAAAAGAGACGTACTCCCGGCGTCGGGGGCCGGGATCCACCGGGAGTTCGGCGACCTCGACCGCGCCCTGGTGGCCGTCGACGACGTAGAGCCCTCTCGGGCCGGCCGAAGCGCCGAGCAGACGGCCGGCGTTCCCGAACCTGGGGTACAGCGTTTCAGGGGCCATCCCGCCGTACGCTCTGAGCTGCTGAAACGGACTACCGCTTTGAGCATGGTGCAGTCGTTGACGTTGCCGGGGGTGAGGACGACAGCCAGGGGCAAGCCCCGGCCGTCGCAGGCGAGATGGACTTTGGTGGTCACCGTACGCAAGGCGCGCCAGGAAGCCGCGGCCGTGCCAGAACCGAAGACACCGGACTCCGCCGATCACGGTTTCTGGCACGAATCTGGCACGCGATACCTGATCACCGCGCACAACAAAAAGGCCCGGGTCGCTGACCTGGGCCTTCTTCATGGAGCGGGTGACGAGAATCGAACTCGGGCTCTCAGCTTGGGAAGCGACGGCGCTCGCGCGGCTGTCTGGCTTCTGGCCTGCATGGATTCGTTGTGTCCGCGCTGTTGCCTGAGCCTGGTCGCACCGCTGCTGACCGTGGTTGTCCGCTTCTACGGGCACGCTGTGGGCACGGCTTCACATAACGGCCGGCAAGGGCCCGTGCACGAACGGGCTCTGCGCATGGCTTGGCCAGTGGGGGAAGTCCAGCCCGGGGGCCTTCGCGCGTGCACACGCCCTCCGGTGAAGTGCGCTTCCGCTCACGGTGTCGACTCTCGAGCCTCCCCGGAGCGGCCGGCGCTGGGCCCTGGGCTCACTTCCTGGCTTCGGGTCCGTACCCGCGAAGCGTTCCGGGCGCGGAAGGTCCGATCCGCTGACGGGACCTCGGTCCACTCAAGGATCTCGCCCGCCCACGGGCCGGACCTTCATGTCCGCTGCAAGCCATCGCCAAGAGCGGTTCGCGGTCACCAAGGACAGGGCGGGACATGTTCAGACGCCACAGGCGTCGGCCGAAAAGCCCGGACCGTCGTCCCGCATGACGCAGCCGAGTCGGCGTCGGTCCAGAAGACCGGAGGCATGGCGCAACGACGGCCCAAGCCGCCCGAAGCCGATCGTTTCGGGTCACTCGGTTACAAGTGATCCGCAAGATGAGCTGCCGATCCTTATGAACGTGAGTGCGAAGTAAGAGCGATGTGCCCCCACGCACGGGACGTGCGGATACAGGGGAGTGGTTTCGCCGGACCTTCGCGCATGCACACCACGATCAATCAGGTCCGTCCCGGGCATTCGGGCAGACCGACTCACCTTGGGGAAATCATGCGCAAACACGCCATCATCGCCGCTCTCTCCGGCGCTCTGGCCATCTCCGCTCTCGCCGTCCCGGCGGCGCAGGCGAGCCCGACCAGTCCCACAGTGATCACGAAGGTCGTGGTCAATGGCGGCAAGCCCATCGTGGTCGGCACCACTGGCAAGACCGTCACCGCCACCGTGACCGGAACGAACGACACGGGGATCGGAGACGGGTACGTCATGCTCTGGCACGGCACCAGTGACTTCGACCACCGGGACGCCACCCTCTCGGACCCCGGCACGCCGGTCTGCGCCTCGCCCAGCGCGACGGGTACCTGCACGGTGAAGATCTCCGTCACCCCGGCTCTGAACACGAACTCACTCGCCGGAACCTGGCACGTCTTCGCCGCGCTGTACGGAACCAACCACATGTCGGCCTTCGCGTTCGACTACTCCAAGATCAACGTGCTGCGTCAGTCGAAGCTCACGGCCAATGCGACGCCCGAGCCGGTGAAGAAGGGCAAGACGATCACCGTCTCGGGCAGGCTCAGCCGTGCCGACTGGGCGACGGCCACGTACGGGGGCTACGGCAGCCAGTCCGTGAAGCTGCAGTTCAAGAAGAAGGGCAGTTCTTCCTTCACCACCGTCAAGACGGTGGCGAGCAGCACGGGTGGCGCTGTCAAGACCACGGTGAAGGCGTCCGTCGACGGCTCCTACAGGTTCGTGTTCGCCGGCAACGCCAGCACCGCTGGGGTCGCGTCGACGGCTGACTTCGTCGACGTCAAGTAGCCGGGCCGGCACGCCGTCCGGCGACAGGCCGCCCCGGGGCCGTCGCCGGACGTGCACGACAGGCTCCCCGGGCTCACGCCGGCGCGGCTTCCCCCACCCCGTCCGGATGTGCGGCGATCGACCGGCGCAGGTCGGCCGCTCCGCACTCCCGGGCGATGCGGTGGGCCCGGGGTCGGCATGGGCACGGTGTCCCGGGCGGGCCGTGCGGGGCCGGCGCGCAGCAGGGGTGGTGGCTCTCGACCGGCAGCACTCGCGGCACCACGTCACCCTCGTGACCGCCGCCCATGCCTTCCTCACCGAACAGCGTCTCGCCCCAAAAGTCCCCGGGGCCGGCCTCACGCTCTACCAAGTCCTCGATGCCCTCCAGAACACCCTGAGGTGCTGGACCGGCATCTGCACCACCTGCCATCAGCCCCTGCCCAGCCGGGCTCTCAGGACGCCAAGATCGAGACAGACCTGACGGAGTCCTACCAGGGGCACGTCGAACGGTTCTGCACGCACCTGTTCTCCCCTCCACACGCGGTGGTCGTCGCCGAGGTGCGCTGCGCGTCGGCCAGGAACGGGTGCACGGGCCACGACGTAGCGTCCACACCGGAAGGTCCCGGCTTCCGCTGCGCCTCTACGACATCGCGGACGGGCGTGAGGTCGGGCGGACACTCACGGTCCGGTGGGACCGCATGGGCTACGCCTCGCCCACGTCCACCACCTACGCCGATGCTCCAGAGCCCTACGAAGACGACGCGCTGCTGCCGGCTTGGGCGTTCACAACGGTGGGCGTGCTTCATACGGCGGGGCTCGACGCACAGCACTGCCGCCGACCGATGACGAAAGTCTTGTCGGCTCGATGCAAGCGACCTGCAAGACGGGCGGCGGACTCTTGGACGAAGCGTTCGTGTGCCACAGGTGCCCGATCAGCTGAAACACGGGGGATCTCGCCGGACATCGGCACCTGTACGTGATCGACCGGGTCCGCCCAGGAATTTCGGGCGGACCGCTGCAATCCTTGGGAGAACCGAAACTCATGCGCATACGCACCATCACAGCCGCGGTGTCGGGCGTCCTCGCCCTCTCCGCTCTCTCCTCTCTCGCCACCCCCGCTGCCGCCGATCCCGCTCCCGTCGCGGCCGCCGGGTGGACGGCGCCCAAGACCCTCGCCGCCAGCCAGCAGTCAAGTCTCAGTCCGCAGAAGGTGAAGGTCGGCGACAACGGGACCTCGGCCGCGTTGTGGAAGCGGACGGCGCTCGCCGGCGATCAGGGGGCGCTCCTGGTGTCGGTGCGGCAGCCCGGCACCGCTGTCTGGGCTACCCGGACGCTGTCCGCCACCCCGGTCGACGACGACGCCAGTTCGCTGGTCGTCGCGCCGGACGGCACGGTCACCGCCGTGTGGGCCGTGTACCCGACGCCCGGATCCGGGACCGGTGCCGTCCGGCTGCTGTCGTCCGTGCGGGGCCCGGGCTCGGCCGTCTGGTCGCGGGCGTCGCTGGTCGACAGTGCCTCGGAAGTGAACGGGGTGGACGCGGTCGTCGGAGCCGACGGCGTGGTCAGAGTGGTCTGGAGCGCGGGCGACGGGACGGGGGCGCGCGAAGTACGCTCCTCCGTCCGGCAGACGGCCGCGGGAAGCTGGTCCGCCCCGGCGTTGCTCTCGGCCTCCCTTGCCGATTCCGCGCACGCCGTCGCGCCCAGGATCGCGGTGGCCGCGGACGGCTCGGCGACCGCCGTGTGGTGGAACCGGCCCGCGGGCGGGGTGTCCCAGGGAAGCACCGCGTCGGCCACCCTGCTTCCGTCGGCCGTGTCCTGGAGTGAACCGGTGACCGTGTCCTCGCCCGCCGACAACCCCAAGACGGCGCCCCAACTGTCCGAGGCGGCCACCGGAAAGGCCGCGGTCACCTGGACCGAGCCGACGAGCTCCGGCCTGCGGGTCGTCAAACTGGCGACCCGCTCCGGTCCGTCCGCCGCATGGAGTGCGCCCCAGACCGTGTCCGCCACGACCTCGCAGTACCTCGACCACCCGGTCCCGCTGGTCAGGTCCGACGGCGCGATCACCCTCGTCTGGCTCTCCAGCAGCGGTTCGGCCGACGCCGGTGACGTCCGGACCGTGACGCGCGGCGCCGCCGCCACGACCTGGCCGGCGGCGACGACACTCTCCTCCGACATCAGCACCGGGCTCGACGCCGCGCAGGACGCCGACGGCACGGTGCACACGGTCTGGGGCGAATCCGGCAACGGCCAGTGGGCCTTCAGGTCGGCCTCCCGGGTCGGCGGTTCCTGGAACGCGTCCGTCACACTCGGCACTTCGTCGAGGGACGCGTCCACCGGCGTCGGGATCTCGGCGGCGAACCGCCGGGCGATCGCGATGTGGGGGACGCAGATGACGGACGGCGACAGCAACGCCAACCTGTCGTACGCCACGACCGGGACGCCGCCGGTGGTGGTCGCGCCGGCGAAGGTGAGCGGCACGGTGCGCGCCGGGCGCACCGTGACCTGCTCGGCGACCTGGGCCGGCGCGGCCTCTCCCACCTTCTACGGGTGGCTGCGCGACGGCCGGACGATCGGCGGCGCGCGAGGCGCCTCCCACAAACTGACCGGTGCGGACTACGACCACAAGATCTCCTGCCGGGCGCTGGCGACGAACGCCGCCGGTGGCACGACAAGCACATCGCCGACGGTGAGGGTGCGCCAGGGCGACCCGCTCAAGGCCACGACCGCGCCCAAGATCCAGGGCACCGTCCAGGTCGGCCGGACGCTGACGGCCTCCAAGGGGGTCTGGAACGTCGAGCCCACGGAGTACACCTACAGGTGGAAGCGTTCCGGATCCCCGATCGCCGGCGCGGTCAACGCGCAGTACAAGCTGGTCGAGGCGGACAGATACATGACAGTGACCGTGACCGTCAAGGCGTTCCGATACGGGTTCGCGGGCGGCGTGGCGACGACCGCGCCTGTCCTCGTCATCCAGTGACCCCGTTCAACGACTCTGTTCCACCGGCTCTCAGTCAGTCACGCCCCCGGTATCGCCGGGGGCGTGCGGCGTTTCCGCACCGGCCCGCTCCAGGTCCGAGGTGATGGACCGCAGGAGTGCGGCCGCGCCGCATCGCCGGGCGATGGCGTGGGCCCGGCGCAGGCTCCGGGCGGCTGCCTGCGGGGGCTGGTGGGCCGCCAGGGCGTGCAGGGCCCTGGCATGTTCGAGGCTTGCGGGGGTCGAGGTGGACGTGGAGGCGCACAGTGCGATCGCCTCCTGGAGTTCCGCCACTCCGTCGGCACCCCGCAATTCGCCGAGTATCCGCAGCGCCCGGCTGGTCGTGCTCGGGGCGCCCCATGCCCGGGCGGTGACGAGTTCCGCCTCCGCGAGGGCCGTGGCCTCGGCCCGGCGACCGAGGCCGGCGAGTGCCTGCGCTCTCAGTGACCGACCCGGCCACCAGGCCGCGCTGGCCACGGCGGGCAGGTGCCGGACACCATCGAGGGCGGCGAGTGCCTCACGGTGCCGTCCTTCCTCGATCAGCAGGCCGGCCTGGGCCTCCGCCATGAGTCGCGCGCCGTGCGCGTTGGCCGGCTGCTCATCGACCCGGTCCAGATAGGCGCGGGCGCCGGCCACGTCTCCGAGATCGACCAGGATTCCTGTGGTGAAGGCGTAGCACGCGTACAGGGCATCGGGCACGGTGCCCCACTCGTCCAGCTGGCTGTTGGCCGTGGCCAGGGACTCGTGGGCGCCCGGAAGATCCCCACGACCCCACAGGGTGTAGCCCTTCCAGACATGGCCACGATGTGCGGCGTAGAACGACCCGTTCCGATGGGCGTGGGCCAGCGCCTCGTCCCAGAAGCCGCTGATGTGTTCGTCGGCGTGGTGCAACACCGCTCCGGCGAGGGCCCACAGTGATCCGGCGTGCAGAAGGACGTTGTCGGCCAGCGCGAAGCGGGCCAGCGCGGCGGCTTCGGCGCGGTCGACCCCGTCCGTTGTGACCTCCCACGCCAGCGCCGCGGCCAGCATGCGGGCCCCCGGGCCCTCCCCGACGACGGCCGGCCGCGGTCCGTGGCGGTACAGCCGGGGGTCCAGCCCGTGCATATAGCCGGTGACGCGCTCCAGCGCCAGCAGTGCCTGCCGCTCGTCGGTCATCCCGGCCGGCAGTTCCGTACGGGCCTGGCGGGCGAAGGCGGTGGGCTCCCCCTGGGTGCCGGCGAAGAACAGGGTGCCGGCGAGGAGCAGCGCGGCCGGGGCCCGGTCTGCCGGATCCTGCAGCGACCGGTAGGCCTCCCGCAGGTGGCGTACCGCGGCCGGCCCGTCGCGCAGGGCCTCGCAGCGGCCGAGTTCCAGCAGCACCCGGGGTTTGTCGTCCGGCGTCGGCGGTTCGCGCAGTGCCCGGGCGAGGTAGGTCGTAGCGGCGTCGGCCGCTCCCCGGTGGGCGGCCTCCCGGGCGGACGCCTGGAGCATCGACACCACCCAGGGATCGCCGCGATGCGGGGCGGGCAGCAGATGGGCGGCGACCTGCTCCGGGGCCGCTCCGGCGGCATGCAGGACCCGGGCGGCCTGTTCGTGCCGCAGTTGACGCTCTCCCGGGGGCAGGTCGCGGTAGACCGCCTCACCGAGCAGCGGGTGTGTGAAGCTCAGTGGGTATTGGTCGCGCACCACTTCGGCGCGTACCAGCGGCGCGATGGCGGCTGCCGCGTCGTCCTCGGTCAGACCGGTGAGAGCGGCGATCGCGGGCAGCACCGCGCCGTCGCCGAGAACGGCGATGGCGCGTGCGGCGGCCGTGGCCGCGTCGGGCAGCTGTGCCAGGTGCGTCAGCACCGTTCTCGAGACCGCGCGTGAGCCGATTTCGCTTACCCTGCCGACCTGGTCGGCGGTCGGCTCGATGGCACGGTCTTCCAGGGCACGGATCAGCTGGCGCAGCAGGAGCGGGTTGCCCGCGGTGGTGCGGTGACAGGCTGTGGCGAACGCGTCGTCAGTGGTTCCGCCGAGTCTGGCGCGTACGAGGGCCGCGACCCCGTCGGCGCTGAGCGGCGCGGGCCGGATGTGCACGGTGGCCGGATCGGATGCGAGTTCGGTGAGCAGTCCCCTCTCGTCATGTGGCTCGCCGGTCCGTACGGTGGCGGCGATCAGGAGCGGCAGCCCGTCCAGTCGGCGTGCGAGGTACGCCAGAAAGTGCAGCGATCCGGAGTCGGACCAGTGGAGGTCGTCGATGGCCAGGACGAGCGGCCGCCCGGCGGCCAGCTTCACGATCAACCAGTAGAGGCTGTGTTGGATCGCGAAACCATCGGGCTGACGGCCCGGTGCGATCATCGGGTCGAAGACAACGGCTGCCGGAGCCGCCGGGCCGGCCAGGAGCTCGTCGCCGCGTTCGGCGACCAGCTCGTCGAGGAGCTGACGCACCACACCGAAACCGTAGTCCTTCTCGCGGCGGCTGCCCCGTGCGGTCAGGGTGAGTACCTCTTCGCGGGCGGTCAACTGCCGCAACTCGGCGAGCAGGCGGCTCTTGCCGATGCCGGCAGGGCCCTCGATGAGGACAGGTGTGGCGTGCCCCCCGACGGCCTCGTACAGGCAGGCGCGCAGCTCGGCGACTTCCGCGTCCCGGTCGACCAGATCGCCCGCCACCGGTGACCGGGCATCCGGCGTCGGGTGTTCGGTGGCCTGTGCGGGCGCAGCCGGCTCCGTGTCCAGGCGGGTCGCCCGCGGGAACCGCGGGGCGTCGAGGGCGGGGGACCGGGCCACTATCTCCTCTTCGAGTGAGCGCAGGGCTGGACCGGGGTCGACCCCCAGCTCTTCGGCCAGGATCTGTTTGGCGCGCCCCAGCGCGCCCAGCGCGTCGGCCTGGCGGTGGGCACGGTAGAGCGCGAGGGCGAGCAGGTGCCAACGCTTCTCCCGCAGCGGATCCTCGGCCACCAGCGCTTCCAGCTCAGGGACGAGAGCCGCGTCGGCACCGCCGCAGTCCAGGCGTGCTGCCAGCAGCCGCTCACGCGCCACCTCCCGCAACTCCGTGAGGCGTTCCGACTCCGGCCGGGCCCACAGCTCCGCCGCGTACTCGGCGAACGCCGGCCCTCTCCACAACGCCAGCGCACCGGTCAGGGTGTTCGCGGTGTCGTCGGGAGCCGAGAGCGTGTCGGCATGCCGTAGCAGCCGTTCGAACTGCCAGGCATCGACGGCGTCGTCGGAGATCCGCAGCGCGTACCCGGATCCCTCACTGGCTATCGGGCCGCCCCGGGACCTGGCCGTCCGGCCGGGTTCGAGCAGGCGCCGTAGACGGGATACGTATGCCTGCAGCGCGCCCACCGCGCCCGGCGGCGGCGATGCCGCCCACAGCGAGTTGATCAGCCGATCGCCGGTGACCATGCCACCGCGCGCGACCACCAGAAGGGACAGGACCGCACGCTGGCGTCGGCCGCCGAGATTCAGCACCACTCCCCGGTCGGTGGCCGTGACCTCGCCGAGAACCCTGATCCGTAGCCCGTCCGGACCCGCTGCCGGTTCTCCGGCCTGTTCCGGGTCGGGCCCTTGGCTCTGAGCGGTGAGGAGCATTACCTCCCTCCTCGTCTGGTCTGTGGTGTCTGGTAAGCAATGCATCAAATCAGAACTTCACTTCGGATGGGGCGCGGTCCTGCACACCCTCAACCTGCGCCTGCCGCTCAGGGCTCACCAAGAGGCACAACCTTCTGCTTTGACGCGTTGTGTCACTATCTGAAGATCAGGAGAGGGGGCGGTATGCGCGATGGGCTGCGGATCAGCGTCTTGGGTGGTGTGGGGGCCACGTTCCAGGGCCGGATCGTGGATCTGGGAGGGCGCCGGCAGCGCGCCGTGCTGGCTCTGCTTCTGGTGGCGCGGGGCGGGATCGTCACCCGTGACCGACTGGTGGACGGCGTGTGGGACGGGACGCCGCCGCCGAGCGCGCAAGGGGCGCTGCACGCGTACGTATCGCATCTGCGACGCCGGCTCGAACCCGGCCGGGAGGCCAGGTCCCGCAGCGGCTTCATCATCAGTGAGGGGTCCGGCTACGCCCTGCGCATACCGGATGAAACGGTCGATGCCTGGCGATTCGAACAGGCACTCCACCACGCCGCCACGATCAGCGATCCGACCGAGGCGGTGACGGTTCTCGACGGCGGGCTGGCGTTGTGGAGAGGGCCGGCGTTCGCCGAGTACGCGGCGGAGCTGTGGGCCCGGCCGGAGGCGGCCCGCCTGGCGGAGTTGCGCGAGGTGGCCCGTGAACGGCTGCTCGCGGCACGTCTGGAGTCCGGTGAGGACGCGGTCCTCGTGCCGGAGATCGAGGCGCTGGTGGCCGAGGATCCGTTGCGAGAGGAACGCTGGCGTCTGCTCACCCTCGCGCTGTACCGATCGCACCGTCAGGCCGACGCGCTGAGCGCGTTGCGGCGTGCCAGACAGACCCTGGCCGAGGAGCTCGGGGCCGATCCCGGCTCCGCTCTGCGCGCCCTGGAGGCCGACGTGCTCGCCCAGGCGCCCGCGCTCGACCGGCCACTTCCGCCCGTGCCGGCCGGGCTCTCGGACGGGAAGAAGACAGCGGCAGCGCATGGTGACGACACGCGAAGACCGCCGGCCCCGGTGGCCGGCTCCTCCCCGGGTGCGGATGCGCTGGTGGACCGGGACAGGCAACTGGCGGAACTGGGCGACTGCCTGACCGGCGCGCTGAAGGGCACAGCCGGCGTGGCCATCGTGGAGGGCCCCGCCGGTATCGGCAAGAGCCGCTTGCTCACCGAGGTCCGCCGGATGGCCACCGACCGGAAGGTCCTGACGCTGGCGGCACGCGGCAGTCAGCGCGAGAAGGACTACGGCTACGGCGCCGTTCGCCAGCTGTTCGAACAGCTGGTCGTCAGGCGCGGCGGCGGACTGATGACCGGCGCCGCTGCCTCGTCCGCCGCCGTCTTCGACCCCGACCCCGACCACGACGCGGCCATGCACAGCCGCCGGCCCGAGAGCTTCGCGGTCCTGAACGGCCTCTACCAGCTGACACTCAGGCTCGCCGCCGAAGGCCCCCTCGTCCTCGCCGTGGACGATCTGCAGTGGTGCGACACCAGCTCGCTGCGCTTCCTGGGCTATCTCGCCGGGCGCCTGGAAGGACTGCCCGTCCTCATCGCCGCCACCCTGCGCACCGGCGAACCCCATCACAACGGGGAGTTGCTGGCCGAACTCATCGACGGCTCCTCGGTCCTGCTCATCCATCCCACTCCGCTCACTGCGGCAGGCGTCGCCGACCTGGTCGGACACGCACTGGGCGAGTCCCCGCACGAGGCGTTCGCCGATGCCTGCCACCGGGCCACGTCCGGCAACCCTCTGCTGCTGCGCCAGGTTCTGCGCGCGCTCCAGTCACGTGGCATCCGACCCGAAGCCGCTCAGGCGGGCACGGTGACCGACATCGGGTCCCGGGCCGTCTCCCAGCTCGTGCTCAGCCGCCTCGCGCGGCTGCCCGCCAACGCGACGGCCGCTGCCCAGGCCGTCGCCGTCCTCGGGGACGGCGCGACGCTGCCCCACGTCGCCGCGATCATGGAGATGTCCGAGAACGACGCGGCGGACGCCGTCGCACCTCTCGTCCGCGCCGAGATCATTCGCGATCACTACCCGTTCGGCTTCGTCCACCCCTTGGTGGGCGACGCTGTCTACCGCGACCTCCCACCCGGCGAAGGACAGCTGCGCCACGACCGCGCCGCCCAGGTCCTGCACGCCGCGGGCGCACCCCCCGAGCAGACCGCGACCCACCTGCTCCTCACCCCCCACCGCGGCAGCCCCTGGGCCGTCGACCTGCTGCGCACGGCCGCCCATGAGGCAGCCCGTCGCGGTGCCGCCGACGCCGCCGCCACCTACCTCAGCCGTGCTCTGCAAGAACCGCCCACCCCCGAGCTGCAGCCCGAAGTGCTCCTCGAACTCGGCCGTGCCGAAACCCACGGCAACGGCCCGGCCGCGGTGGAGCACCTGCGCCGGGCGTACGAGACGCTGGCCGATCCCGCCCGCCGGGCCACCGCGGCACTTCTCCTCGCCCGGATCCTGGTCTTCGCCGGCGAGCGGGGCCGGGCGAGCGAGTTCGCCCGGCGTGCTGCGGCGGAGCTGCCGGCCGAGCTGGCCGACGAGCGGCAGGGCCTGCTGGCCCTGGAGCGGATGAGTGGTTTCATGCACGGCCTGGACCCGAAGCCGTGGCGCAGCCCGGAGGACCGGGCCGTGGGCGGCGAAGGCCCCGGCGCCCGGATGCTCGCCGCCTACCTCTCCTGGGAAGCGGCCCAGGACGGGAGTGACCGGGCCGGCGCCGTCGCGCTCGCCCGCTTCGCCGTCGCCGACCGCGTCCTGCTGGACGCCGGGGAAGAGCTGCTCTGGTATGCCGCCGCCATCGTCCTGCACCTGGCGGACGAGGAGGTCGGAGAACTGTGGGGCGCGGCACTGGCCCGTGCCGACGAGCGCGACTCGCTGTTCTCCGTGCTCTCGACCCACATGTGGCGAGGTTTCACCCAATGGGACCACGGCGATCTTCGGGGGGCGCTGCAGTCCCTCACCATCGCCGCGGAACAGTCGGAGACCTGGGGTCTGGCGCCCGGTGCCTCGCGGGGCTGGGACTTCCTGATCGGAGTCCTGCTCGATCTGGGAGACACCGCCGGTGCCCGCGCGTGCCTGGAGCAGATGCGCGGCTTGGCCAAGGGTGCCCAGGGCGTTCTCCTCATCAGAGAGACACAGGCCAGGGTGCTCATCGCGGAAGGGCGTCACGACGAGGCGCTCACCAGCCTGGAAGCCGTCCGGCATCTGCGGCCGTCCGTGGTCAACCACGCCTGGTGGCCGTGGGCGCCACTGCGCGTTCAGGCGCTGGCCGGTCTCGGAGAACGGACCGAGGCGGAGGCACTGGCCAGGGAAGAACTCCTGCTGGCCCGTAAGTGGGGCGCGCCGAGCATGGTGGGACGGACTCTGCGGATGCTCGGAGAGCTGCGCGGCGCCCACGGTGTACCCGAACTCCGGGAGGCGGTCGCGCTGCTCGCCCCCGGCCCCGCACGTCTCGAACACGCCCGCGCCCTGTACGCCCTGGCACTCCACGGCCCCTCCCACGAGGCCGAAGCCACCTTGCGTCAGGCGTACGCCATCGCCGAGCGCTGCGGGGCCGTCGGTCTCCTCCGGTCGATCGGCGACCTCATGGGCAGGCGTACCTGAAGGTGACTGACGCGGTCGTCGAGTTGGGCGACAGCACCTCCAGGATGGCGGTCGCCCGCAGGGTCCCGTGGCCGTCGAAGGTCCAGCGCAGTACGACGTCCGTCCGGTGTGCGTCCCGGGCGACATGCTGCTGGAGGGTGCCGGAAACCGTGCCGTCGCTGCGCTTCCAGCGGTAGTCCACCGTGCCCGCGATGCCGTTGGTGTGCAGGGTGCCGGTGACCGTGGCGGTGCCGTCGCAGGCCGGGCCCGCGGAATCGGTGTGGACGGTGGCTCCGGTCACGGCGAGCGCGGGTGCGTGCCGCTGCCAGACAAGGTAGGCCGGCACCGCGATCAGCACGACCACCGGCAACAGCCAGCCGCCCAGGACGCGTCTGCGCGGTCGACGTCCGTGGGTGACCTTGCCCGACCGCGCGTCCGGGGACGGGGACACGGTGCCGTGCCAGACGCTCGCCACCCGGTCGTCGGCGCTGCCCGTCGGGGTGGGAACTCCGGGGCCGAAGCGGTGCGTCTCCCCTGAGCCCGGTGTGCCGGGTTCTGTGAGGTGGAGTGTGGCCGCGAGGTCGGAGGGAGTCAGACGTACGGTGCCGACAGCATCGGGATGCGGAAGACGTACGGTGCGCTCCTCGGGGCCGGCCGGAGTCGGGTCCTGAGGTGTGTCCATCGGGCTTCCTTTCCCTCGTACGGCGTGGAACCCCGAGGCTCTCAGCGGGGCGGGTTACAGACGGAGGGCGCCGAGACGGTCACGAAGGCGCCGTTGCCGGAATCGGCGGCCGGGCTGGTCGAGACCTTGACGCCCAGGTAGGGGGAGCGCTCCGGGGTGGTGAAGGAGTGGGTGTATCTGCCGGAGACCTGTGTCTGCCCCTCGGGAAGAGAGACCGGGTCGGTGGCGACCACCGTCCCGACCGCCGTGGCGGAGGAACCGGTGAACCAGCTCAGGGTGAGCATGCCGTCGGCGGCCCCGTCGGTCTGCACGGTCACGGAAGCCACCATGGCGCACCCGGAGCCCAGCGGCCCGCTCGCGTTGATCGTCACGGAGACGACATGGAGCTTGGGGGCCGGGGTGGTGGACGGCTCGGCGGTGCCTCCGCCCGGGGCGCCGCCACTGCTGGTGCCGCCCGAGGTGCTGGTGCCCGTGCCTGATGAGCCGCCTGACGACCCGCCCGAGGTGCCACCGCCGGTGGAGCTGGAGCCCGATGTGCCGCCGCCCCCGCTCGACGAACCACCGGGGGAGTCGTCCTGACCCGTGGTGTTGTCCGTGCTCGGCGGCACATCGTCCCCGGCGGAAGGCTCGCCCTTCGTCTCCTCCGCCGAAACGGACGCACCGGGCGGCCCGGTTTTCGACGGTTCGGCGCTCGCCGCTGTGGTGGTTGAAGCGCTGCCGGACGGGGAAGCCGTCGTCGGTGCGCCCGACGCCGCCGGTCGGTTCACCGGGTGGCTGCCGACAGCGACCGCGGTCACCGTGATCCCGCCCAGCAGCAGCGCGCCGGCTGCCATTCCGGCCAGGGTCTTGCCTCTGCGGTTCAGCGGCAGGCGGCTGCGCACGGACCGACCAGGGCCGGGATCGGGGCCGGGATCGGGGCTGGGGTTGGGGTTGGGGCTGGGGTTGGGGTTGGGGCCGAGGCTGGTGGTGGCCAGCGCCGTGGTGCCCGAGGCGCCGGGGTCCGCCAATGGGAACAGAAAGAGCAGCAGGGCCACCAGTGCGGCGAGTTTGCGCTGTCCGCGTTCCTCCCAGTCCTCGCCGTAAGCGGCTGTCGCCACGGCTTCCAGTTCGGCGACGAGGTCCGCGGCGCTCGCCGGACGTTCCCCGGGTGTCTTGGCGAGGCCCCTGCGGATCAGCGGGCGCACCGGCTCGGGGGCGAGCGCGTCCGGGATGGGCGCCTCCATGTGCTGCATCGCCAGCTCCATGGCGGTCTCGCCGGCATACGGCTTGGCGCCGGTGAGGCACTCGAAGAACGTGGCGGTCGCCGCGTACACATCCGTCGCCGGGCTCGCCGCTCGGCCGGTCCACTGCTCGGGCGCCATGTACACGGGGGTGCCGGCCGCGTTGCCGGCTTCACCGCTGGGCACGGCGATACCGAAGTCCACCAGCTTGGACGTTCCGTCTGCGGCGATCAGGACGTTGTCGGGCTTGTAGTCCCGGTGCACCACTCCCGCCTCGTGGGCGGCGGCGAGTCCGAGCAGCGATCCCTTGAGTACGGTGAGTGCCGCCTCGGGCTCGGTGGCACCCTCCTGCTTGAGCAGCGCGCGGAGCGGAATGCCGTCCACCAACTCCATGACGATCGCGGCGCCGAGGGACGTCTCCACGTACTCGTAGAGCTCGACCACGTACGGGGACCGGAGGGTGCCCAGCAGCCGGGCCTCGGCGCGGAACCCGGCGAGAAACGTGCTGTCGCCGCGCAGCCGTTGCGAGAGGTACTTGATCGCCACCGGTGACCCGGTCTCGTCATGCCTGGCGAGAACCACCCGGCCACTCGCTCCCGAACCCAGCTCCCTCGACGGCGTGTATCCGGGCAGCACCCACGTGTCCGCGCCGGGCCCGTCGGGTGCGGGGATGGCCTGCGCTCCGGTCATGCGATGCGTCTGTCAGAGGCAGCACCGGGAAGGAGCCCCTCGGACACCTGAGAGCCGTGCACCTGCGGGCCGTGACCAGGGGGGCTTTGGAGCACCCCGCCACGCTTGGCGCCGGTGGCCGTCGGATTCAGCATTTCTTCCGTCCTCGTTCTGTGGGATGTGCGTGAGTCGCCCTCGCCGGTGCATGATCTGCTCACCGTCTTGCAACTCACTTGCATCCGTTCCTGGCTGCCGGTGTGCGGCGCAGGTCAGAACTCCTCCATGATCTTCGCCTTGGCCTGCTCGAATTCCGCAGGCGTCAGGGCTCCCGAGGAGCGCAACACCCCCAGCCTCTCCAGTCGGGCGAGGGCGTCACCGGCGGGCGGGAGGTCCTGGGGCTCTCCGTCTGCCGCACCGGGCGGGAACAGCCGGGTGCGCAACGCGCCGACCGCTCGGGCGTCCAGGTTTCCGGACGGGTGCCCGGTGCCCTGTTTGTCCGGGAGGACAGGACCAGGCGGTCCGACGAGGCGGAAGACCGTCCGTCGGCCGATCAATATGAGCCACCAGAAAGCGCAGACTCCGGTGAGGACCGCCCCCTGCATGATCCACACCCATGCCGTGCTGCCCGGGGGGCATTCGGGCATGTCCACATCGGTGATGAACGGCCCACCCGAGACGCAGTTACCGGTATTCACTATCTTGTATTCGCTGTAAGAAAACGCAACCAGGGACGCCAGCATTATGAATGCGGCAGTGGTTCGCAGGAATTTCTCCATTCTCGAAGGCTATCGTAGGTCGCGCCTTGTCCGGTATTTTCTCCGAATTCCGGGTGAGGGTCGTAAATGGTCAGTCCGGGTGCATTCCGGGAATAGCCGAATTGGGGTGGACGTGAAAGATCAAAGCGGTGGCGATTGCGGGCCCGACCGCTGAGAGGTCACGTCGGCAGGGCCATTTCCGGTCTCGTCCCGGGCCCCGTTCCGTTGGACAACGACCCCGGGCCGGGCCCAATCTCCCCCGCCCCGCTTGCGGTTGACTTGCGAATGACCTGCACCCGAGCCGACCGGCCGACTCGCCCGGAGCCCGCCGCTGCCCCGACGGGCTTCGCGTGTTGCCGATGGGCGGGATCCACGCGACGGCGCGGTACTCAGGTTGAATCGGCGATGTCCGGGCTGTGGTGACGGGTCATGATCCCTGCGGTACGACGTCCTCATGCGGTACGCGCAAGGGGGCGGGCTGACGCCCGCGGAGCAGGAGAAGCGGGAGCCCATGCGTTTGGGGCGGCCGAGTGGTTCGAGGCCGGGGCGGGCACGACGCAGCTCGCTGCGGAGTTGCGGGTGGCGGACCGGTCGGTGCGCCGCTGGCGGGCAGCCTGGCGGCGCGGAGGTGTAGCGGCGCTGGGGTCGGCGGGGCCGATGGCGGTCGAACGGTTGTCGTCGGCGCAGTGGCAGCGGCTGGAGGGCGAGCTGAAGCGGGGCCCGCTGGTGCACGGTTTCAACGATGAGGACCAGGGCTGGACACTCAGGCGCGTGAAGTCGCTGATCGGGCGGCTGTTCCGCGTCGGCTGCACCGTCCAGGGGGTGTGGCGGCTACTCAAGCGGCATGGCTGGAGCTGCCAGGTGCCGGTCCGTCGGGCGCTGGAACGTGACGAGGCGGCGATCGAGGTGTGGAAGGCCGAGGTGTGGAAGGCCGAGGTGTGGAAGGCCGAGGTGTGGCCGCGGTTAAAAGTACCGCGCACGACCTGGGCGCCCACATCTGCTTCGCGGACGAGAGCGGCCAGTCGCTGATCCCGACAAGGGGCGCACTGGGGCGCCGCGCGGATCCCGTCCAGTCGTGCGGGTGGCCGGCCGTCGTGGCGGGCGGGTGAACATCGCCGGCGCGGTGTGCCTCAGGCCCGGGCACCGTCCGCGCCGCGGGGGTGAGCCGAAGACCTTCGCCGAGGAGATCAATCCGCAGGAAGGCATCTGGAGCCTGCTCAAACGGGCCCTGGCCGACTTCGCTGCCGCCGACCTCACGCACCTGACCCGCGTCATCAAGCGGAATTTGAAGAAGATCCAGTGCCGACCGCACCTGATCGTAATCGCGGAACGGTATTTCACCGCCCGCGAACTCGTCCGTACGTTGTGCGCAGCAGTCGCGCGCTTCTGCGCCGCCGTATCTGCATGTTCCGGAGCCGGGCGCGATGCGCAGGCGATGCAAGGGCGCCGCAAGAACGATGCAAGGCGCGTGCCGGATCTTCGGTGACGAGCAGCGAGGGGCTGTGTGCACCGGCGCCGGAGAGTATTTCGCCGGTCCCTCGCCGCGCCTGCACCTCGGTCGACCAGGTCCTGCCTGCGAATGCTCGGGCAGACCACTTCTACCTATGGGAGAATCATGCGAATACGCGCGATCATCGCTGCCGTGTCGGGTGTCCTGGCCTTTGCTGTCCTCGGAGCCCCGGCAGCACACGCGGCCGGAACCGACGACAGCACCACGACCAGCTCGGCGAAGCACAACCCGCCGATGTATGTCGTACCGCCCGATCCGTACTTCACGTCGTGAACTGAACAGCGAACGCAGCGCGACGAGTTGATCGTGGCGATGGCAGCCGTCAGACCCGGGCGGCCGCTCACGGGGCTGAGTCGGACCGTACCCCGAGACGCGGTGAGCCGGCGTTCGAAGGGGGCTCACTGTCGTCCTCGAAGACGGGGCGCAGAGGCTCCGCTCCGAATCCGGGGCGGAGCCTCCGCGCGCGGCGGTAGGCCCCGCTGACGAGATGGATCCCCTAGGGCCTGTCCGGCGGATCATGCCGCAGACGCGGGGTCTGGTGGGCCCACCTGCCGCGTTGTCGTCGGTTGCCGACGCTCCGCGTCGACGCCCTCCTCCGCCTTGCAGTTGGGCCCACCAGACC
>NZ_JBEXXE010000053.1:0-23936 GCF_040630255.1 Streptomyces sp. NPDC005820
GAGGAGGGCGGCGACGCGATGGGGGTCCCCCCGCTCGAGCGCAGCCGAGAGTGGGGGAGTCGGCAACCGACGACAACGCCGCAGACGCGCGTGCCACACCCCGCGACGCGCGGCATGATCCAAACGACAGGCCCTAGGCGCCGGTCGGCCGCCCCGCGTTCTCCCGTACCCACTCCACGATCGACGCCATGGTCGCCCCGGGGGTGAAGATCTCCGCGACGCCCTTCTCCTTCAGCGGTGCGATGTCCGCCTCGGGGATGATCCCCCCGCCGAAGACCAGGATGTCCGCGGCGTCCCGCTCCCGGAGCAGTTCGATCACCGCGGCGAAGAGCGTGTTGTGCGCCCCGGACAGGATGGACAGTCCGATCGCGTCGGCGTCCTCCTGGATCGCCGTGGCGACGATCTGCTCGGGGGTCTGGTGGAGCCCGGTGTAGACGACCTCCATGCCGGCGTCGCGCAGGGCCCTGGCGATCACCTTGGCGCCGCGGTCGTGGCCGTCGAGTCCCGGCTTGGCCACCACCACACGGATCGGCCCGGATGCCACACCCATGACTGCCTCCCTGAAGCGACTCCGCCCGCTCTCGACGGCCCGGACACCCCGTGCCACCCACCCGGGTAAGTGAACGAACGTTATCGCCAGCATCCCGCAACCGGCCGTTTCGTGGCATGGACCAACGGGGAAATCACACGATGGGACAGTAACGGGAGCCGCACACGAGGTCGCCGTACCGCCGCGCCGCATACCGCGCGCCGCGGCGGTACGGCGCATCGGCACAGGCGCGGCGGGCGCCCCGGGGCCAAGGCCCCGCCGCCCGCCCGGCGGCCGATCTCCTCCGCCGCGACTTCCACGAGGGCACACGGGGGACAGAGACGTCCTCGGCGTGTGCCGACAGGAGGTCGGCGATGCAGGTCACCAGGGTGCTGCAGCCCTTTCTTCCGCTCTACCGGCGTCTGCTGCCGGACCTTCCGGGCCTGCCGAACATCCCCGGCCGGCTGGCCGGGCTCTCCACCGCCCTGCTGAAGGCCACCGTCCTGGACCTCGCGATCCTCGCCGGCCACCTCCTGCTCTACCCCTCCGGCATCGCCCCGGAGCGGCGCCGCCCCGCGCTTCCGCCCGGCGAGAACGGCGCGTCGAACGAAATTGGCACCGAGTGCCCCACGCAGCTGCCCACCCCGGCCCCGCTCCCGGTCGTCCTGCTGCACGGTTTCATCGACAACCGCTCGGTCTTCGTCCTGCTGCGCCGCAGCCTCGCCCAGCACGGCAGGCACCGCGTGGAGTCGCTGAACTACTCGCCCCTGACCTGCGACATCCGCACGGCGGCCGAGCTGCTCGGGCGGCACATAGAGGAGATATGCGAGCGCACCGGCAGCACCCGGGTCGATGTCGTCGGGCACAGCCTGGGCGGACTGATCGCCCGCTACTACGTGCAGCGGCTGGGCGGTGACGTCCGGGTCCACACGCTGGTCACGCTGGGCACCCCGCACGCGGGCACCAAGGTGGTGCCGCTGGCGAACGCGCACCCCATCGTGCGCCAGATGCGCCCCGGCTCGGAGGTCATCGAGGAGCTGTCCCGGCCCGCGCCCGGCTGCCGCACGTACTTCGTCAGCTTCTGGAGCGACCTCGACCACCTGATGGACCCGCTGGAGACGGCCCGGATCGACCACCCCGACCTGCTCGCGCAGAACGTCCGGGTGACGGGAATCGGCCATCTCGCGCTGCCCGTCCACCCGGCGGTCGCGACCGGCATACGGCAGGCCCTCGACACCCCGGAGACGGCCCGGGCCGACACGCGCACCGGCGGTCTGACGGTGGCGTGAGAGCCGTCGGGCAAGCGTTCGGAGGGATTCGACAGGCGTTCGAGACCTGCCTCATCTCGAACAGCCTTCGAACATAAGGCCAAACCCGCGCCCGCCGTCCCCCGAAACACGGCCGATTGCCCCTTTCCTTCGAGCACGAAACCTGAGGAAGATTGTCGTGCCCGTATACCGCCGGGTACAGTCGCCGCACTGCTCTGGCAGCCCCTGTTGTCGAGGCGAGAGAGAAGTTGGTGAACGACCGTCACCCGTCGGGGACCATGACCACCCCGGCTCCGGCTTCCGACGCCGACTCCGCGCCCTATGCGTCGTACGGCACCCAGGAAGCCCCGTACGACGGCTCCACCCCGTACCACGGCTACGACACCGGCGCCCAGCACACCGGCCACTTCGCGGCCGACCCCCTCTACGGCGGCCTCCCCGACGACGGCACGGGCGCGGGCATCGCCGACAGCGCCTACGGCACCGGGCAGTGGACCGTCGGCGCCCAGCCGACCATGGTCGACACCGGCGGCCACCAGCTCCACGACACGAGCGGCCACCACGTCCTGAACTACGACCCGTACGCGGCCCAGCACCACGCCGCCTACGACTCGGGCGCCTACGACACGACGGGCTGGCCGACCGGTCACCAGCAGCTCCCGCTCGTCCCGCCGCAGACCTCGGCGTCCGACACCGGCGGCCACTGGGACGCGAGCGCCTGGCTGCAGCCGGACCAGTCCGGCAACCCCGCCGACCAGACCCAGCACTGGGAATGGGGCACCCAGACCTTCGAGACCGGCGCCTACGACGCCACGCAGTGGAACTCCGACGGCGACAGCGAGAGCGGCTCCGCCTCCGGCGCGTACGAGCAGCCGGCCGAGGTCCCCTTCGACCAGCAGGCCACCGCCACCTTCGAGTCGGTCGGCTACGACGAACAGCCCCAGGACGGCGGCGAGTTGTCCGCCACCGGTGAGCTGCCCGCCGTGTCCGGGCATCCTCTCCTGGACGACCAGGAGGAGATCGCGCCGGTCCCCGCCACCCGCGCGGCGGCCCGCAACGCTAGCCGTTCCCGCCGCCGTCCCCCCGCGAAGCGCTCCGCGCTGCTGACCGTGGCCGTGCCCTCGGTGTGTGTGATGGGGGTCGCCGGGATCGCCGCCGCCTCCGTGGGCACGCTGACCGGCGGCGACGACAAGGACACCACGGCCTCCGCCTCGGACGCGCAGGCGGTCAAGCCCTCCGCCGCCAACAACAAGCTGGACTCCCAGCTCGAGACGCTCAGCGCCGAGGCCGACAACTTCGCCGACCGGGCCAGCCGGACGCAGGAACGCATCGACCTCAAGGCGCAGCAGGCGGCCGAGAAGAAGAAGGCGGCGGCGGAGGCGGCCCGCAAGGAGCGGCTGCGCCCCAAGTACGCCCTCCCGGTCGCCCAGCGCGGACTCAGCGCCTACTTCGGCCAGGCCGGCGTCAACTGGATGTCCCAGCACACCGGCATCGACTTCCCCGTGTCCTACGGCACGACGGTGATGGCGGCGACCGACGGCACCGTACGGACGCAGTGGAACAGCGCCTACGGCAACATGCTGATCGTGACGGCGAAGGACGGCACGGAGACCTGGTACTGCCATCTCTCCAGCTACCGCGTCGCCTCCGGTACGACGGTGAAGGCCGGCGAACCGGTCGCGTACTCCGGGAACTCGGGCAACTCCACCGGCCCGCACCTGCACTTCGAGGTCCGGCCGGCCGGCGGTTCGCCCATAGACCCGCTGCCGTGGCTGCGCAGCCACGGGCTGGACCCGACGTAGTCCCTCGACCGCCTGTGCAGTGAGCCCCCGGGCCCCCGCCGTGCGAGCGGGGGCTCACTCATGTGCGCTGCGGCCGTCTACAGCTTCTCGACCGGCGCGTACCGCAGCAGCAACCGCTTGGGCTTGCTGTCGCCGAAGTCGATGGTCGCCTCCGCGTTCCCTCCGGTGCCCTTCACGCCGACGACCGTGCCCAGCCCGAACTGGTCGTGGGTGACGCGGTCGCCGACGGCCAGCGCGACCACCGGCTTCTCCGTCGCGCCCCGGCGGGTGGCGAAGCCGGAGGCGCCGACGGCCGAGGAGCGCGAGCGGGACGAGGACAGGGAGGCCGCCACGCCGGAGACCGGACCGGAGGACACGGGCGCGGTCGCCCCCGTCCGCTTCCAGTCCACATGGGTCGCCGGGATCTCCTCCAGGAACCGGGAGGGCGGGTTGTACGACGGCTGTCCCCAGGCGCTGCGCAGCGAGGACCGGGTGAGGTAGAGCCGCTCCCGGGCGCGGGTGATGCCGACGTAGGCCAGGCGGCGCTCCTCCTCGAGCTCCTTGGCCTGGCCGAGGGCGCGCATGTGCGGGAAGACACCGTCCTCCATGCCGGTGAGGAAGACGACCGGGAACTCCAGGCCTTTGGCGGTGTGCAGGGTCATCAGGGTGATGACGCCCGAGCCCTCCTCGTCCTCGTCGGGGATCTGGTCGGAGTCGGCGACGAGCGCGACCCGCTCGAGGAAGGCGGCGAGACCGCCGGTGGCCACGCCCTCGCCCTCGGCCTGCTCCTGCTCGAACTCCAGGGCGACGGCGGCGAGTTCCTGGAGGTTCTCGATGCGGGTCTCGTCCTGCGGGTCGGTGGATGCCTGCAGCTCGGCGAGGTAGCCGGTGCGTTCGAGCACGGCCTCCAGGACGGTCGCGGGGCCCGCGCCGGACTCGACGATCGTCCGGAGCTCCTCCATCAGCACGTTGAACCGCTTCACCGCGTTCGTCGACCGCGCGGCCATGCCGTACGCCTCGTCGACGCGCTTGAGCGCCTGCGGGAAACTGATCTTCTCGCGCTGGGAGAGGGCGTCGATCATCGCCTCGGCGCGCTCGCCGATGCCCCGCTTGGGGACGTTGAGAATCCGGCGCAGCGGGACGGAGTCCTCCGGGTTGGCGAGGACGCGCAGGTAGGCCAGGACGTCCCGGACCTCCTTGCGCTCGTAGAAGCGGACCCCGCCGACGACCTTGTAGGGCAGGCCGACGCGGATGAAGACCTCTTCGAAGACACGGGACTGGGCGTTGGTGCGGTAGAAGACCGCGACATCGCCGGACCTGGCGTCGCCCGCGTCGGTGAGCCGGTCTATCTCGTCGGCGACGAACTGCGCCTCGTCGTGCTCGGTGTCGGCGACGTAGCCGGTGATGCGCGCGCCCGCGCCCGCGTTGGTCCACAGGTTCTTGGGGCGGCGGGACTCGTTGCGCTCGATGACGGCGTTGGCGGCGGACAGGATCGTCTGCGTGGAGCGGTAGTTCTGCTCGAGCAGGATCGTCGTCGCGTCCGGGTAGTCCTCCTCGAACTGGAGGATGTTGCGGATCGTCGCCCCGCGGAAGGCGTAGATCGACTGGTCGGCGTCACCGACGACACAGAGCTCGGCGGGTGGCACGTCGTACTCGCCGGGCGGTACGTCGACCGGGTGCTCGGAGGTGCCGACCAGCTCCCTGACCAGGGCGTACTGGGCGTGGTTGGTGTCCTGGTACTCGTCGACGAGGACATGCCGGAAGCGGCGGCGGTAGTGCTCGGCGACATCGGGGAAGGCGCGCAGCAGATTGACCGTGGTCATGATCAGGTCGTCGAAGTCGAGCGCGTTGGCCTCGCGGAGCCGGGACTGGTACATCGCGTAGGCCTGGGCGAGGGTCTTCTCGAAGCCGTCGCCGGCCTGGGCGGCGAAGTCCTCCTCGTCGATCAGCTCGTTCTTCAGGTTGCTGATCTTGGCGCTGAAGGACTTCGGCGGGAAACGCTTGGGGTCGAGGTCCAGGTCGCGGCAGACCAGGGCCATCAGCCGCTTGGAGTCGGCGGCGTCGTAGATCGAGAACGACGACGTGAAGCCGAGCTTCTTCGACTCGCGCCGCAGGATCCGTACGCACGCGCTGTGGAAGGTCATCACCCACATCGCGTTCGCCCGGGGGCCGACGAGCTGCTCGACGCGCTCCTTCATCTCGCCCGCGGCCTTGTTGGTGAAGGTGATCGCGAGGATCTGGCCCGGATGGACGCTGCGCTCGGCGAGGAGGTGGGCGATGCGGTGGGTGAGCACACGGGTCTTGCCGGAGCCGGCGCCGGCGACGATGAGCAGGGGGGTGCCGGCGTGCACGACGGCCGCGCGCTGGTTGTCGTTGAGCCCCTCCAGGAGGGCCGCCGCGTCGATCGCCGGGCGGGGGGCGCCGTCGCGGTAGTACGCGTCCCGGTCCGGGGGCGCGTCGAACTTCCCGCCGAACAGATCGTCCGGAAGCGACTCCGGAACGTGATCGTCCTCGGGCGGCGGCGGGGGTTCCTCGTCATGGCCGGCGGGGGCCTGGAGGTGCGCCAGGAAGCTGTCGTCAAAGAGGCTGCTCATCGCTCTCCGAGTCTAGGGTGCCCCACTGACAACGCGCGGCCGTCCCCCGAACATCTCCACCCTCACCTTCCGGGGCGGCGATATCACAGCACGTGATCCCATGTCCCGGCTTTGCACAAGGTAACGAAAATGTATCGGGCATATCGCCCATCAACCTTCACAGAGGCCACACGAGTTGGCTACCGTGCCGGGCAGGCCACGCGGATCCCCACCGGCGAACCTCGCCGGGCCGTACGGCCTCCGCCGAGTCCGGTGCGCCCCCCGTGCGGCAGCCGGAGCCGGGGACCCACCGAGACCCCGGGGTGAATCGGCCCGACTTCCCCAGCGGGAGACGGCCGTAGGGCGCCCTTCCGAACCATCCGCCCGAACCCTCCCCCGCTCTCGGCTTCGCTCGAGCGGGGGACCCCCACCGCTAACCCGGTAGGCGGGAGATGGAAGGAGTCGCCTCTCTTGGCGTCGCAGCACCGCAAGCCGCGCTTTTCGGGCAGCCGCGTGGCAGGCATACGCACGCCCGCCCTGGCCACCGCCGCGCTCACGTCCGTGGCCCTGCTCTCCCAGTCGGCGAACGCCGCCCCCTCCGACGACGGCAAGCCGAGCCTTGAGGAGGTCGAGAAGAAGGTCGACGACCTCTACCGCCAGGCGGAGTCGGCGACCGAGAAGTACAACGCCGCCAAGGAGAAGACGACCAGGCAGCGCAAGCAGGTCGACGGCCTCCTCGACGACGTGGCGAAGCGCACCCAGAAGCTCAACGAGGCGCGGGAGGAGCTCGGTTCCTTCGCCGCCGCCCAGTACCGCACCGGCGCCTCCGCCCCCGACACGGCGACCTTCCTGCTGGCGGACTCCCCGCAGGACTACTTCGACCAGACGCAGCTGATGAACCGGCTGACCGACCGCCAGAAGGGCGCCGTCGACGACTACGTCACCGAGCAGTCGGCGACGATGAAGAAGCGCCAGGAGGCCGCCGAGAGCCTCGCGACGCTCACCGACACGCAGAGCGACCTGAAGACCGCCAAGGCCACCGTCCAGAAGAAGCTCGGCGACGCGCGCGAGCTGCTGTCGCAGCTGACGGCCCAGGAGAAGGCGCGGCTGGCGGAGATCGAGAAGCAGAAGCAGGAGGAGGCCGCGCGCAAGGCGGCCGAGCTGGCCCGCCGGCAGGCGGAACAGGCCGCCCAGCAGGACACCGGCACGTCCTCCTCCGAGTCGACCGGCTCCTCCTCCTCGTCTTCTTCCTCCTCCTCGTCCTCGTCGTCGGACTCCTCGTACGCCACCAAGGCCGAGAAGGCGCTCGCGTTCGCCCGCGCGCAGATCGGCAAGCCGTACGTCTGGGGCGCCACCGGACCCGACTCCTACGACTGCTCCGGCCTCACCCAGGCCGCCTGGAAGGCCGCCGGCGTCTCGCTGCCGCGCACCACGTACGACCAGGTGAACGCCGGCACCACCGTCTCCCTCGCCGACGCCCAACCCGGTGACCTGGTCTTCTTCTACGACGACATCAGTCACGTCGGCATCTACATCGGCAACGGCATGATGATCCACGCCCCTAAGCCGGGCGCGTACGTCCGCGAGGAGTCGATCTACTACGACGGCGAGTCGGGCATCCACAGCGTGGTCCGCCCGGCCTGAGGCACGCGCAGGGCCGCAGGCCCGTCCTCTCCCCCGGGAAGGACGGGCCGGGATGCGGCCGGTCAGCAGGCGGCGGGTTCCCAGCTGCCGTCGCCGTCGTCGTCGTAGGCGACGAGGTCGAGCTTGCCCTCCACCATCCAGCCGTACGTGGAGGTGCCGGCGATGCGCACGTACCACCAGTAGTTTCCGTAGTCGTTGTAGTAGATGCAGTGCAGCCAGACCTTCGTTCCGCTGCTCACGCCGGCGACGGTCCCGCATTCCGCGTACGGGGCCACCTTGAGGTTGGCTGTGACGTTCATGTACGCGTAGCCCTCGCCGTTGGTCACGCCAGGGCTGGAGCACGAAACCGCGGCGGCCGCGCTCGCTGTCGGCGCGGCGGCCACTAGGACCAGGCCCGTGGCCAGGGTGGCCACGAGCGCTCGGGTGAACCGGTGATGTCGTCTCGTGAGTGTCATGCAGGCCTCCTGTGAGTCGCGGGGCTCCGACGCCGCCGCACCGCAGACCGCGGTAGTGGCCAAGACGGTAGGTACGGCGGCACGGCTGCCGCGTCCCGTGTCGGGTGGAACTCCCGCTCCACCGCGCGCGTCAGCCGCGCGGCTCCTCCAACTTCCGTCGTACCGCGGAAGGTTGACGCCGCCATACACATACGGGCACTACGCTGCGGCGATGCGCATGCGTACGCCCCGACCGCTCGCCATCGACACACTGATCGCGCTCGCCATGGTCTGGGCGGCGGTGCGGCTGGGACAGAAGTCGGTGATGCTGGGCTGGCCGGAACTCGACGCGCGCGCCTATGTGCTGGTCGCTCTGATGCATCTGCCCGTCATCCTGCGGAGCAGGGTGCCGCTCCTGGTCTTCGGCGCCGTTCAATGTGCCAGCATCGCCTACATCAGCCTGGGCTACTTCCCGGTGGTGGCCGTCTTCGGCCCGATGCTGGTCCTGTACACGGTGGCGTCGGTGCTCCCGACGCGGGTCGCGGTCGGCTGCGCGGTCGTGATGACCGCCGTATGGGTGTACGCCGCCGTGATCGACAACCGTCTGACCCTGGGGTCGGCCGTGAACCAGGCGCTGCTGTACTGCTCGATCATGGTCTGGTTCGGCACCCGGGTCCGCCGCTCCAGCGAACTCGCCCAGCAGCTGGCCGCCGAGCAGGCCGAGCGGGCCCGCCGAGAGGTCACCGAGGAACGCACGCGCATAGCGCGGGAGATGCACGACGTCGTCGCCCACCACATGTCGGTCATCTCCGTGCAGGCCGGCCTGGCCCGGTTCGTCCTCGACTCCGACACCGAGACGGCCCGGGACGCGCTCAGCACCATCGAGGACACCAGTGGAGAAGCCTTGGAGGAGTTGCGGCGGATACTCCAGGTACTACGGCAGGACAGTCCGGGCAGCGCCGATGCGGCCGCCGCCCCCATGCCCACCCTCGCCCGCCTCGACGACCTGGTCGAGCGGGTCAGGGCCGGAGGCGTCCCCGTCGAGCTGAGCGTCCAGGGCGAGGTGCGCCCGCTCGCGCCCGGCGTCGAGTTGTGCGCGTACCGCGTCGTCCAGGAGGCCCTGACCAACGTCCTCAAGCACACCCGGAACGCCGCCGCGCAGGTGCGGCTGCACTACGAGCGGCATCAACTGACGGTGTCCGTCACCAACGAGGGAGAGGAGGCAAATTCGGACAACTTTTCGACTATTGGCGGGCATGGCTTGATGGGGATGCGGGAGCGGGCCAAGCTCTACGGCGGGACGATCAGCGTCGGCCCATGCGCCCAGGGAGGGTTCGCGGTCCGCCTGACCCTACCGACGTCGGCGACCGGCGCACGGTGGAGGGACGAGCGTACGAGATGACCAGAGTGCTCGTCGTCGACGACCAGTTCCTCATCCGCGCCGGGCTCGTCGGCCTTCTCAACGCAGCGCCCGGCGTCGAGGTCGTCGGCCAGGCGGGGGACGGCGAGGAGGCGGTGCGGCTGGCCGCAAAGACGCGGCCCGACGTGATCCTGATGGACATCCGCATGCCAGGCATGAACGGCGTCGAGGCCACCGAGCGCATCCTCGCGGACACGGCCGAGCCCGCGCCCCGCGTACTGGTCCTGACCACCTTCGACCTCGACGAATACGTCTACGGGGCGCTCCGAGCCGGGGCGTCCGGCTTTCTGCTCAAGGACTCGGGCCCCGAGCGGCTTCTGGCGGCCGTGGCTGCGGTCGGGGGCGGTGACGCGCTCTTCGCACCGAGCGTGACCCGCCGACTGGTCGAGGCATTCGCCCGCCAGGCCCGGTCCGCGCCGGGCGCCAAGCCCCCGCCGGATCTCGCGACCCTGACGTCCCGCGAGCTCGAAGTTCTCAAGCTCATCGCGCGCGGCATGTCCAACCTGGAGATCGCCGGCCGGCTCTTCATCAGCGAAGCGACGGTCAAGACCCATCTCAACCGCACCATGACCAAGCTGGACCTGGGCAGCCGGGCGCAGGCGGTGGTCGTGGCATACGAGACGGGACTCGTGGCACCGGGACGGTAGAAGCCGGCGGTCGTGGAAATCAGGGCCCAGTACACCTGCCGCAGCTTGACCTTCACGCGCCGGCCACGCGGACCGGGGTACGCGCGTGTGGACCGTTTTTTGCGACTACGCGCGCGTGTGCCCCCACGCAAGCCGCTCCGTACTCCCTAGCATCGGCCCCATGCCCGGCTCCTCCTCCCTTCGCGCCTGGTGGGCGCGGCGTCCGCCGGCGGCCGGGGCCGCCGTGCTGGCCACCGGCATCCTGTCGATCGGACTGCGCCTGGCGGGACACGAGGTGCTGTTCAAGGTCATGCTCGCGCTGGCCGGCGCCGCCTGGGTGGTGCTGGCCTCGGACTTCGTCGTACGGCTGCTGTGGCAGCGCGAGCGCTGGCGCACGGAGGCGAGCACACCGGACGGGCTGACCGCAGTGGCCGCCACGACGGTGCTCGGCACCGGCCTCTCGGTCCTCGGCCGGCAGAACTGCGCCTGGGCGCTGCTGGCGCTGTCGGCCGTGCTGTGGCCGGTGCTCATGACGGACGTCGTACGGCATGTCACACGCCACGTCATGAGCCATCGGGGCCGCCGGATGCACGGGGACGTGTTCCTGTGCTGCGTGGCCACCCAGGGGCTCGCGGTGCTGGGCGCGACCCTGGCGAAGGCCGAGGCGCTCTCCTGGCCGGCGCACACCGCGCTCGTGCTGTTCTGGCTCGGCCTGCTGCTCTACGCGGTCATGCTGGCCCTGTTCGACTGGCGGCAGGTGACCGAGGGCGCCGGGGACCAGTGGGTGGCCGGCGGGGCGCTCGCCGCCTCGGCGCTCGCGGGGGCGAGGCTCATCGACGCGGACCACGCCCTGTACCTGTGGAACGCCGACGACAGGGGTGTCCTGCGCGGGGTGACGATCGCGCTGGTCGTCCTCGCCCTCGGCTGGTACGCCGTCCTGCTCGCCGCCGAGGTGCTCCGGCCGCGGCCGCGCTACGACCTGCGGCGATGGGCGACGGTGTTCCCGTTGGGGATGACGGCGGTGGCGATGATGTCCGTCGCCTCCGCCGTCGACGTCCCGGGGCTGAAGGGTCCCGGGGAGGTGCTGCTGTGGGTCGCGGTGGCGGCGTGGCTGGCGGTCACCGCGGCGGCCCTGATCGCCGGGTTCGGCGGATCCGTCAGGTCCACAGGACCGCGATGAAGATGTTCGCCACGGTCAGCAGACCGACCAGGCCGAACAGGGGCTTCTCCACCTTCTCGTCGTCGCGCTTCACATAGACCAGGCCGAGGATCACCACCAGCAGCGCCAGCTTCACCCCGATCTTGATGTTGTTGACGGGCTGGTCGTCGGCCTGGTTGAGGCCGACCAGGATCACGCCGGTGACCAGCATGGTCGCGGCGCCGTGCAGCATCGCGGGGACGAAACGGGCCGTGCCCTGGCCCATCGCCTTCATCTGTGTGAGGAAGCCGCCCAGGAGCGCGGCGATGCCGATGATGTGCAGGCCGACGAAAAGATGGATGAGTACGTCCATGAGCCCGGATGCTAATCAGCCCGGCTCACGCCACCCGACACCGGCCCTCCCTCTGTGACCGGACTCGCATATATGCGCCCATAGCATCCCGCCGCGCCGGGGTGTCCCGGAATCGCGGCATCGATCATCGCGCCGCGCGAACCCGACGCCCCTGCCCGGCCCGCCGTGCAGAAACAGTCACCCGGTGGTCTGCTCATGCCATTTCCGCACATCGCGTCACCGACCCGACACGGACGGGCCTAGCGTCCTCCCCCAGGTGACCGGCTCCCCACCGCCGCCCGGGCCAGGGGCGGCAGTCGGACACCACCGCCGAGAAGGGTTCGGCGGCGGCCCGCTCCCCCTGTGCGGGCCGCCGTCGGACACGTCAGCCGCTTCCCTCGGTCGTCCGTCCGCTCCCCCGACGGCCGAGGGACCGTCTGACAGCCGTGGGTCCGTCCGACGACGGTCGACGCCCCACGGCCGAAGCGGTCGTACGAAAGGACGTGCAAGTCCCACGTGGCAGCGCACCGCAAGCCCCGACAGCGCTCGCTCGGCGGCCAGACGGCCCGTACGGCGTTCACCCTCGCCCTCGCCGGCGTGGCGACCGCCACGGCCTTCGACGGAACCGGCCAGGCCGAGCCCCAGCTGACCACCGCACAGGTCAAGGCCAAGGTGGACCGGCTGTACCAGGAGGCGGAGGCGGCCACCGAGCAGTACAACGGCGCGCAGGAGAAGGCCGGCGCCGCCGAGAAGCACCTGGAGACCCTGCGGGACGAGGCGGCCCGCAAGGAGGAGAAGCTCAACGCGGCGCGGGAGGCACTGGGCACGATGGCGGCGGCGCAGTACCGCAGCGGCGGCCTGGACCCCGCCGTGCAACTCGCGCTCTCCGACGACCCCGACCAGTACCTCGACGGCGCCGCCTTCGCCGAACGCGCCGGCGACCGCCAGTCCGCCGCCGTCACCCGCGTCCGCGGGCAGATGCGCGAGATCGAGCAGTTGCGCGGCGCCGCCCGCCTCGAACTGTCCTCCCTCAAGGCCCGCAAGGCCGAGCTGAAGGAGCACAAGAAGACCGTCACCGACAAGCTCACCGCGGCCCGGGATCTGCTCTCCCGGCTGACGGCGGCGGAACGGGCCCGGATCACGGCGGACACGGACGGCGGCACCGGGACGCCCGACCGCGCCTCACGAGCCTCCTCCGGCGCCCGCGGCCCCCTCCAGGCGCCCTCGCCCGGCACCGCCACCGTCTCCGCCCCCGACTCCCGGGCGGCGGCGGCCGTTTCCTTCGCCTACTCCAAACTCGGCAGCCCCTATGTCTGGGGTGCCACCGGCCCGAACGCCTTCGACTGCTCGGGCCTCGTCCTGGCCGCCTACCGCTCCGCGGGGGTCTCCCTGCCCCGCACGACCTACGCCCAGATCGGCGTCGGCCAACGTGTCCCCCGCTCCCAACTCCGCCCCGGCGACCTCGTCTTCTTCTACTCCGGCATCACCCACGTCGGCCTCTACATCGGCGACGGCCGGATGATCCACGCCCCGAACCCCTCGGCCCCGGTCCGTATCGCCCCCATCGACGAGATGCCGTTCGCGGGCGCGACCCGGGTGGTGTGAGCCGACGGCCGCCGGACACGGACGAGGCCGCGGTGGATCACACCAGCCGTCGTGCCGTCGCCCAGCGCGTCAGCTCATGACGGTTGGACAGCTGGAGCTTGCGGAGCACCGCCGAGACATGGGACTCGACCGTCTTCACCGAGATGAACAGCTGCTTGGCGATCTCCTTGTACGCATAGCCGCGGGCGATGAGACGCAGCACCTCGCGCTCGCGCTGGGTGAGCCGGTCGAGGTCCTCGTCGACCGGAGGGGCGTCGGTGGAGGCGAAGGCGTCCAGGACGAACCCGGCGAGGCGCGGCGAGAAGACGGCGTCGCCCTCCTGCACCCGGAAGACCGAGTCGACCAGGTCCGTCCCCGTGATGGTCTTGGTGACATAGCCGCGAGCGCCGCCGCGGATCACCCCGATGACGTCCTCCGCCGCGTCCGAGACGGACAGGGCGAGGAAACGCACCGGCTGCTCGGTGTCGGCCATCAACGGGGCACAACGGCGCAGCACTTCGACGCCGCCGCCGCCGGGCAGGTGGACGTCGAGCAGCACCACCTCGGGCCGGGTCGCGGTGATGACGGTGACCGCCTGGTCGACGTCCGCCGCCTCGCCGACGACCTCGACGCCCGTCTGCTCGGTCTGGCCGATCTCGGCCTGCACACCGGTGCGGAACATGCGGTGGTCGTCGACCAGGACCACCCGCACGCGCCGCCCGCCCGCGCTCTCGCCGGAGGTCTGCGCCGGCTCGGTCGCATCCCCCGCTGCCGCCGCCGCGTTCGTCTCGGTCGGGTCGCTCATGACGTCTTCTCCGCCCTCTCCATCTCCAGCTCGACCTCCGTGCCGCCGCTCGGCACCGCCCGCAGCCGGGCCGTGCCGCCGTTGCGCTCCATACGGCCGATGATCGATTCTCTAACGCCCATACGGTCGGCGGGTATCGAGTCCAGGTCGAAGCCGGGGCCGCGGTCCCGGACGGACACGAAGACCGTCCTGCCCTCGACTTCGGCGTACACCTGCACGGCGCCGCCCTCGCCACCGTACTTGGCGGCGTTCACCATCGCCTCGCGCGCGGCCTGCATCTGTGCGCCGACCCGCTCGTCGAGCGGGCAGTCGCCGACGACCACGACCTCTATGGGGACGCCGTGCTTGTCCTCGACCTCGGCGGCGTTGCGCCGCACCGCCTCGGCGACCGTGGCCGGCTCGTCCTCCTCGTCCTTGCCGGTGCCCTCCGGTTTGTAGAGCCAGGTGCGCAGGTCGCGCTCCTGGGCGCGGGCGAGACGGCGCACCTCGCCCGCGTTCTCCGCGTTGCGCTGGATCAGGGTCAGGGTGTGCAGCACGGAGTCGTGGACATGGGCGGCGACCTCGGCCCGCTCCTGGGCCCGGATCCGCATCAGACGCTCCTCGGAGAGGTCCTGGGTCATCCGGACCAGGTAGGGCCCGGCGAGGAGGGTGATGCCGACGAGGACGGCGAGGGCCGCCTGCAGGACCGAGCCGAGATGGGCGGCCGAGCCCTGCAGGACGAAGATGCCGGAGGCGCCGGCGGTGACGAGGAGGACACCGGCGCCGGCCCGCAGCAGCGTGAGCGTACGGCGTCTGCGCCCCACCTCGACCCAGCGGGCCCGGCGGGCGTTGTCCGCCTGGCGCCAGACGAGGGCCACGCCCGCGCCGACGAGGACGGCGGGCAGGAGATACGCCTTGGCGCCGCTGCCCAGGTTCACATTGCTGACGAAGACCAGGGCCACGACGACCATCAGGAGCAGGGCGACGATCTGGCCCCGGTCCGGTCGGCGGGGGACGAGTCTGCGGCGGCCGTCGGGCGCGGTCTCGGTGGTGACGAGGGACGGCGGCTTCTGGCCTCCGACGCCGCCGACGCCGAGCGGCACGAAGAACCAGAAGGCCGCGTAGAGCAGGGCGCCGAGGCCGTCCGCCATGAACAGGCCGACAAAGACGAGCCGCACCCACACGACGGGCAGCCCGAGATGCCCGGCGAGCCCCCGCGCCACGCCACCCAGCCAGCGTCCGTCGCTGCTGCGGTAGAGCTTGCGCGGCGGCCGCGGTTCGACGAGTGGCGCTGCTGCGGCTTCCGGCATGCCAACGATGGTCACACAGCGTGCGGGCCCGGGCATCAGGGTTCGCCCCCGAGACGCCCCTGATCTTCGGCCCGGGTGCAGGTCGAACGCCTCCCGGGCGTCGACTCAGGGCCGATATCAGGGTCCGACCAGGGTCGTTTCGACTGCCGCCGGGGCCGCGGGCCCGCCACCATGGACTCATGGAAAATCACCAGCACGCCGCGGACGCCGTGCCCGACGGGGGCACCGCGCCCGACGCGGCCGCCCCGTCCACCGGCGCCCAAGGCGCCGCGGGTGAGAAGCCTCGCGCGCACGGGCGGGCGGGCACGCCCCCGCACGGAGAACAGGGAGCGGCCGATGCCGCGGAGGCGACGGCGGCCGCAGCGGAGGCGGAGGCCCGACCGGACGCCGAAGGCCTCGATCGGCCCGACAGATTCCGGCGCGACCGGCGGTACAAGGTGCTGGCCGGGGTGTGCTCGGGGCTGGGCCGGCATTACGACATGGACCCGGTGATCTTCCGGATCACGCTGGCCGTGCTCTCCGCGACGGGCGGCATCGGCCTCATCTTCTACGGGTTCGCGTGGCTCTTCGTCCCGTACTCCGACGACGAGCAGCACGAGGTGCGCAAGCTGCTGACCGGCCGGGTCGACGGCCAGGCCCTGGTGGCCGTGCTGTTCGCGCTGGTCGGCTGCGGGGTGTTCCTGTCGATGCTGAACAACGGCAGTGTGCTGACCTTCGCCGTGGTCCTCTCGCTGCTGCTCGCGGGAGCCGGGTACTGGTCGCGGCACCGGGGCTCCGCCGACCCCGATCCGCTGGCGGCGCAGGCCGTCGCCGACGCCCCGCCGGAGGCCCAGGCGCCGCCGGTCCCGGCCGCCTACCCCTCCTGGTGGCGCGACCCCATCGTCAAGGACGGCACCCATGACGGCGGCACCGGTTATCTGTGGGGTCCCCGGGACTCACGGGAGCGGGACATCGCGGCGGCCGTCAACGTCGGCCTCGGCAGCCAGGCCGGCACCCGCGCGCACATACGGGTCCCGCCCGGCCGCTCCCCCGCTCCGCGCGGCCCCCGCTGGACGGGCGGCTGGGTGTTCCTGCTGGCCGTGCTCGCGGGCGGCCTCGTCACCCGGCTCACTTGGGACGACCACCCGCTCGGCACCAGCCTGCAGGCCGGCCTGGCCGCCGCGCTCATCGTGCTCGGGGCGGGCATAGCGATCAGTTCGTTCCTGGGGCGCACGGGCGCGGGGTCGGTGTTCCTGGCGATCGTCACCGCCGGCCTGCTGGCGGGTTCGACGGCGCTGCCCAAGGACGTGGGCACCCACTGGATCGACGAGACCTGGCGGCCCGCGACGGTGGCGGAGGTGCGAGAGGCCTACGACCTCGGCACCGGTGACGCCACGCTGGACCTGTCCCGGCTGGACGTGGCCGAGGGGCAGACGGTGAGCACCGACGCGGAGGTGGGGGTGGGCCGGCTGCGGGTGATCGTGCCGCCGGACGTGACGGTGAAGCTGAGCATCGACGTGGGGCTGGGCGATGTCCGACTGCCCGGCGAGAACAAGGAGGACGTGGACGTGGAGCCGGGCAAGCACAGGGCGGTGACACTGCCGCCGGTGTCGGGTGCGGAGGATGCCGCCGGGATACTCGACCTGGACCTCCAGGTCGGGCTGGGACAGGCGGAGGTGACCCGTGCTGCGTCATGAGTTCCAGCCCGGCAGGCTGGTCGCGGGCGCGTTCTTCACCGTCGCGGGGGTCATCTACGCGGGTGACGCGGGCGGGCTCTGGGAGACCCCCTGGTTCGCGATCATCCCGCTCGTCATGGTCGGCCTCTGCCTGGCCGGGGCGACGGGTGCGGTCGCCCGATCCCTGCGCCGCAGACGACGCCGCATCACCCCGGCCACGCCCACCGGCGCCGCCGGATCGCGACCCGGCGGCAGGCCGATGTGAAGCGAGGTCAGTCCAGGCCGCCTGCTCGTTGCCGGCGCCTGTTGTGCCAGAGCGCGTCCAGCGAGAGGTAGGGGGCTCCGGCGAGGACGAAGGGGAGCCAGGCCATGAGGTAGATGAGGTCGTTGCCGTAGTAGTAGGGGTCGGAGGCCCAGCTCACCGTCAGCCAGAGGGAAAGGGAGATCAGTGCGCCGCCCAGAGCGGCGAGGCGGGTGAGGAGGCCGATCAGGACGCCGATGCCGACGGCGAGTTCGCCGAGGGCGATGGCGTAGCCGAAGCCGACCGGGTTCTTCAGCGCCAGGTCGACCAGGGCGGGGATGGCCGAGGAGTCACGAACGGCACGCATGGTGTCGCCGATCGAGCCCGCGCCGCCGTCCTTCATGAAGGCGCTGTCGGTGAGTTTGTCGAGACCGGCGTAGATGAAGGTGACGCCCAGGAAGATCCGTAGAGGAAGGAGAGCGTATCGGGTGGCGGTGTCCCGCCAGCCTCGGCCGCCGCCGTGGGTGTAGGGGGGATAGGTGTCCGTCCGCATGCCGTGAGTCATCGCCCGTTGCCGCCTCTCGCCCTGAGTGGTGGGACTCCTCAACAGACCATACGTACGAAATGGGGGGTGCGCTCAATTGTTTGCGCAGCCGGTGGGTCCTTCCTGGTTCACTCCGCCCGCGCGTTCACTTCGGCTATTCGGTGACGTCGATCGTGTAGCGGTTGGTCTCGACGCCGGCCGCGGTGACGACCTGGACCTCCACCCGGCCGGGTTCGACGTCGGCGGGGACGGGGACGGTGAGGACGGCGTCGGTGGGGTTGCTGAAGCCGCCGGTGACGGGGACGAGGGGGACGTGGACGTGGACCG
Source organism: Streptomyces sp. NPDC005820 (assembly GCF_040630255.1). Lineage (NCBI taxonomy): Bacteria > Bacillati > Actinomycetota > Actinomycetes > Kitasatosporales > Streptomycetaceae > Streptomyces > Streptomyces sp. NPDC005820. The sequence continues at coordinate 18,211 of NZ_JBEXXE010000053.1, forward strand.
GGCCGATGCGGACGACCATGCGGGAGAGGCGGTCGGCGCTCTGGGCGCCGGGCGGGACGAAGCCGGCGCCGCGGATCTCGATGTCGTCGCCGGTGCGGATGGGGGCGTCGAGGTCGCCGGCCTCGCGGGAGCGGACGACGGAGAGGATGACGGGGCGGCCGCCCTCGGCGTACTTGCCGGCGAGGTAGGTCGCGGCGGAGACGAGGACCACGACCGCGAGACCCCAGGGCAGGTCGGGGAGCTGGTCGGGGCGGCGGGCGAGGCGGACCGCGGCGAAGGCCAGGGCGACGGCGCTGATGACGACGTACTGGATGTCGGCGAAGGTGCCGCGGCCGGAGTCGTCGGTGAGGAGGTCGGCGGCCCGGGGGCGGTGGGCGCGGACCTTCTGGAGGCGCTGGGCCAGGATCCGTAGGCCCACCACCCGGCGGACCAGGACCGCGATGCCGCAGACCACGGCGAGGACGGTCACGACTCCCGCGCCGCGGGCGAGGTCGAGGCCGGAGATGAGGGCGTCGCGTTCGGTGTGGCCGGAGGCGGCGGCGAGGCGGCCGACGAGGACGAGGACGGCGTAGGAGAGGAGGAGGACCCAGGCGGCGGCGACCGCGCGGGAGGTGGAGAGGCGGTTGTCCTCGCCGATGACGGGGGCGAGGGCGCCGCCGCGGGCCCGGTGGAACCAGGAGGCGGTGGTGAGGGCGCCGGCCACGAGGAGGGCGGCGAGGAGTCCGGCGGTGCGGGCCGAGGTCCAGCCCGCGCCGATCGCGGTGAGCGCCTGGACCAGGAGGAGCAGCACGACCGCCGCCCAGACGGTGATCGCGGTGCGCAGCCAGAGGCGGGACAGCCAGGCCTCGCCCTCGGCGCGGCCGCGTTCGGCGACGAGTTCCGCCGATTGGGTGAGTTCCTCGGAGACCCATTGGCGGGAGGCCGAGGCGGAGTGGGCGACGGCGGCGGGCAGGCCCTGGCCGGCGGCGAACTCGTCGCGTTTGAGCAGGAACGCGGCGACCGCGCGCCGGTGTCCCTCGCGGGCGCCGTGCGGGCAGTCCCCGCAGGTGCAGCCGCCGTCGTGGGGACCCGCGCCCGTGCCCGGGTACGCGCCCTGTCTCGCCTCCTGTACCGCCACGTCCGACGCCCGCCTTCCCCGTGACCCGAACGAGCGGCGGCCTGTGGGGGACCCCTTGTGGATCCCGGCCGCCGCACTGCTGACAACTCCCCCGCGATGACAGCGAATTGTGCCCTACCGCACACGGTCCGGCTTCGGCAGGTCTGGTCAGAGCGGGTGAAGAAGGGAGGGGCCGTGTTGACCCGGCTGCGAGAATTGTCCGTATGGCCGAGATCATCCAGCGTGACGGGAGCTGGGCCTTCGACGGTACGGCGGTCCGGATCACGCCGGGGCTGCACCGTTCCGTGCCGTTGTTCCGGCAGACGTACGGGGAGATCGTCGTGCCGTTGGAGGCGGTCGCCGGGGTCGTCTACGAGCCGGAGCGGCGGCGGGGGCGGCTGCGGATGCGGCTCAGGGAGGGGGCGGATCCGTTGTTGCAGGCGACGGGTGGGCGGCTGCCGGAGGCGGCGGATCCCTACCGGCTGCTGGTGGACGTGGACCGTTCCGGGCTGGCGGAGTACGTCGTCGAGGAGATCCGGCACGCGTTGCTGCTGGACCAGGTGCCCAAGGAGCCCGCCCGGGCCTATCTGCTGCCGGGGCCGCCGGTTCCGGTGTCGGTGCGTTCGTCGGACGGCACGGTGTCCTTCGACGGGACGCGGGTGCGGATCGACTGGGCGGACACCTCGGACCGGGTGAAGCGGGCGACGGGGCCGCGGATCATCGCGGTGGGCGATCTGGTGCAGGTGGAGTGGCTGCCCAACTCGGGTTACGAGGACGGCTTTCTGCGGTTCGTGACGCGGGAGACGGTGTTCTCGAAGCTGCCGGCGGAGAAGGATCCGTATGCGCTGGATCTGTGGGGCGGGGTGCAGCGGGATCTGCTGACCGCGCTCGTGGCGACGGCGGTGACGGCGCGGCTGCCGCACCCCTCGGCGCCGGCGGACGACGGGGGTGCGGGCGGGTCGCGGCGGCGGGCGGCGGCCGTTCCGGCCCAGGTCGCCGGACCGGCCGACCATCACGACGTGCTGCTGCGCAGGCTGCGGGAGTTGGGTGAGCTGCACCGGGACGGGGTGCTGACGGACGAGGAGTTCGCGCGGACGAAGGCGGTGATACTGCGCGGCTTCCAGGAGGGGCCTAGCTCAGCAGGTCCGGTTCGCTGCGGCTGATGTCCTGCCAGAGGGGCTGGTAGTTGATCCAGGCCACGAGGTCGCCGCCGAGCTGTTCGCGGGTGGCGACGGCGGCCCGGTGGTCGATCAGCAGGGGGCGGCCGGCCGCGCGGGCGGTGAGCTGGACCTGGCTGGAGCGTTCCATGGACAGGAACCACCAGGCGGCCGCGTCGACGGAGTCGCCGACGGTGAGCAGGCCGTGGTTGCGCAGGACGAGGGCCTTGCGGGAGCCGAGGGCGCTCGCGATGCGCCGGCCCTCCTCGGCGTCGACGGCGACTCCGGTGTAGGCGTCGTAGAGGGCGTGGTCCTCGTAGAAGGCGCAGCTCTCCTGGGTGAGGGGGTCGAGGAGTTCGCCGAGGGCGGCGAGGGCGCGGCCGTACACCGAGTGGCAGTGGGCGACGGCGACGACGTCCGGGCGGGCCGCGTGGACCTGGGCGTGGACGGTGAAGGCGGCCTGGTTGACGTGGTAGCCGCCTTCGACGACCTGGCCGTCGGAGTTGGCGAGGACGAGGTCACTGACGGTGACGTGCTTGAACGGCATGCCGAAGGGGTTGACCCAGAAGCAGTCGCTGTATTCGGGGTCGCGGGCGGTGATGTGGCCGGACACGCCGTCCTCGAAGCCGAGGCGGCCGAAGATGCGTACGGCGCCCGCCAGGCGTTCCTTGCGGTGCCGGCGCTCGTCCTCGACCGAGTCGTGCATCGGCGGCATCGCGAAGTTCAGCCGGTCGGTGGGCAGCGGGGCAGGCGGCGTGGGCCCGTGCATCGGTCCTCCAGCACTGGGTGGGTGTACGGGCGGAAGTTACCCTCGGTCAGCGCAGGAGAACAGGCTTGTTATGCAAAGATGACGTGCGTCTGCGGAACACGACAGAAATACGACAGAAGATGTCCTGTATCGCGTTCACACTCCGGGTATGACAGCGAACGACACGGCGGCGAACTGGGCCGCTTTCACGGCTGCCGAACCCGGCCTCGCGCAGACCGTCGAGGAGCGTTTCGGCGCGTTCACCCACCATGTGCTGGCGACTCTGCGCAAGGACGGCTCTCCGCGGACGACGGGGCTGGAGGTCCGGTTCTTCCGCGGTGAGCTGTGGCTCGGCATGATGCCTGGTTCGGTGAAGGCGCTCGATCTGCGGCGGGATCCGCGTTTCGCGCTGCAGGCCAACCCGGGTGAGGGCACGGGGATGGGCGGCGGGGACGTACGGATCGCCGGGCGGGCGGTGGAGGTCGAGGATCCGGCGGTGAAGGCGGCGTACGGCGAAGAGGTGGAACCGCCGGAGCCGTTCCACCTCTTCCGCACCGAGTTGACGGAGGTCGTGCGGACCTACGTCGAGGACGAGACGTATCTCGTCGTGCAGGTCTGGCAGCCCGGAGAGCCGGTGCGCTCTCTCAAACGGACCTGATCAGAGGGACCTGATCAGAGGGACCTGAGAGGACCTACTCCCACTCGATGGTGCCCGGGGGCTTGGAGGTGACGTCGAGGACGACGCGGTTGACGTCACGGACCTCGTTGGTGATCCGGGTGGAGATCTTCGCGAGGACGTCGTACGGCAGCCGCGACCAGTCGGCGGTCATGGCGTCCTCGGAGGAGACGGGGCGCAGCACGATCGGGTGGCCGTAGGTGCGGCCGTCGCCCTGGACGCCGACGCTGCGGACGTCCGCGAGCAGGACCACCGGGCACTGCCAGATCTCACGGTCGAGACCGGCGGCGGTGAGTTCCTCGCGGGCGATCGCGTCGGCGTCGCGCAGCAGGTCGAGGCGCTCCTTGGTGACCTCGCCGACGATCCGGATGCCGAGGCCGGGGCCGGGGAACGGCTGGCGCTGGACGATCTCCTCCGGCAGGCCGAGCTCCTGGCCGACCATGCGGACCTCGTCCTTGAAGAGCTTGCGGAGCGGCTCGATGAGCTTGAACTCCAGGTCCTCGGGGAGGCCGCCCACGTTGTGGTGGGACTTGATGTTCGCGGTGCCGGTGCCGCCGCCGGACTCGACGACGTCCGGGTAGAGCGTGCCCTGGACCAGGAACTCCACCGCCGGGCCCGCGTCCGCGATGATCTCGGCCTGGGCCTGCTCGAAGACGCGGATGAACTCGCGGCCGATGGTCTTGCGCTTCTCCTCGGGGTCGGAGACGCCCTTGAGCGCGGTGAGGAAGCGCTCCTCGGCGTCGACGACGACCAGCTTCACGCCGGTCGCGGCCACGAAGTCCTTCTCGACCTGCTCGGTCTCGCCCTTGCGCATCAAGCCGTGGTCGACGTACACGCAGGTCAGCTGGTCGCCGATGGCGCGGGCGACGAGGGCAGCGGCCACGGCGGAGTCGACGCCGCCGGACAGACCGCAGATGGCGCGCTTGTCGCCGACCAGCTCGCGGATCGCGGAGACCTGCTCCTCGATCACGTTGCCGGTGGTCCAGGTGGGCTTCAGGCCCGCGCCGCGGTAGAGGAAGTGCTCCAGGACCTGCTGGCCGTGCGTGGAGTGCATGACCTCGGGGTGGTACTGGACGCCGTAGAGCTTCTTCTCGTCGTTCTCGAAGGCGGCGACCGGGACGACGTCCGTGGACGCGGTGACGGTGAAGCCCTCGGGGGCGGCGGAGCAGGCGTCGCCGTGCGACATCCACACGTGCTGTTCGGCCGGGGTGCCCTCGAAGAGGGTGGAGGACGTCCGGGATACGTGGAGATCCGTACGGCCGTACTCGCGGGAGCCGGTGTTGTCGACGGTGCCGCCGAGGGTCTGGGCCATCAGCTGGAAGCCGTAGCACATGCCGAAGACGGGGACGCCGGCCTCGAAGAGCTCGCGGCCGAGGCGGGGGGCGCCCTCCTCGTACACGGACGAGGGGCCGCCGGAGAGGATGATCGCCGCCGGGTTCTTGGCGAGCATCTCCTCGACCGGCGTGGTGCTCGGCACGATCTCGCTGTAGACCCGGGCCTCGCGGACTCGACGGGCGATGAGCTGGGCGTACTGCGCGCCGAAGTCGACGACCAGGACGGTGTCGGGGGCGGCGGCAGCGGGAGTCGCTGATGACACGGGGGCCTTCCGGCGGTGGGGCGGGGTCTCTGTGCTGGCCAATTCTACTGGGGTACGACGGTGAGGGCCCCGCCCCTGCACCCCCACCCCGACCGCCCCCAACCCCTGGGGGGCTCCGCCCCCAACCCCAACCCCCGCCCACCCACCACCCGACTCGGCAGGTGAAAAACCGGGCCACACCCCAACCCGACAAGCCGAAAAGCGGGCCAGGCCCGACTCGGTGGGTGGACAGGGGACCGCGGCCCGACTCGGCCGGCGGAGAGTGGGGGCCAGGCCCGGCTCGGTCGGTGGAGAGTGCGGGCCAGGCCCGGCTCGGTCGGTGGAGAGTGCGGGCCAGGCCCGACTCGGCCGGTGGAAAGGGGCGCTGCCGCCCGACTCGGCCGGTGGAGGGTGCGGGCCGGGCCCCACTCGGCCGGTGGAAAGGGGCGCTGCCGCCCGACTCGGCCGGTGGA
>NZ_JBEXXE010000053.1:24034-50816 GCF_040630255.1 Streptomyces sp. NPDC005820
GTGGATGGAGGCCAGGCCCGACTCGGCCGGTGGACAGGGCGCTGCCGCCCGACTCGGCCGGTGGAGGATGGAGGCCAGGCCCGACTCGGCCGGTGGACAGGGCGCTGCCGCCCGACTCGGCCGGTGGAGGATGGAGGCCAGGCCCGACTCGGCCGGTGGAAAGGGGCGCTGCCGCCCGACTCGGCCGGTGGACAGGGCGCTGCCGCCCGACTCGGCCGGTGGAGGATGGAGGCCAGGCCCGGCTCGGTCGGTCGGTCGGTAGGGTGCTGGCGTCTGGCTCGGTCGGTGGAGGGTGGGGCACGGATCGAGTCGGTCGGGGGGGACAGGGCACTGCAGGCCCGCTCGGTAGGCGAAGAGCGTGCCCGCTGGTCGGCTCGGTGGGTGGCGGGGGCCAGAGGGCCGCTCAGGGGGGCGGAAAGGGGGCCCGTCGGCCGGCTTCGGGGCGCGGAGAGCGCTGTGGCATACTCGGGGCATGCGCGAGCTCTCGACCTTCCTCTTTAGCTATGGCAACCGGCCCACCGGCTGCCATGGTCGTGCTGCTTGAGCTACTGACAAGCGACTTCCCCAGGCGCCCCGGGCCGACAAGGTCCGGGGCGTCTGGCGTTTTCCGGGTTGTCGGTCGGTTCGGGGCCTCAGCTCACCACACCAGGAGGCCCCCTATGACCGCCCTCGACGTGACAGGTGCCCGTACCGACGAGGCCGCCGATGTGATCACCGGTGCGCGGGAGCGCATCGACGCCCTCGACGACCGGATCATCGGGCTGATCCAGGAGCGCGCGGCCGTGTCCGCCGTGATCCAGGAGGCCCGGATCACCTCCGGCGGCCGGCGGGTGAACCTCTCGCGCGAGATGGAGGTGCTCGGTCACTACAGGGACGCCCTGGGCAAGCCCGGCACCGCCCTCGCGATGACGCTGCTGGAGCTGTGCCGGGGTCGTATCTGAGTTCGGGCGCCCTCTCACCCGTACGGCGCGTGACCGCCGTCGGCTCCGCTTCGTTGGTCCCGGTGTCCGTTCCAGCCAGGTGCGGGCCCGGAAGTACCACGCGTGGCTCACTGGAGCGATGAGGCGGACGGATCGTGCCGTGCGTCGTGGGACCTCGCTCCAGGCAAGTGACCGGACGGCAGGGGACAGCAGCCCGGTCACCCCAGAGAACGGTCGGCCTCGGGGACGCCCGGGGCCGATCGGCGGAGATTGCAAAAATGCACAAGGACTGGGTCAAACGGTTGCGGGCGCCGCGCTCATCCAGCACGATGCGTAGAAAGCCCTCACAGCTCCAAGTCCCGTCCCGGACAACCGTATTGTGCGATTTGTCGCGTTTCGACGCACTTTGCCCCGGATGACTTTCAGAGGTACAGACCAATAGTGCGGCGCAACCCCCCGGCGCCGCCTCCCAGGCACCGGCGCTGCCCTGACGCCGGTGCTGACGATAAGAAGGGCCCCGCGGCCTCCGCCCCGCGAGGCCCTTCGTCGTGCACCCGCGACCCACCCCGACCTCCGGCAAATGTGACGCACATCACATAAAGATCCCGTGAGGTGGGGACAACTGTTCCCCGTGCTCCCGGGTCACACCTAGCGAAACACAGGTCACGCCTGCGCCCCACATTCGCGGAAGGCCTCCCCCTACAGTCGATCTCCCGAGGTCTTCATGAAGCTCCGCCGGACTCTCCTCACCACCGCCGCGACCGCCGCGATGATTCCGCTCGCCCTGCTGTCGGGGGCGCCGGGAGCGTTCGCCGAGGAGTCCGGCTCGCCGTCCGCGAGCACCTCCGAGTCGCAGACCGCCGCCGCGCCGGAGTCGGACACCTCGGACACGTCGAGCCCGTCCGGCTCCGCGTCCGACACCAGCTCGCCCTCGGCGTCCGATTCGCAGACCGGCAGCGCCTCCGGCTCCCCGTCCGGCTCGGCCTCGCAGTCCTCCTCGTCCTCGGCGAGCGCCTCGGCCTCCACGAGCGCGTCCGCGACCGGGAAGCCGTTCGACCCGTTCACGGACTGCAAGTCCTTCGAGCTGGACGACAACCTCACCGCGCAGATCGAGGGCCTGCCGAACAAGATCGTGGCCGGTTCCGGCTGGCACGGCTTCACCTTCAAGGTCCGCAACGACTCCGACCAGGACCTCACGAACGTCTACATCGACGCGTTCATCGAGTACGGGGACGACAACGACGCCCTGCTGTCCGACGGCCTCGCCGTCATCCAGGTCAAGGAGGACGGGAAGTGGACCAACGGCTTCCAGGACTCCTACGAGGACGAGAACGGCGAGGCGGTCAAGGTCACCGGCTCCTTCGTCGGACTGCTCGACACCCTCGAGAAGCACAGCTCCAGCACGCTCGACCTGCGGGTGAAGGTCAAGGCCTCGGCCCCGGCCGGCTCGTCGTTCGCGCTCAGCGAGGCGATCTACGCGGGCAAGGACGCCACCTGCCACGGCAACGGTGACTTCTACGACGTGAAGATCCTCGCCGCCGGCAGCGACACCGGTGACGTCGACGACGCCAAGCCGAACGGCAACAAGCCCGACACCGACGACGGCACCCGGGCCCAGGGCGGCGCCAAGCCGATCAGCGGCAGCCTCGCCTCCACCGGCTCCGACTCCTCGCTCCCCGTCATCGGCCTCGTCGGCGGTGTCGCCGTCCTCGCCGGGGCGGGAGCGGTCGTCGCGGTCCGGCGTCGGCAGAGCGGCGCGCACGCGTAGGGCGCCGCCACGGAGCAGCGAAGGGGACCTGCGCTCGGAGGGGGGTGCAGGTCCCTTTCGCTTGCCCTTTCGCTTGCCCTTTCGCTTGCCCCCGTCACGCCATGACCACTTCTCCAGCCGCTGCTTCGGCTACTTCTTCGGCGGCATCGTCGGCGGCACCGTCGGCATCCCCAGGAACGGCAGGCGCAGCGCGCCGAACGCGTCCGCCGGGACGGCCGGGGTCTGCGGTTCCACCGGCTTCAGCCGCTCGTACGCCACTCCCTGCGCCGGACGCGGGTCCGCCTCGCCCTTGTTCGGCCAGAACGACATCGCCCGCTCGGCCTGGGCGGTGATGGTGAGGGAAGGGTTCACACCCAGGTTCGCCGAGACCGCCGCGCCGTCGACGACCGAGATGCCGGGGTGGCCGTAGAGGCGGTGGTACGGGTCGATGACCCCGGTCTCCCGGGAGTCGCCGATCGGACAGCCGCCGAGGAAGTGGGCGGTGAGCGGGGTGCCCATCAGCTCGCCCACGTTGGAGCCGGCGAAGCCGTTGATGTCGGCGGCGATCGCGGAGGCGGCCTCGGAGGCGGCCCTGATCTGCTTGGGGTTGGGCGCGCCGTGGCCCTGGCGGGCGGTCAGCAGCCCCTTGCCCACGCCCGTCTGCTTGAGATACGTCGTCAGCGAGTTGTCCAGGGACTGCATCACCAGGCCGATGATGGTCCGCTCCGACCAGCGCCTGTTGGACAGCGAGCGCAGGACCAGCAGGGGGTGGCGGGCGGCGTTGGCCAGCCAGCCGGCCACCCGTGAGGAGCCCTCCGCGTACGGGACCTGGAGGATGGACAGGCCGCCCATGGAGTTGGAGCCCTTGCCGTAGCGGACCGGCTCGATGTGGGTGTTCTCGTCCGGGTGGATCGAGGAGGTGATGGCGACGCCGCGGGTGAAGTCGACCTTCGGCGCGCCGGTCGCCCTGCGGTAGCGGCGGTCGTCGGTCTGGGCGCCGACCAGCGCCTCGGAGTTGGTGCGGGTCAGCTCGCCGAGCCGGTCCGACAGGTACGGCAGCTGCCCGTTCGCCTTCATGCGGTGCAGCAGGGTCTGGGTGCCGTAGGTGCCGGCGGCGAGGACGACCCGTCGGGCCTTGAAGATTCGGCCCTTCGAGCGGCCGCGCGCGTCGGTCGGGAGGGTCGCCACCGCGTAGCCGCCCTGCGAGTCGTCCGTGACCGACACGACCGTCGTCATGGGGTGGACGACCGCGCCCGCCTTCTCGGCGAGATAGAGGTAGTTCTCGTTGAGGGTGTTCTTCGCGCCGTGCCGGCAGCCGGTCATGCACTCGCCGCACTCGGTGCAGGCGTTGCGGGTGGGGCCCGCGCCGCCGAAGTAGGGGTCCTCGACCTGTTCGCCGGGTGCGGCCTTCGCCTGCCCCTCGGCGTCCTTGCCGTCGCCGAAGAAGACGCCCACCGGGGCGAGGTGGAAGGTGTCGCCGACGCCCATCCGCTCGGCGGCCGCCTTCAGATGGACGTCGGAGGGGGTCGTCGTCGGGTTGAGCCGTACGCCGAGCATGCGGCGCGCCTGGTCGTAGTACGGGCCCAGCTCCTCCTGCCAGTCGGTGATGTCCCGCCACTGGGGGTCGTCGAAGAACGGCTTCGGCGGGACGTAGAGGGTGTTGGCGTAGTTCAGGGAACCGCCGCCGACGCCCGCGCCCGCCAGGACCATGACGTTGCCGAGGAGGTGGATGCGCTGGATGCCGTAGAGGCCGAGCTTGGGGGCCCAGAGGTAATTCCTCAGGTCCCAGGAGTTCCTGGGGAGGGTTTCGCGGGTGAAGCGGCGGCCCGCTTCCAGGACGCCGACCTTGTAGCCCTTCTCCGTGAGGCGCAGGGCTGTCACCGAGCCGCCGAAGCCGGAGCCGACGACGAGGACGTCATAGTCGTGGGCGTGGGTGTCTTGGGGCACGGGGTCTCCTCGTCGAGTTTCGCGTGCGGGCCGGATGGGGCTGGTCGCGCCCGGGCGGCGGAGCCGCGTATCGATACAGCCCCGCGCCCCTGGGGCGGCTACCTGAGCCGGAGAGCCTTCATCACCCGCAGACTCGTGCTCATGAACGCGGCGTACTTCTCGTCGTCCATGCCCAGCGCCGGTGCCATCGGCAGGAGCCGCTGCTGGGCGACCGTCTGGGCCTCCGTGTACTTGAGGATGCCCTCCGAGCCGTGGCGGCGGCCGAGGCCGGAGTCCTTCATGCCGCCCATCGGGGACTGGACGCTGCCGTACGCGGGGGCGTAGCCCTCGTTGACGTTGACCGTGCCGGTGCGCAGCCGGGCGGCGACCTCGCGGCCCCGTCGGCCGTCCTTCGTCCATACCGATGAATTCAGGCCGTACGGCGTCGAGTTGGCGAGCTCGATCGCCTCCTCGTCCGTCTTGAAGCGGTAGATCGAGACGACCGGGCCGAAGGTCTCCTCGCCGCACACCGCCATGGGCTCGGTGACGCCGTCGAGGATGGTCGGCTCGTAGAAGTAGGGGCCGATGTCCGGGCGGGCCACACCGCCGGCGACCAGCTTCGCGCCCTTGGCCACTGCCTCCTCGACGTGCCGGGACACGGTCTCCAGCTGGCGTTCGCCGACCAGGGAGCCCATGTCGGCGCCGTAGGCGAGGGAGTTGCCGAGGCGCATGCCCTTGGTGCGGGTGGCGAAGCGCTCCAGGAAGGCGTCCGCGATCGACTCGTGGACGTAGATCCGCTCGATGGAGATGCAGAGCTGGCCGGCGGAGGAGAAGCAGGCGCGGACGGCGCCCGCGGCGGCCTTCTCTATGTCGGCGTCGTCGAGGACCAGCATGGCGTTCTTGCCGCCGAGTTCGAGGGACACGCCGACCAGGCGGGCGGCGGCGCCCTGGGCGACCTCGCGACCGGTGCGGGTGGAGCCGGTGAAGGAGACGTAGTCGGCGTGCCGGACGACCTCGGGGCCGACGACCGGGCCCTCGCCGAGGACGACCTGGAAGACGTCGGCGGGCAGACCGGCCTCGATGAGGAGGTCGCGGGCCCACAGGGCCGTCAGACAGGTCTCCGTGTCCGGCTTCATGACGACCGCGTTGCCCGCGACGAACGCGGGGAGCGCGTCGCCGACGGAGAGCTCCAGGGGGTAGTTCCAGGGGGCGATCTGGCCGACGACTCCGCGCGGGTGGCGCAGTTCGGTGACCTTGGTGAGGGTCGGCATGGCGCCGGCGTGCCGCTTCGGCCGCAGATAGGCGGCGGCCCGACGGCCGTAGTGGCGGGCGGCGACCGCGACGGCCTGGACCTCCTCGTGGGCGTGCAGGCGCGCCTTGCCGGTCTCCAGCTGGATCAGGTCGAGGACCTCGGCCTGGCGGGCCAGGACCAGGTCGTGGAAGCGGAGGAGGACGGCGGCGCGTTCGCGTACGGGCGTGCGCGCCCACACGGCCTGTGCGGCGCGGGCCGCCTCGTAGGCCTCGAGTACGTCCTCGGGGGTGGACTCGGGCAGGTCGGCGAGCTTCTCGCCGGTGAACGGCGTGTGGTTCGTGGTGCGGCCGGAGCCGACGACGCCCTTGGTGAGCTGGGCGACGAGCTGGGGGGTGACCACGTCGGCGGCGGTGCGGACGCCTGCGGGGGCCGGGGCGAGGGGGTTCGTACCGGCCGTGGTCGTCGTAGCGGTGGCTTCCGGGGCCTGCGAGTCCGTCATGAGGCGCAGGGTATGCCGCGGGAAGGACTTTGGGTACCCGCCGGTAACGGGGATTCACCGACCGTCCACACGACGCCAGTACCCACTGGCAACGAAGCCGCTGATCAGGCCGCCGATCGGGTTCGGAGGCCCGGGTTCGGAGACTCGGGTGCGGCGGCTCGGGTCGGTGGCCCGAGTCGGTGGCCCGGGTGCGGCAGCCCGGGTCGGCGGCTCGGGTGCGGCGGCCCGAGTCGGTGGCCCGGGTGCGGCGGCCCGAGTCGGTGGCCCGGGTGCGGCGGCCCGAGTCGGTGGCCCGGGTGCGGCGGCCCGGGTCAGCGGCCCGGGTGCCGTGGCCCGAGTCGGCGGCCCGGGTGCGGCAGCCCGGGTCAGCAGCCCGAGTCGGCGGCCCGGGTGCGGCAGCCCGAGTCGGCGGCCCGGGTCGGTGGACCAGGTCAGCGGCTCGGGTGCGGCGGCCCGGGTCAGCGGGCCCGGGTGCCGTGGCCCGGGTTCAGTGGCTCGTGGTCGCTACCCGGGTTCGGGAAGCCGCGATCACCGCTTCCAGTTCCGTCGCGGCCTGCGCCGGGTCCGGTCGGCGGTTCGGGTCGGGGGTGAGCAGGCGGCTCACCAGGGGGTCCAGCGGGCCCGGGTCCGCCACGGCGGTGCGCAGCAGGGCGCCGAGCGAGAACAGGTCGGAGGCGGGGCCGGCGGCGCGGCCCGATCCGTGCTCGGGGGCGGCGAAGTCCAGCGCGTCGGTCGGGGAGCCGGTGGACGGGTCGGGGGCGTGGGCCAGGCCGAAGCCGGTGAGGACGACCCGGCCGTCCGGGCCGAGCAGGACGTTCGCCGGTGTCACCGCGCGGTGGACGATGCCGACCGCGTGCGCGGCGCGCAGGGCGCCGAGGACGGCGAGGCCGATGCGGGCGGCCTCGGCGGGGTCGAGGGGGCCCCGGGCGAGCGCCTCGTGCAGGGACTCGCCCCGGATCAGCTCCATGACGATCCAGGGCGGTCCGTCGCCGGCCGCCTCGGGCTGCCCGTCCTCCTCGACCACGTCGAGGATGGCGACGGCGGAGGGGTGGTCGACGAGGGCGGCGGCGCGGGCCTCGTGGTGGAGGCGGTGGGCGGCCCTGCGGCGGTCCTCGTCCCCCGGTCCGCCGGGCAACCGGGTCTGTTTGACGGCGACCTCCCGGTCCAGGAAGTCGTCGTGGGCCCGCCAGACGGTGCCCGTGGGGCCGGAGCCGATCCGTTCGAGCAGTCGGTAACGCCCGCCCGCGACAAGGTCGTTGACGCCTATGGGGGCGCCGTCGTCACTCATGCCTCATGACTACCACGAGCGCCGCGCGCCACGGCGGGCATCCCGGTCTACGGCTTGTCGAGGTCCAGGTTGGCGATCGCCGTCCGGGCCACCTCCCGGCCCCGCGCGGTGAAGTCGCCCTTGCCGGGGTAGCCGATCAGCAGCTTGTACATGTCGCCGGCGGACGACCGGTAGTAGAAGATCCGCAGCTCGCGCGGGCGCGGGTCCTGACTGTCATCGGTGGTATAGACCACGGTGTTCTCGGCGGCGGGCCCCCCGTCCCCGTACGTGGCGTTGTCGTCGGTCTTCGTGCGCGGCTTCTTCGGCATGTCGAGCTCGTAGCTGCCGGACTCCTTGAAGTCCCCGTCGTCGGCGTACATCTCGGCCGCCGCCGAGGCCTTGATCTCCTTGCCGGTGTCCTCCGCCTTGCGCGCCACCTCCAGGACGACGGAGATCGCGCCGCTCGGGTCGGTGTAGGCGACCCAGTGCTCGTCGTCCCTGCGGTCCTTGTCGGGCTCGCTGCGCACATAGGCGCCGGGCACGGCGAGCGTCGCGGTGACGTCCTTCTCGTGGTGCTTCGACCAGCCGCCCGGGAGCGGCCCGGCGAACGGGTCGGCGATCAGCACGTACGCCGTCGCGGCCGCCGCGAGGACCGCCGCTCCGAGCGCGGTCCATGCCGTACGGCCCATGCGGCGCCGGCGTACGGGAACCTCGCTCGTCCGGGCGGGCGCGTCGACGGCCGGGACCGGCTGCGGGAGCGGCGCGGGCGGATTGACGGCCGCCTCCAGCAAGGCCCGTACCTGCGCGGCGGCGGGGCGGCGGGCCGGGTCCTTGTCGAGCAGTCCGTTGACGGCCTCGGCGAGCGGGCCCCGCGCGGCGGCGGGCGGGGCGGGCACGGCGTGGAGGACGGACTGGAGCGTGGCGGGCGTGTTGCTGCGGCGGAACGGCGACACGCCCTCCGTGGCCGCGTACAGCACCACGCCGAGCGACCACAGGTCGCAGGCGGGGCCGGGACGCTGGCCGAGCACCCGCTCGGGCGCGATGTACTCGGGTGAGCCGACGAAGCCGCCGGTGTCGGTCAGGCTGGTCTCGCCCTCGATGTGGGCGATGCCGAAGTCGGTGAGGACGATCCGGTCGTGGCGGCCGAGGAGGATGTTGTCCGGCTTCACGTCCCGGTGCAGGATGCCCGCCGCGTGCGCGGCCTCCAGCGCGGCCAGCACCTGAAGGCCGATCCGGGCGGCCTCGCGGGCGCTGAGCGTGCCCTCCTGGAGGACGCTGCCGAGGGAGCGGCCGTGGACCAGCTCCATCACGATCCAGGGCTGTCCGTCGACGACGGCGACATCGTGCACGTTGACCACGGCGGGGTGGTCGAGCCGGGCCGCCGCGCGCGCCTCGCGCCGCATCCGCTCGAAGGCGTTGGCCCGTTCACGTTCGGGAAGGTGGTCCGGTACGCGGGGTTCCTTGACGGCGACCTCGCGGTCCACGATCTCGTCCTTGGCCCGCCACACCGTGCCCATGCCGCCGTGCCCGAGCTTGGCGAGCAGCCGGTAGCGGCCGGCTATGAGCCGCCCGACGCCGGGCTCGCCCGGCTGTGGGGGGATCTGCGGGACGATCTGCGAAAGCGCGGCGGCCGCCTGCGGGTTCGGCGGTTGCAGAACAAAACTGGTCGTCTCGTCGGACTCGTGGCCGACGCCCCCGTGCTGACTCATGGGTCCATCCATATCGCGCCAGGCGGGCCGGTTTCCACCGGAGAACGGCAACTACCGTGTCACGAACGTGTCGACCGCGACGTCGAAGTACTCCCGTGCCTCCCGCACCTTCCCGACGGGCGCCGACACCCACACGTCGTACAGCCGCCCGCCCTCCTCCCAGCACAGGTCGTAGGTGTGCCGGGGGCCCTCCGCCGCGCTGAAGCCGTCCCAGGTGAACTCCCAGAGCGCGGCGGGATCCCCGTCATGGGTGGTCTCGGTGACCGTGCCGTCGTGGTAACCGGGGTTGGTGTCGGGGCCTTTGGCGGCCGCGCGCCGCATCACGCCCAGGGGGCCGCCCGACTCGGGGTCGGAGACCTTGATGCCGAGGCGGAACGTCTCCCCGGAAGACATGTAGAACACCCGCTCGCCCTGCGGCACGCGCGTGAAGTCCTCCGGCACGGCGAGGGCGAACCCGGCGGGGTCGTCGGCGACGCGGTAGCCGGAGGGGGCGCTGGGGCGGTCGTCGGAGGCGGGGCTCGCGGCGCCGGAGGCCGTGGCGGACGGGGGTGGTGTGGCGGACGAGGTGCGGGACGACGTGGACGAGGTGGGCGAGGTGGTCGTGGGGCGGGGGCTGCTCGCCGAGCCTCCGGCGGTCGGTCCCGCCCCGGGGCCCGTCGACTCCCGGGACGCCGAACTCGTAGGAGAGGAACCGCCGCCGTCGCCGTCGCGGTTCACCAGCAGCGCCGCCGCCGACACGCCCGCGCCCGCCATCGCGGCGACCAGCAGCGCGGCGATCAGCACACCGCGCGAGGAACGCTCCCGGGCGGGCAGCGGCTCCGAGCCGAGCCGGGTCTGCTCCGACTCCGGCCGGGCGTGCTCCGACCCCGACGGGCCCGACCCCGACGCCCCCGACCGCGACGGTTCGGACCGCCGGGACTGCTCCGCCCGCGCGTCCTCCGGCTGCCGGGGCTGATCCGACCGCGCGGAGGGCCGCCGGAACCTCCCGGTCGGCCGGGAGCGGGCCGGCAGGTCCTCCTGGGTCGGGGTGTAGCCGGAGCCCACGGACTCCGGCGTACGCCCGGTGTCGAGGTAGGCGCGCAGCAGCCGTTCCGCTTCCGCCGGTGCGAGCCGCCGTTCCGGATCGCGCTCCAACAACCCCCGAACGACGGGCAGCAGCGGAGCGGCCTCGGCGGGGGTGCGGATCTCGGCGAACACGACGGCGTGCAGGATGCCGCCCAAGGAATCGCGCCGGAAGGGCGATTCGCCGCTCAGCGCGGTGCACAGCAGCGCGCCCAGCGACCACAGGTCGGACTCGGGGCCGGTACGGGCGCCGGACATCCGCTCCGGGGCGGTGTACTCGGGCGAGCCGACGAAGGAGCCGGTCTCGGTGAGCGTGGTGGCGCCCGCGACCTGCGCGATGCCGAAGTCGGTGAGGACGACCCGGTCGCTGTCGCCCTCCAGCAGGACGTTCGCCGGCTTGATGTCCCGGTGCAGGACCCCGGCCGCGTGCGCGGCGCGCACGGCGCCGAGCAGGGCGATGCCGATACGGGCCGCCTCGTCGGGGGCGAGCGGGCCGTGCTCGGCGATCCGGTCGGCCAGCGAGCCGCCCTTGATCAGATCCATGACGATGTACGGCCGTTCGTCGTCCTCGACGACGTCGTGCACGACGATGATGTGCGGGTGGCTCAGCTGGGCCACCGCGCGGGCCTCGCGCAGTGTCCGGTCGCGGCGGCCGCGCGCCTCCTCGGCGGAGAGCGTGCCGTCCTGGATCAGCTCCTTGACCGCGACACGCCGTCCCAACAGCTCGTCCGTGGCACGCCACACGACGCCCATGCCGCCCCGCCCGAGCTTCGCCTCGAGTCGGTAGCGGCCCGCGATGACGCGGACGGCGTCCCCCTCGGTCCCCATGGGCCCATCATGCCCCACCGGATGTCCCCGCTCCGGGTGGCCGACCGGCCAACCCCCCGTCAGGAGGCGCTGGGTTCCCGCCAGCTCTGCAGTATGACTTTGAACTGTTTGGCGGTGGTGGCCCAGTCCTTCGCGGGGGAGGACATGTAGATCGCGTACTCCGTGCCGTCACGGGAGATGTACGTCTCCTCGACCGCCCGGCGCGGCCCGGGGAACTCCGAGTCCTTGGCCAGCGCGGTCCAGGTGTACTCCCACTCGGAGCCCTCGCGGTCGCGGTAGACGTTCTTCTCCAGCTTGACCGTCTCGTAGTCCACCAGCCGCTCGAGCTGCTGTTCGAGGTCCTTCTGGTGGGCGTACGGGTCGTCGTAGTCGGGCGACTTGTCCAGGGCGATCCGGACGAAGTGCTCGCCGCCGTCCGGGGAGTAGTCGATCTGCTGGAGGTCGCCGTCGTCCTGGTAGACCGACCGCTTCCAGGTGTCGTCGGGCAGCGAGAGCCCGAAGCCCAGCTCGTCGTCGACCTGGACCCAGGAGTCGGGCACGTTGCCCCCGCCGCCGGTGGCCGAGGCGCTCGGCGAGGCGGAGCCGGAGGCAGCCGCGGACCCGGCGGAGCCCTGCCGGTCCTGGTCCCACTTCTGCAGCGCCACGGCCGTACCCCCGCCGACCAGCGCGGCGACGACGACCACGAGCGCGAGCGTCCGCAGCCGACGGCGGCGCGGGGGCTGGGCGGCGGCCGGGGCGGGGGCGAGGTGGACGGGGCCCGAGTGCATGGACTGCGGGACGGGTCCGGAACCGGTGCCGGAGTGCGGGACTCCGCCGGCGGTGCCTCCGGTGGCGCCGGGGACGGGCGTCGACGCCTCCGCCGGTCCGGCGTGCGCCCCCGATCCGTACTGCGCTCCTGACGCGTACTGCGACCCGGACGGATACGACGACCCGGAGTCGTACGAGGATCCGGACGGATACGACGACCCGGAGTCGTACGAGGATCCGGACGGATACGACGACCCGGAGTCGTACGACGACCCCGTACCGTTCGTCCCGCCGTCGGGCCCCCCGAACTGCTCCGGGCCCTGGGACCGGCCGGGGTGGGCGTAGCCGCCCGGACCGCCGAACTGGGTGGGTACGAAGGCCTGTGCCGCGTTCGGGCGGCGCCCTTCGGCGGCCTCGGCGAGGAGTTGCTCGGTCTCGGAGGTGGAGGGCCGGCCGGCCGGGTCCTTGCGGAGCAGGGCGGCGATGACGGGGCCGAGCGGGCCGGCGTACTGCGGATCGGCGGCCTCGTCCTCGACGACGGCCTGCAGGGTGCTCAGCGCCGAGGTGCGGCGGAACGGCGAGCGCCCCTCCACCGCCGTGTACAGCGTCGCGCCGAGCGCCCACAGGTCGGAGGACGGGCCCGGGTCCTGGCCGCGGATCCGCTCGGGGGCGAGATAGTCGACGGAGCCGACGACCTCTCCGGTCCGGGTGATCGTCGTGTCGCCCTCGATCTGGGCGATGCCGAAGTCGGTGAGCAGGACCCGGCCGTCGTGCGAGATGAGCACGTTGCCGGGTTTGACGTCACGGTGCAGGACTCCGGCGGAGTGCGCGGCGCGCAGGGCGCGCAGCACCCACAGGCCGATCCGGGCGGCCTCGGCCGGCTCGACCCGGCCGTCCTCCTTCACGGCGTCGGCCAGCGAACGGCCCTCGACCAGCTCCATCACGATCCACGGCCGGCCGTCGTGTTCGAGCACGTCGTGCACGGTGACGACGGCGGAGTGGTTGATCCGCGCCGCCGCGCGCGCCTCGGCCCGGGTGCGGGCCAGCAGGACCGCCTGGTCGGCCGCGGCGACGTAGAGGGCGGCGGTCAGCTCCTTGATGGCGACCGCCCGGTGCAGCAGCTCGTCGTGCGCCCGCCACACCCGACCCATGCCACCGCTGCCGATGGTGTCGGCGAGCCGGTAGCGGCCCGCGAGGAGCAGGCCCTGCATCTGATTCACGTTGCCCCGCAATGCTCTTGACAGGGTCAGCGTAAAGACCGGGATGCGTCCGGGGAACCAGGGGGGTGCCAAGGAGACAGCACTGTGACGGTTGTCGCTTCTCGGGCCGTTCGGGAACCGGCGAAACCGAGCGCTCGCTCAGCCGGTGTACGGGTGTGCTCAGCCGGTGTACCGGTAAGTGGCCGCCGCCTGCTCGTAGAGCCGGGTGACCTCGTCCCGTTCGGCCTCCGGCCCGCGCACCTGTACGACGTGATAGCGGCCGTCGATGAGGATCGCGAGGTTGCGGACGTACAGCTCGCGCCCGCCGTCGGACCAGGTGAACTGCCCTTCGGCCATGGTGCGGGTGCCCACGGTCGTGGTCCGCAGCCCGGAGGCGGTCGCCCAGCTGGAGTCGCGGTACGGCTGGAGCTCGCTCTCCTTCTCCCGCTGGTAGACCATCGGGTCGCTGCCGTTGGCGGAGGCGCTGTCCCTCCCCGGTACGACGATCAGCTCGAAGTCGCCGTGGGAGTAGACGATCTGGCCGCGCCCGTTCTTGCCGGTGCGGTCCCAGCCGTTGGCCACGGCGATCTGGAAACCGGCGGCGTCCTTGCGGAGGGTGAAGCCGTCGGCGACGTCCGCGCCGGAGCCGGTCTGGGGTTCGGTGGCCTCCGCGCTCGTACTGCTGCCCGGAGAGGTCTGGTCGGGCCGGGGCTCGCTGCTCGCGTCGGGGGCCTGACCGGCGGGTGCGCTCGCCGAGGCGGTGGCCCCGGTGTTCTGGGCGCCGCCGGTCGCGGTCGCGCCCTCCTCGTCGGCCTTGGGCATGAAGAGGACGGCGTAGGCGACGGCACCGGCCAGCAGCAGCAGGATCAGCACCAGCAGGGTGCGGCCGAGGCTGCGCGGGGAACGGCCCGTGTCCTGCCGGGCCCGCTTGTGGCGGCCGTGCGTCGCGGGCAGCCCGGCGCGCCGTCTGCGCACCAGTTCGCCCTTGCGGCGCACGATCGGCAGCCGGCGCGGGTCGGTGGGCGGCGCGGCGACGACGTACGTGCCCGCCTCCGGCTCGGGCGCTGACCGCACCAATGAGCGCAGCCAGCCGCGCAGTTCCTCGAAGTCCAGGCGCTCGGTGGGGTCCTGGCGCAGCAGCGACTCCACGACCGGCCGGAGCGGGCCGCACTCCTCGGCGAAGGCGGGCGGCTCGGCGCACACCATCTGCACCAGCTCCGCCGTCGACTCCTCCGGGTAGGGCGCGTGTCCTTGTACGGCCCTGAAGAGCAAGGCGCCGAGCGCCCACAGGTCGGTCGAGGGACCGATCGGCGCGGCCAGCTGCCAGTTCTCGTGCACCGGGCCGGCCTGCTCGGGCGCCCAGCGCTCGGTGACGGGGCCGACGACCGCCATCCGGGCCTGCCGGGCCCGCTCGGCGGCGAGCGCGGTGGCCGGCCCCCGGCGAACGGCTCCACCGGACACTCCGGCGGCCACGAGGTCACCCCAACGGGCCCCGGACCGGCCGTCGCCCACCACCCCGCCGGGCTGCGCCGGGACGGGGACGGGCGACTGCCCCGCGGCCGTGGGGACGGGCGGGTACCCTCCGGCGGCACCGGGGGCGGGAACAGGGGCGGAGCCCGGTACGGCGTTCGGTGCGGGCGCGCCTCGTACGCCGTACGGGTCGACGATCTGTCCGGGCAGTCCGGAGGGAACACCCGTGGTGCCGCCGAGAGCTCCGGGGGTACCGAGAGCTCTGGGAGCACCGAAAGCACCAGGAGTACCGGCGCCAGCACCGGGAAGCGTGCCGGGTGCGCCGTACGGTGAGGCCGTCACGGGGCCCTGGTCGTTCTCGGCGGGCGTGCGGGCCCCCGGCAGGGCCGCTCGGCCGTTCTGCTGGGACTCCTGGACGCGGGCCGCGGCGCGGGCGCCCGCGCGGTAGGCGGCGATCGCCCCGGCGCGCGCGGCACGGATGTCCCCGCCGGTCTCCATGGGCGTCTGCCGGGCGACCTCACCCGACGGCCCGGCGTCGGTCACCGGCTCCCCCGCCGGTCCGGGCAGCGCACCGGCCCCGCGAGCCTCTATCGCGGCACGCCGAGCCGCCTCGGGATCCTCACCGACGGCCCCTCCGCCGTGCGCACCGACGGCCCCGCCCCCAGACCCGCCGCCGAAGGCCCCACCGGACCCACCACCCGACTGCCCGCCGGAAAGCCCACCGGCACCACCCGGCTGCCCGCCCAAAGCAGCGCCGGCGCTACCCGGCTGCCCGCCCAAAGCACCACCGGCGCCCCCCACGCCTCCCCTCCCCGCCCCACCGGCGGAGCCGCCTGCGCCTGCGGGACGCGTCCCGTTGCCCATCGCGCCGGGCCCCGTGGCAGGGCCGCCCGGGCCGGCCGGGCCCGGAGGCGGGGCGGAGGCCTGGACCGGTGTGATCGGTGTTCCCGGTTCCTCCGTCGGCACCGGGTCGTAGCCGCACAGCGCCTCCTCCGCCGCGCCGACCGCGAGGCCGGTCAGCATGACGCGGCCGTCGTCGCAGACGAGGACGGTGCGGGCGGTGATGTTCCGGTGCACCCAGCCGTGCGCGTGCAGCACCCGCAGGGCCGTGAGCACGTCGGAGGCGACCTCGGCGGCCCGGTACGGGGTCAGCGGCTGCTCGGCGAGGAGCGCGGCGAGCGGCCGGGCGGCCACCAGTTCACTCACTATCCACAGCGAACCGCCGTCGGCGAACACGTCGAAGACCTGGTCGAGCCGGGGGTGGTCGGGAATGCTCGCCGCGGCCTGCGCGGCCTCCACGGCGCGCCGTACGACGGGATCGGCGGGCCGCCGGGTGCTCGCGCCCCCGCGTGCGCCGGGGACCCGCCCGGCGCCGCCCCGGTGCTCACGCGCCGTGAACCCCTCGGGGAGCCCTCCGGCGTCCAGCACCTCGGCCTCGACGACCTCGGGCAACGGCACCTGGCGGACCAGGACTTCCTGTCCGCTGTAGGTGTCGAAGGCCCGCGTCTCGGTGAGTTCGTACTCGTCGGAGGGGGGCACGGGCAGGCGGTAGCGGTCGGCGAGTACCCGTCCCGCATAGTCGTCCACGTTGCCTCCCCCGGCCGCCCGGTCGGTCAAATCCGTTCACCACACGACCCGTTACAGCCGTATCCGGCCACGGAGCCGCTGCGCACGGTCCGCAGCCCTTCACGATACGTGCCGGAGGCAACTCTCCGAGAGGGGATGCCGGATCCGGACCGCTACTTCTTGGGCGTGAAGGTGTCCGTGAGTGTCTGCCAGGTGCTCTTGCGCAGTGCGGTGGACCACTTGGCGGCCTTCGCCGTGTACATCAGCGCGTACCCCTGGCTGTCGTTCACGACGAAGCCGCGGTCGACGACGCGGTACGTGGTGCCGCTCTCCGCGTAGGTGAACTCCCAGTCGGCCGTGTTCCAGCCGCGGTAGTTCACCGCCGCTATTCGGATCTTCTTGTACTGCGAGCGCGTCATGTAGCGCTCCTGGTTCTTCCAGTCGGCGACCGGGTCGTCCTTGGGTGTGGTCGTCCAGGCGACCAGCAGCCGCTGCCCGTCGGGGCCGGTGAACCGGTCGCCGGCGGAGCTCGACGTCTGGAACTTCCAGCCGGTGGGCAGCCCGATCGAGTAGCCCTGGCTGCCCTTGTACGTCGTCGCCGCCAGGCTGTCGCCGGTGGCCGACACGTCGGAGCCGGTGCCGCCGGCCGTCGTGGTGTTGCTCGGCGACGAGCCGGATGCGGCCGAGCCGGTGGACTGCGCGGTGGCCCCGTCCGTACGGGTGCCGCCGCTCTGGTCCTCCTTGGTCTCGGCGCTCGCGCTCGCACTGCCGCCGGCCACGCTCCTGCCGCCGCTCGCGCTGTCGCCGTCACCGCCGCCGAGGGTGAGGGCCAGCACGGTGCCGAGCACCGCGAGCACCACCACCACGGCGATGATCACCAGGGTGCGCTTCGGCACGACGTCGGTCAGCGGCGCCCTCGGCACCGGCCGCGGCGGCAGGTCCGGCGGGGTCATCACGGGCCAGCCCGAACTCCGGCCGCCCGTGGCGCCGTTCGCAGCACCCGTCGTACCACCCGTCGTGCCGTTCGTACCGCCCGTGGAGCCCTGCCCGCCCCGGCCGGCGCCCCCGGCGGAACCGGATCCGACGGTGGGCGTCACGGCGGTGGGCGCGGAGCCGGCCGTCGCGGACGAGGCGGCGGGGGCCGTAGTCGTCCGGGTGGCGGGCGCCGACGCGGTCGCCGCGCCGGTGCGCCGGGAATCGCTCGTCCCCACGGACGGGGAGGCAGTGGTGGCGGACGCGGCGGGGGCGGAGGCCGCCCGGGTGTCCGAAGCCGCCGTACCGCCGCCGGACTTGGCGCGGGACGCGGCCGCCGTGGACGCCGCCCCGGCCGCGACGGCGGCCTTCTTGCGGACGGAGCGCAGTGCGCCGCGCAGCTTCTCGCCCGCCTCCGCGGCCGAACTCCCCTTGCTCTCGGGGCCGTCCGGCTGGACCGGGATCGGCACGAGCCGGGTGGCGTCGGCCGGCTCGGCCTCCTTGGGGTCGGGCGCGTGGATCACGTCGTTGAGCATCGCCCGCGCGCCGGCGTCGTCGAGCCGCCGCTGGGGGTCCTTGGTGAGCAGCCCGTAGATGACGTCCTTGAGCGGGCCGGCGTTCTTCGGCTCCTCAAGCGGCTCGGTCATCACCGCGGTGAGCGTCGCGATCGCGGAGCCCTTGTCGTACGGCGGGGAGCCCTCGACCGAGGCGTAGAGCAGACCGCCGAGCGACCACAGGTCGGCGGCCGGGCCGGGCTTGTGGCCGCGGGCGCGCTCCGGGGAGATGTAGGAGGGGGCGCCGACGAGCATGCCGGTGGAGGTGATGGACGGGTCGCCCTCGACCTGGGCGATGCCGAAGTCGGTGAGCACGACCCGGCCGTCCTCGGCGATCAGCACGTTGGACGGCTTCACGTCGCGGTGCAGGATGCCCTCGCGGTGCGCCGAGCGCAGCACGTCGAGGATCGCGAGCCCGACCTCCGCGGCGCGCCTCGGTTCCAGCACGCCGTCCTCACGGATGACCTCGGCGAGCGACTTGCCCTCGACGAGTTCCATCACGATCCACGGCCGGTCGTCCTCCTCGACCACGTCGAAGACCGTCACCGCGCTGTTGTTGCGGATCCTGGCGATGGCCTTGGCCTCGCGCAGGGTCCGGGTGATCAGCCGGCGCTTCTCGTCCTCGTCGATGTTCCCCGGGAACCGCAGCTCCTTGACGGCGACCGTCCGGCCGAGGGTCTCGTCCTCGGCGCGCCACACCGTCCCCATGCCGCCGCGGCCGAGTACGCCTCCCAGCCGGTACCGACCGGCGAGGAGACGTGCGCTCTTGTCCTGACGGGATGCCCCCGCCCGCTCCGCCTCCGACATGCGTCCCCTCATGCAACCCGCCCTGAAAGAGCCTCCATTGTCCCTCACCCGACAAGTGCCCGACGCCCAGGGTGCCCCTCACCCTCTGGAGGCAGGGAAGCGTTCCGGCCAGAGGGTGCGGCGCAGTCCGGCCAACGCCCAGGTGACGCCCTGGCGCAAGGCCTGCCCCCGTCGTGAACAGGCCTTGTGGCGACCGGAGTTCGACGGTCAGAGCGGCACGATGTCCGGCGCCCCGAGCCGGGCCGCGTCCGCCGTCAGGTCGTCGGGCTGGAGCTGGGACTCGCGCTCCGCCTCCACCCGCTTCTCGTAGTGCTCGACCTCGCGCTCGATCTGGTCCTTGTCCCAGCCCAGCACCGGGGCCATCAGCTCGGCCGCCTCCCGGGCGCTGCGCGTGCCGCGGTCGAAGGTCTCGATGGAGATACGGGTGCGCCGGGTCAGTACGTCGTCCAGGTGCCGCGCCCCCTCGTGCGAGGCGGCGTAGACGATCTCGGCGCGCAGATAGTCGTCGGCGGCCTGGAGCGGTTCGCCGAGGGAGGGGTCGGAGGCGATGAGGTCGAGGACCTCCTCGGCCATCGCCCCGTAGCGGTTGAGCAGATGCTCCACCCGCACCACGTGCAGCCCGCTGCGGGCGGCGATGCGCGCCCGCGCGTTCCACAGCGCCCGGTAGCCCTCGGCGCCGAGCAGCGGCACGTCCTCGGTGACGCAGTCGGCGACCCGCATGTCCAGCCCGTGCACGGCCTCGTCGACGGCGTCCTTGGCCATCACGCGGTACGTCGTGTACTTGCCGCCGGCCACGACGACCAGTCCGGGCGCGGGGTGGGCGACGGTGTGTTCGCGCGACAGCTTGCTGGTGGCGTCCGACTCGCCGGCCAGCAGGGGCCTGAGGCCCGCGTAGACGCCCTCGACGTCGTCGCGGGTCAGCGGCACCCTGAGGACCGAGTTGACGTGCTCCAGCAGATAGTCGATGTCGGCGCTGGAGGCGGCCGGGTGGGCCTTGTCGAGGTCCCAGTCGGTGTCGGTGGTGCCGACGATCCAGTGCCGGCCCCAGGGGATGACGAACAGCACGGACTTCTCGGTGCGCAGGATCAGACCGGTGGAGGAGCTGATGCGGTCGCGTGGCACGACGAGGTGGATGCCCTTGGAGGCGCGGACGTGGAACTGGCCGCGCTCGCCGACCATCCCCTGGGTGTCGTCGGTCCACACCCCGGTGGCGTTGACGATCTGCCGGGCGCGGACCTCGTACTCGCCGCCGCCCTCCACGTCCTGCACCCGGGCTCCGACGACCCGTTCGCCCTCGCGCAGAAAGGCCGTCACCCGCGCGCGGTTGGCGGCCTTCGCGCCGTAGGAGACCGCGGTGCGCACGAGGGTGGCGACGAAGCGGGCGTCGTCCATCTGGGCGTCGTAGTACTGCAGGGCGCCGACGAGCGCCTCCTTGCGCAGGGCGGGGGCGACGCGCAGGGCGTGACGGCGGCTCAGATGGCGGTGCAGGGGCAGGCCCCGGCCGTGGCCGCGGGCCATGGACATGGCGTCGTAGAGCGCGACGCCCGAGCCGGCGTACCACCGCTCCCAGCCCTTGTGCTGGAGCGGGTACAGGAACGGGACGGGCTTGACCAGGTGGGGTGCGAGCCGCTCCAGCAGCAGTCCGCGTTCCTTCAGGGCCTCGCGGACGAGGGCGAAGTCGAGCATCTCCAGATAGCGCAGTCCGCCGTGGATCAGCTTGCTGGACCTGCTGGACGTGCCCGACGCCCAGTCACGCGCTTCGACCAGGCCCGTGGACAGGCCCCGGGTCACGGCGTCGAGGGCGGTACCCGCGCCGACCACTCCGCCTCCCACGACCAGCACGTCCAGCTCCCGCTCGGCCATGCCCGCCAGTGACTCGGCTCGCTGTGCCGGCCCCAGTGTCGCTGTCCTCACCGCTGCCTCCCGCTGTCCGTCGCGCCGGCCGCACCTTCAGGGCGAGGCCCGCTCGGTGTCCCCCTGCGTGTTCCCCTGCCCAAAATTCTGACCGCCTTGCCCGACTTCAGCCACCACTCGCCCCCAGCCTGTGGACAACTCTCACGGAACACAGTCGATCAATCCCGCATAACAGTCATATTTACTCCTAGTCTGACATTGCGCTCGCCCATCCTGTCCACAGGGCTTGCGCACCTGTCCCGCTTCGGTTACTGGGAAGGACGGCCCACGCCATGCCCGCAGATCTCGCCGTCATCGGACTCGGCCCGCTCGGCCTGCCCCTGGCCCAGGCCGCGGTGGCCGCGGGCCTCCCCACCCTCGGCTACCGGACGGGACCCGAGACGGGCTCGCTCAGCGCCGCCGAACTGCGCCGGATGCTCTCGGGGGGCTTCCGGACCGCCACCGACCCGGCCGGGCTGAGCCGGGTGCGGACGGCCGTCATCTGCGCGCCCACCCCGCTCGACGCGGGCGGCGGCCTCGACCTCGCCCAGGTGGAGGCCGCCGCCCGCACCCTGGGCGGCCAGTTGCGCCCGCACACCACCGTCATCCTGGAGTCACCGGTCCACCCGGGGACGACGGAGGACTTCCTGCGCCCGCTCCTCGAAGAGACGTCCGGCCTGCGCGCCGGACGCGACTTCCACCTCGCCTACTCCCCCAGCCGGGTGGACCCCGGCAGCCGCGCCTTCACCCCCGCGAACACCCCGAAGGTCATCGGCGGCCTCACCCCCGCCTGCACCGAGTCCGCCGCGGCCTTCTACGGCCGCCTCACCGACAAGGTGGTACGCGCGCGTGGCGTGCGGGAGGCCGAGACCGTGCACCTCCTGGAGACCAACTTCCGGCACGTCAACATGGCCCTCGTCAACGAGATGGCCGTCCTCTGCCACGACCTCGGCGTCGACCTGTGGGACGTCGTCCGCTGCGCCGAGACCAAGCCCTTCGGCTTCCAGGCCTTCCGCCCCGGCCCCGGCGTCGGCGGCCACTCCGTCCCCCTGGACCGCGCGGGCCTCCCCGGCAGCCCCCTGCGGATGGTCGAACTGGCCCAACAGGTCAACAGCCGTATGCCGCGGTACGTCGTCCAGCGCGCCGCCGCCCTGCTCAACGAACACGGGAAGTCGGCCCGGGGAGCCCGCGTCCTCCTCCTCGGCGTCACCTACAAGCCCGACCTCGCCGACCTGACCGGCACCCCCGCCCACGAGATCGCGATCCGCCTGATGGAACTGGGCGCCGCGGTCAGCTACCACGACCCCCACGTCCCCGCCTGGAGCGTCCTCGACCGCCCGGTCCCCCGCGCCGACTCCCTCTACGAGTCCGCCGCCGACGCCGACCTCACGATCCTCCTCCAGCACCACCGCACGTACGACCTCCAGGGCCTGTCGGTGAAGGCCCAGCTCCTCCTGGACACCCGGGGGGCCACCCCCACGGGGGCGGCGCATCGGTTGTGAAGGGGGGCGCGTGGGGTGCGGTGGGCCTGGGGGTGGTGGCATGGGGTGCCCGGCGCCAGTACGGTGGGAACAGGTGGAGCCCACCGCAGAGGGCACTGCGGCAGGCTCCTGGATGGATCACGGAGTGTCCGCCCCTAATGTGTGTGGGGGCGGCCGCTCACCATCCGAAAAGTCGCAAGATCCACCTCCTCTTGAACTGGACCATCCGAAGACGGACCCGGTCCCAGCGGGTGGGCTTGCGGTGGCGTCCCACGGGCGCCCCGTTCCACGATGCCGCCCAGTGGCCCGGGTGGACGGTCCGTTGGAACTCGGGCCGGGGACCGAGGGCCGGGGACCGAGGGCCGGGGACCGAGGGCCGGGGACCGGAACGATGTCCTTGGAAGGGGGCGACCCCACACAACTGGGGCGCCGGGAGGGACGCTATCGCCCGCGACCCCCCTGACCAGCCCGAATTCGCCCCGAACGCAACCGCGCGCCCCCTCCCCACCCCACACGCCCTCGCGCCCGTCCGGGCATGCCGAAGGGCCGGTCACCCGGGTGGGTGACCGGCCCTTCGTGGTGTTCTAGGGGTTACCGGCGGTGCTGCGAGTCCGCCACCGTCACCTCGACGCGCTGGAACTCCTTCAGCTCGCTGTAGCCGGTGGTGGCCATGGCGCGGCGCAGGGCGCCGAAGAGGTTCATCGAGCCGTCGGGGGTGTGCGACGGGCCCGTGAGGACCTCCTCGATGGTGCCGACCGTGCCGAGGTCGACCTTCTTGCCGCGCGGCAGCTCGTCGTTGACGGCCTCCATGCCCCAGTGGTGGCCCTTGCCCGGCGCGTCGGTCGCCCGGGCCAGCGGGGAGCCCATCATCACCGAGTCGGCGCCGCAGGCGATCGCCTTGGGCAGGTCGCCGGACCAGCCGACCCCGCCGTCCGCGATGACATGCACGTACCGGCCGCCGGACTCGTCCATGTAGTCGCGGCGGGCGGCCGCGACATCGGCCACCGCGGTCGCCATCGGGACCTGGATGCCCAGCACGTTGCGCGTGGTGTGCGCCGCGCCGCCGCCGAAGCCGACCAGGACGCCCGCCGCGCCGGTGCGCATCAGGTGCAGGGCGGCCGTGTAGGTGGCGCAGCCGCCGACGATCACCGGGACGTCGAGCTCGTAGATGAACTGCTTCAGGTTCAGCGGCTCGTGCGCACCGGAGACGTGCTCCGCCGAGACCGTCGTACCGCGGATGACGAAGATGTCCACGCCCGCGTCGACGACGGCCTTGGAGAACTGGGCCGTGCGCTGCGGGGAGAGCGCGGCCGCCGTGACGACGCCGGAGTCGCGCACCTCCTTGATGCGCGCGCCGATCAGCTCCTCCTTGATGGGGGCGGAGTAGATCTCCTGGAGGCGGCGGGTCGCCGTGTCCGCGTCGAGGTCGACGATCTCGTCGAGCAGCGGCTGCGGGTCCTCGTACCGGGTCCACAGGCCTTCGAGGTTGAGGACGCCGAGGCCGCCGAGCTCGCCGATGCGGATCGCGGTGGCCGGGGAGACGACCGAGTCCATGGGGGCGGCCAGGAAGGGCAGCTCGAAGCGGTAGGCGTCGATCTGCCAGGCGATCGAGACCTCCTTCGGGTCCCGCGTACGGCGGCTGGGGACGACGGCGATGTCGTCGAAGGCGTACGCCCGGCGGCCGCGCTTGCCGCGCCCGATCTCGATCTCAGTCACGTCTGTGGCCTTTCCCTGATGCGTTCAGCGTCTTCCAGTATCGCCGACGGGCACGACAAGGGCGGCCCCGGTGCGCCCGGGACCGCCCTGTACGGAGCTGTGCGCGGCTGCCGGCTACTTGTTGCGGCTGTAGTTCGGCGCCTCGACCGTCATCTGGATGTCGTGCGGGTGCGACTCCTTCAGGCCCGCCGACGTGATCCGCACGAAGCGGCCCTTCGTCTCCATCTCCTCGATGGTGGCGGCGCCGACATAGCCCATGGTCTGGCGCAGACCGCCGACCAGCTGGTGCAGCACGTTGGCGAGGGGACCGCGGTAGGGCACCTGGCCCTCGATGCCCTCGGGCACGAGCTTGTCGTCGGAGGCGACCTCGGCCTGGAAGTAGCGGTCCTTCGAGTACGACCGGCCCTGGCCGCGGGACTGCATGGCGCCCAGCGAGCCCATGCCGCGGTACGACTTGAACTGCTTGCCGTTGATGAACAGCAGCTCGCCCGGGGACTCCTCACAGCCCGCGAGGAGGCTGCCCAGCATCACCGTGTCGGCGCCGGCGGCGAGCGCCTTGCCGATGTCGCCGGAGTACTGGAGGCCGCCGTCGCCGATCAGCGGAACCCCTGCGGGGCGGGCCGCGAGGGAGGCCTCGTAGATCGCGGTGACCTGCGGGACACCGATACCGGCCACCACGCGCGTGGTGCAGATCGAACCGGGGCCGATGCCGACCTTGATGCCGTCGACACCGGCGTCGATGAGGGCCTGCGCGCCGTCACGGGTGGCGACGTTGCCGCCGATCACGTCGACGTTCACGCTGGACTTGATCTTCGCCATCCAGCTGAGGGCGTTGCTGTTGTGACCGTGCGAGGTGTCGACGACCAGGAAGTCCACGCCCGCCTCGGCCAGCGCCTGGGCCCGCTCCAGCGCCTCGGGGCTGGCGCCGACGGCGGCACCGACGATCAGCCGGCCCTCGGAGTCCTTCGCGGCGTTCGGGTACTTCTCGGCCTTGACGAAGTCCTTGACCGTGATCAGACCCTTGAGCAGGCCCTGGTCGTCGACCAGCGGAAGCTTCTCGATCTTGTGCTTGCGCAGCAGCTCCATGGCCTCGACACCGGTGATGCCGACCTTGCCGGTGACCAGCGGCATCGGCGTCATGACCTCGCGGACCTGACGGGTGCGGTCGCTCTCGAAGGCCATGTCGCGGTTGGTCACGATGCCGAGCAGCCTGCCGGCCGGGTCGGTGACCGGGACACCGCTGATGCGGAACTTGGCGCACAGCGCGTCCGCCTCGGCGAGCGTGGCCTCCGGGTGCACGGTGATCGGGTCGGTGACCATGCCGGACTCGGACCGCTTGACCAGGTCGACCTGGTTGACCTGGTCCTCGACGGACAGGTTGCGGTGCAGCACGCCGACGCCGCCGAGGCGCGCCATCGCGATCGCCATGCGGGACTCGGTCACCTTGTCCATCGCCGCGGACAGCAGCGGGATGTTGACCCGGACGTTGCGGGAGATTCGGGACGAGGTGTCGACCGCGTTGGGGAGCACCTCGGACGCTCCCGGCAGCAGCAGCACGTCGTCGTAGGTCAGCCCCAGGGTCGCGAATTTGGCGGGCACTCCGTCGACGTTGGCAGTCATGACACCTTCCCCAAATGGCCTTGATCGGTGCGGATGTCCATGCTAACGGGAAGTGCACCTCCCGAATTCCACGGTTGGACGCCGCTCCGGGCTTCGTATGTTCGTACGGAAATGTCGGCGCGCCTGTTCACTCGCCGCCGACGTATACGTCTTTTCTACTGTTCGGCGAGAGCCCGCAGTCGGCTCAGCGCCCGGTGCTGGGCCACCCGGACCGCTCCGGGTGACATTCCCAACATCTGACCGGTCTCCTCGGCGGTGAGGCCCACGGCGATCCGCAGCAGGAGCAGCTCCCGCTGGTTCTCGGGCAGGTTGGCCAGGAGTTTCTTGGCCCATTCGGCGTCGCTGCTGAGCAGGGCGCGCTCCTCCGGGCCGAGGGAGTCGTCGGGGCGTTCCGGCATCTCGTCGGAGGGGACCGCCGTGGAACCGGGGTGGCGCATGGCGGCCCGCTGGAGGTCGGCGACCTTGTGCGAGGCGATCGCGAAGACGAACGCCTCGAAGGGCCTGCCGGTGTCCCGGTAGCGGGGCAGGGCGAGCAGGACCGCGACGCAGACCTCCTGGGCGAGGTCCTCCACGAAGTGGCGTGCGTCGCCGGGCAGCCGGGAGAGCCGGGTGCGGCAGTAGCGCAGCGCCAGGGGGTGGACATGGGCGAGCAGGTCGTGCGTGGCCTGCTCGTCGCCGTCGACGGCGCGATGGACGAGCGGACCGATCGTCCCCACGGCAGTGACCGCCTCGTCGTCGCGCATCGGTCCATGGTGCACTGCGGCCGAAGCGTCCGCGGCACCGTGCTCGTCGTTGTGCACCGAAGCGTTATGAGCAGGTGCGCCGGAACTCATCCCCTGCGCCCTCCCCTTCCGCTCGACCGACTCGTCCCCGAGAGACTCCACATCTCAAGGATGCGGCATCGGCGGCGAAACGAGCAGCGGGCATCCGGAGGAGCCCGGCGCCGCCCCCGCCCACCAGGCCGGGGACCGACTTACCGACCCCTTCTGAACAGGGAGATTCCCTCATCCCCCGCTCCTCTCCACGGACCGGGCACCGACCTCGCGACACCCGAAGGAACCGACCGGATCCCCCGAACGACCCACCCCGACGCCCCCGCCCCACAACCCGACGGAACCCGCCCCCACCCAGGGGGACCACCCGCGAGCCTGCCGAAAACGGACGCCCGACCCGTGTCCCGGCGGGAGCGGCCCCCCGTCCCGGCGGGAGCGGACCCGTGTCCGGCGTAGGCCGGGCGGAGTCCGATGCGTTCGGCGGCGTCCAAAGGGGCCGGGCACTGTCGGCGGACGGCTTCCCCGCGTGGGCTCGGCCGGTCGCGGCGGCGCCACGGCCCAGACGGCGGACCGCCGGCACCTCGCGCCGCGCCCAGCGGAGCACCCAAGGCTTGACCGAGGAGCGCCCAGCGCTTGGCGGACCGAGAATCCGGGCCAGCCCGGCCGAGAACCCAGGGCCTGACCGACGCACGACCCAAGGCCTGCCCAGCCGAGAACCCAAGGCCAGCCCGGCCGAGAACCCAAGGCCTGACCGACACACGACCCAAGGCCTGC
>NZ_JBEXXE010000053.1:50913-84950 GCF_040630255.1 Streptomyces sp. NPDC005820
TGCCCAGCCGAGAACCCAAGGCCAGCCCGGCCGAGAACCCAAGGCCTGACCGACACACGACCCAAGGCCTGCCCAGCCGACAACCCAAGGCCAGCCCGGCCGAGAACCCAAGGCCTGACCGACACACGACCCAAGGCCTGCCCAGCCGACAACCCAAGGCCAGCCTGACCGAGAACCCAAGGCCAGCCCGGCGGACCGTCCAGGGCCTGATCGGCGGATCGCGCCGCAGACGCGGGGCCCGGCGCGCCGCCCGGACTCCGGTGAGTTCGCGCGGGGGCACCCCCCTCGCGCCCGTACACCGGCAGCTGCCCCGAACCCGGACCCTGCACCGGCACCGGCACCGAACCCGGCACCGAACAGCCCCGTCGACGCCCAGCGACCCGATCCGAGCGACAGGCCCTAGCGGACCAGTCCCCACCGGAAGCCCAGGGCCACCGCGTGGGCGCGGTCCGAGGCGCCGAGTTTCTTGAACAGGCGCCTGGCGTGGGTCTTGACGGTGTCCTCGGAGAGGAACAGCTCGCGGCCGATCTCCGCGTTGGAGCGGCCGTGGCTCATGCCTTCGAGGACCTGGATCTCCCGCGCGGTGAGCGTCGGCGCCGCGCCCATCTCGGCGGACCGCAGCCGGCGCGGGGCCAGTCGCCAGGTCGGGTCGGCGAGCGCCTGGGTGACGGTCGCCCGCAGCTCCGCGCGCGAGGCGTCCTTGTGCAGATAGCCCCGGGCGCCGGCGGCCACCGCGAGGGCGACGCCGTCCAGGTCCTCGGCGACCGTGAGCATGATGATGCGGGCGCCGGGGTCGGCGGACAGCAGCCGCCGTACGGTCTCGACGCCGCCCAGTCCGGGCATGCGCACGTCCATCAGGATGAGGTCCGAGCGGTCGGCGCCCCAGCGGCGGAGGACTTCCTCGCCGTTGGCCGCCGTCGTCACGCGCTCGACGCCGGGCACGGTCGCGACCGCGCGGCGGAGCGCCTCTCGGGCAAGCGGGGAGTCGTCGCAGACGAGGACGGAAGTCATGGCCGCCCTCCGCAGCTGATGCGCGTCACCTTGTGCCTCCAGGCTGGTGGGAAATCGTCACCTGTGCGGTCGACCGTCTCGGACGCCTGCCCGAGCGTTTGTGTTTTCAACCGCCTCGCACTCTCAACGACGGTCACTCGAAAGAGTTACGGGGCCGCGTGCAGTCTTCGGCACTCTACGTGAGGGTGCGGACACGGTGGAGGCTGCCGCGCTGACCCTCAAGCTTTCATCACAACCCATGCCCCATTCAGCCCTATTTCTTCCCTTTAGCTGGTGTCTGAGGCTAGATTCGCAATGAGTCATATTTTCATCTCCTTAGATCGTAGTTGTACGGTCGTTGGCACCGTATCCGCTCAGAACGGCTACAAGGGGTCACGCAATGGCAGATTTCTCCCGCCTTCCCGGACCGAACGCGGACCTGTGGGACTGGCAGCTCCTGGCTGCCTGCCGCGGGGTGGACAGTTCGCTCTTCTTCCATCCGGAGGGTGAGCGCGGGGCGGCTCGGAGCGCTCGCGAGAACTCGGCCAAGGAGGTCTGCATGAGGTGCCCGGTCCGCGCGCAGTGCGCCGCGCACGCGCTCGCCGTACGCGAGCCGTACGGCGTGTGGGGCGGGTTGACCGAGGACGAGCGCGAGGAGCTGATGGGCCGGGCGCGCAACCGCCTGGTGTCGGCGTCGACGGGCGCGAGAGACGCGTCGTCGGACACGTGAAGGAACATTGAAGGAACGTTTCTGCAAGGAGCGGCGGGCACCCACCGTGCCCGCCGTTCTCATGTGGCCCGAGTCGCCCCCGCCGCCCGCTCCAGCCGCTCCAGCGTCGCCGCGACCGCCGGCACCTGGGCCAGGTCGGGCAGGGTGAGCGCGACGATCTCCCGCCGCACCGCCGGCTCCAGGGTCACCGCGCGCGCTCCCCGGGGCCGTACGGACTCGATCGCGAGCTGGGGCAGGACGGCCACGCCGAGACCGGCGCCGACCAGACCGACCACCGCCGGGTAGTCGTCGGTCGCGAAGTCGATGCGGGGGGTGAACCCCGCGCGCTCGCACACCTCCACCAGCTGGCCGCGACAGCGCGGGCAGCCCGCGATCCACGGCTCGGCGGCGAGTTCGCCGATGGCCACCGCCGCCACGCGCGCGAGCCGGTGCCGCTCGGGCACGAGGGCCACCAGCCGGTCCGTCAGCAGGGGCCGTACGACCAGGTCGTCCCACTCCTCGGCAGGCGCCGCCCCCGGCACGCGCGCGTAGCGGAACGCGAGGGCGACGTCGCAGTCGCCGGCGCGCAGCGCGTCGACCGACTCGGGCGGTTCGGCCTCCTCCAGGGAGACCCGGGTGCCGGGGTGCTCGGCGCGCAGGGCGGCGAGGGCCGTGGGGACGAGGGTGGAGCTGCCGCTGGGGAAGGAGACCAGCCGGACCCGGCCGGCCCGCAGCCCCGCGATGGCGGCGACCTCCTCCTCTGCGGCGGTGAGGCCGGACAGGATCCCGGCCGCGTGCCGGACGAGGGCCTCGCCCGCCTGGGTCAGCCGCATCTCCCGGCCGCTGCGGACCAGCAGGGGGGT
Organism: Streptomyces sp. NPDC005820; assembly: GCF_040630255.1. Taxonomy (NCBI): domain Bacteria; kingdom Bacillati; phylum Actinomycetota; class Actinomycetes; order Kitasatosporales; family Streptomycetaceae; genus Streptomyces; species Streptomyces sp. NPDC005820. Next base: position 53,476 of record NZ_JBEXXE010000053.1, read on the forward strand.
GCCCACGGAGGTCTCCAGCGCCTTCATCTGCTGGCTGACGGCCGGCTGGGTGCAGCCCAGCTCGCGCCCGGCCGCCGAGAAGGAGCCGGTGGCGGCGACGGCGCGCAGGACACGGAGATGACGGGCCTCGATCACGTTGTGAGCATAAGTGAATCTTGGGTACGGCGTCGAAAAATGCGTAGCCGCTTTGAGGTGTGGTGACCTACCGTGATGCCATGAGGCTTCTCTCCGTCAACGTGGGCCGGGCGCGAGCCGTCCCGTACAGCGACCATCCGCAGCGGCTGACCGGCATCGACAAGCGGCCGGTCGAGGGACCGGTGCGGATCTCGGCGCCGGGGCCGAAGGGGGTCGCCGGCAGCGGGCTGGCCGGTGACGAGGTCTGCTCCCTGATCCACCACGGCGGGGACGACCAGGCGGTGTACGCGGTCGCGCGCGAGGATCTCGACGACTGGGAGCGCGAGCTGGGGCGCCCGCTGTCCGCCGGCGCGTTCGGCGAGAACCTCACCACCACCGGTCTCGACGTCTCCGGGGCGCGGATCGGCGAGCGCTGGCGGATCGGCCCGGACGTGGTGCTGGAGGTGACCTCCGGGCGGATCCCCTGCCGTACCTTCCAGGGCCACATGGGCGAGGAGAAGTGGGTCAGACGGTTCACGGCGAAGGCGGCGACCGGCGCGTATCTGCGGGTGATCGAGCCGGGCGAGGTGCGCGCGGGGGACGCGATCGGGATCGTCCATGTGCCGGAGCACGAGGTGACGGCCCGGATGCAGTTCCAGGCGGTCACCACCCGTCGTGACCTTCTGCCCCGGCTGCTCGCGGCGGGCGAGGCCCTGCATCCGGAGTCGTTGGCGCAGGCCCGGAAGTACGTGGAGAAGTACGGCGGCTGAACGGCGGTCACGGCGGCGGCCCCCACCGATCCTTCACGTTCGGGAGGGCGTGTGCGCAGAACGGATCCGCACAGTCCGGGTCACTACGCTTCTGCCATGACAACGGCTCTCATCACGGGTTCGACCGCGGGCATCGGCGCCGCGTTCGCCCGCAGACTGGCGGCGGACGGGCATGATCTCGTCCTCGTCGCCCGGGACACCAAGCGGCTGCGCGAGCAGGCGACCGAGTTGCACGACCGGCACGGCATCGAGGCGGAGGTGCTGACCGCCGACCTCGCCACCGACGCGGGCATCGAGGCGGTGGCCGCCCGGCTCGGCGACCGCAAGAACCCGGTCGACCTGCTGATCAACAACGCGGGCTTCGGCAACAAGGGCCGCTATCTCGACGTACCGATGGCCGACGAGCTGAAGATGCTCAAGGTGCACTGCGAGGCGGTGCTGCGGCTGACGTCGGCTGCGGTCGCCTCGATGCGGGAGCGCGGGCGCGGCGGTGTGGTGAACGTGGCCTCGGTCGCGGCCTTCCTGCCGCGCGGGACGTACGGGGCGTCGAAGGCGTGGGTCGTGCAGTTCACGCAGGGCGCGGCGAAGGATCTGGCGGGCAGCGGCGTACGGCTGATGGCGCTGTGCCCGGGTTTCGTGCGGACCGAGTTCCACGAGCGGGCCGGGATGGGTACGGACAACATCCCGGGCTGGATGTGGCTGGACGCGGACAAGCTGGTCGCGGCGGGGCTGGACGATCTGGCGCGCGGGAAGTCGCTGTCGATTCCCGACCCGCGCTACAAGACGCTGATGGGTCTGGTGAAGGTGACGCCGCGCGCGCTGCTGGGCGGGATCAGCTCCCGGACCGGACGGAAGTACGGGCCTCAGTAGCCGGCGTCTCGGTACGCAGGTGACGTCGGCGCTCCGGTGGGAAAATGGGCTTGTCAGAAGACCGGACCCAGGGGGACCGGAGGCGGCGTCATGACTTTCGTGCAGCTCATCGACTGCAGGACCAGTCGGTTCGACGAGATGGACCGGCTGATGGACACATGGGTCGAACAGACCAGGGGTAAGCGGACGGCGACACACGCGGTGGTCGGCAAGGACCGCTCGGACGCGTCGCACTTCATCGAGATCGTGGAGTTCCCCTCGTACGAGGAGGCGATGCGGAACTCGAACCTGCCGGAGACGGACAAGATCTTCCGCGATCTGGTGGCTCTGTGCGACGAGATGCCGACGTTCACGGATCTGGACGTCGTACGGGACGAGAAGCTGTACGCGGCCACCGCGCGGCGGATGTTCGAGACGATCGGCACGCGGGGTGAACTGCCTCCGCTCGACGGTCTGATCGCCGAGGACTACCACGACCACGACCCGGCCAACGAGCAGGACACCATGGGGATGGACGCGATGCGGCGCGAGGTCTCCATGTGGCGCGGCGGCTTCGACTTCGCCTTCGACATCGAGGACCAGATCGCGCAGGACGACCGTGTGTGCAGCCGGTGGACCTGGCGCGGCACCCACAAGGGTGACTTCATGGGCCTCGCGGCCACCGGCAAGCAGGTCACCATGACCGGGACGACCGTCTTCCGTTTCGACGGGAACGGAAAGATCTGCGAGGCCTGGTGGCAGTACGACCGGCTGGGGCTGATGGCGCAACTGGGTGCCCTGGACGCACTGGAGAGCTGACCCCGGCCCCCTCTCGAACCGCAAATCCGCCCGCGAAGGGAGAAGCCCCCCGTTCCGCGACGGAACGGGGGGCTTCTTCGCGCAGGGTGCGGCGTGCCTCAGTGGGCGTGGCCGTGGCCGTGGCCCGCGGCGGCCGGCTCTTCCTCTTCCTTCTTCTCGACGACCAGGGTCTCGGTCGTCAGCAGGAGGGAGGCGATGGAGGCGGCGTTCTCCAGGGCGGAGCGGGTGACCTTGACCGGGTCGATGACGCCGGCCTTGACCAGGTCGCCGTACTCGCCGGTGGCGGCGTTGAAGCCCTGGCCCTTCTCGAGCTCGGCGACCTTGGAGGTGATGACGTAGCCCTCCAGGCCGGCGTTCTCGGCGATCCAGCGCAGCGGCTCGACGGCGGCCTTGCGGACCACGGAGACACCGGTGGCCTCGTCGCCGGTCTTGTCGAGGTTGCCCTCGAGGACCTTGACGGCGTGGACCAGCGCGGAGCCACCACCGGAGACGATGCCCTCCTCGACCGCGGCGCGGGTCGCGGAGATGGCGTCCTCCAGACGGTGCTTCTTCTCCTTCAGCTCCACCTCGGTGGCGGCGCCGACCTTGATCACGCACACGCCGCCGGCCAGCTTCGCGAGGCGCTCCTGGAGCTTCTCGCGGTCCCAGTCGGAGTCGGTGTTCTCGATCTCGGCCTTGATCTGCGCGACGCGGCCGTGCACGTCGGCGGAGTCGCCGGCACCGTCGACGATCGTGGTGTCGTCCTTGGTGATGGTGACGCGGCGGGCGGAACCGAGGACGTCGACGCCGACCTGGTCGAGCTTGAGGCCGACCTCCTCGGAGATGACGGTGGCACCGGTGAGGGTGGCCATGTCCTGCAGCATCGCCTTGCGGCGGTCACCGAAGCCGGGGGCCTTGACCGCGACCGCGTTGAAGGTGCCGCGGATCTTGTTCACGACCAGGGTCGACAGGGCCTCGCCCTCGACGTCCTCGGCGATGATCAGCAGCGGCTTGGAGGAGTTGGTCTGGATGACCTTCTCCAGCAGCGGCAGCAGGTCGGCGATGGAGCCGATCTTGCCCTGGTTGATGAGGATGTAGGGGTCCTCGAGGACGGCCTCCATGCGCTCCTGGTCCGTCACGAAGTACGGCGACAGGTAGCCCTTGTCGAAGGCCATGCCCTCGGTGAAGTCCAGCTCCAGACCGAAGGTGTTGGACTCCTCGACGGTGATGACACCGTCCTTGCCGACCTTGTCCATCGCCTCGGCGATGAGCTCGCCGACCTGCTGGTCCTGGGCGGACAGCGCGGCGACGGCGGCGATGTCCGCCTTGTCGTCGATCGGGCGCGCGGTGGCGAGCAGCTCGTCGGAGACGGCCTTGACCGCGGCGTCGATGCCCTTCTTCAGGGCGGCCGGGGAAGCGCCGGCGGCGACGTTCTTCAGGCCCTCGCGGACGAGCGCCTGGGCCAGCACGGTGGCGGTGGTGGTGCCGTCACCCGCGATGTCGTTGGTCTTGGTCGCCACCTCCTTCACGAGCTGGGCGCCGAGGTTCTCGTACGGGTCGTCGATCTCCACCTCACGGGCGATGGTGACGCCGTCGTTGGTGATGGTCGGGGCGCCGAACTTCTTGTCGATGACGACGTTGCGGCCCTTGGGACCGATCGTCACCTTGACCGTGTCGGCCAGCTTGTTGACGCCGCGCTCGAGGGCGCGACGGGCGTCCTCGTCGAACTTCAGGATCTTCGCCATGACAGCGGCAGCCCTCTCGGAAATCTGTGGGCGGAAAACGTGGGGTGAAAAGGCACTGCGCCCCGGGCGCCCGGCTTCTTATGTGGTGGCGGGAGCCAGGGGCGCAGCATCAGGCTTCAAGCACGCAATGTGCTTTCGAGCACGCAGTGTGCTCGGGTGAAGAACTACTTCTCGATGATCGCGAGAACGTCGCGAGCCGAGAGGACGAGGTACTCCTCGCCGTTGTACTTCACCTCGGTGCCGCCGTACTTGCTGTACAGGACGACGTCGCCGACCTTGACGTCGAGCGGCAGGCGCTCGCCGTTCTCGAAGCGGCCCGGGCCCACGGCGAGGACGGCGCCCTCCTGGGGCTTCTCCTTCGCGGTGTCCGGGATGACCAGGCCGGAGGCCGTGGTCTGCTCGGCGTCGAGCGGCTGGACCACGATGCGGTCCTCAAGCGGCTTGATGGCAACCTTGGAGCTGGCGGTCGTCACGATCCGACCTCCCCCTTCGGAGATCTCACGGGGTTAACTGTCTGAGGTGGCGACCAGGTGGATCCGTCGTCGCGGGTGCCGGACCTGCCCGTCGCGTTGTTGGCACTCTCCAGTGGGGAGTGCCAGAGCCGAGACTATGACCGCGATTAGCACTCGGTCAAGCGGACTGCTAATCCCGGCGGGGCGTCGGCCGGTTTTCCGGCTTTGCGGTGCCCTGTAGGTAGCCCTCCAGGTAGCCCTCCAGGTAGTCCTCCAGGTAGTCCTCCAGCCTGCCCACCGTCAGGCCGCGCTCCCGCACCACCCGCAGCAGTCGCGTCGTCCGTTCCCGCAGGCTCGGGCCCGTCGACTCGTCCGGGTCCAGGGCGACGATGTCGCCGGGGCCGAGGCCGGGGGCGCCGTGGGTGTAGGTGAGGCCGGCGGGGCCCATGGCGGCGCGCCACAGGACGACGGCCGCGATGCCGCAGTCGGCGGCGGCGCGCAGGGTGGTGGTGTCGTACGTGCCGTAGGGCGGGCGGAAGAGGCGGGGGCGCAGGCCGAAGCGGGCGTGGAGCTTCTCCTGCTGGCCGCAGATCTCGGCGCGCTGGCCGGCGTACGGGAGGCCGCGCAGGGCCGCGTGGTCGAGGGTGTGGTTCTCCAGGGTCGCGCCGACCGCGCGGAGGCGGGCGAAGTGGCCGTAGCCGGGGCCGACCACGCTGTCGGTGAGGAACACGCTGACAGGGAGGCGGAGTTCGCGGACGAGGTCGACGAAGCGGGGGTCGCGTTCGGCGCCGTCGTCGTAGGTGAGGAAGACGACCTTGTCGTGGGTGGGGACGCGGTCGACGACCGGCGGGAGGGACTCTTGGCCCGAGTGACCGGAGTGACCGGAGCGGCCGGGACCGCCGGGGCCGCCGGGGCTCCCGGGGGCGCCGGGGTCGTGGGACAGGGGCCGCACCCGTTGGGCCGCCTTCTTGCCCAGGCGTTCGATCGGGTCGACGGACTGGGCGCAGCCGGTCAGCGTCGTCACCGTCAGCGCCAGCAGTACGGCGATCAGCCCCCGCGTCCTCACAGGTAGTCCTCCAGGCGTGCCACCGCGTACCCCTGCGCCGTGACCTTGTTCAGGAACCGGCGGACCATGTCGGGCATGGTGCCCTTCCACTCGCCCCGGCCGCGGAAGTGGCTCAGGACGATGTCGCCGGGGTGGAGGTCCTGGTCCCACTCGCGGTACTCCCAGTGGTCGACGAAGACCTCCTCGTCCCAGAGTGGCGCGTACGTCACCCCGCAGGACTTCGCGGCGATCAGCGTGTCGCGGTTGTAGTTGCCGTAGGGGGGCCGGAAGAGGACCGGGCGTCTGCCGTACCGCTCGCCGATCACCTGCTGCATGCCGCAGATCTCGTGCTTCTGCTGCCGGTAGGACAGGCCGGGCAGATAGGGGTGGTGGAGGGTGTGGTTGTTCAGGGTCACCCCGGCGGCCTGCATCTTCTTGAAGTACGGGTAGTCGTCGCTGATGAGGTAGTCGCTGAGGAAGGCGGTGTACGGGATCCGCAGCTCGCTCATCATCCGCAGGAACCGCGGGTCCTTCTCGGCGCCGTCGTCGATGGTGAGGAAGACGACCTTGTCCCGGGTGGGGATCGAGGTGAAGACGGGCGGGAGGCCGAGTTCCTCGTGGTCGCGCACCTCGAAGCCGTCCCGGGTGGTGATCCGGGGCTTCTTCGCGGGCGGGGGCGGCGGGGTCAGCGGGACCTTCCGCAGGCCCCAGCTGCGGGCCGCGGCGACCCGGTTCGCCTGCTCGGCGCGCAGCCGCTCGGCGTACGAGTGCAGCGCCCGGACCGGGGGTGCGGCCTGGCCGGCCTGCTGGCCGGGGGCCGGGTCGCCGCCCTCGGGGTCGCCGCCCTCCGCGCAGCCCGCCACGATCGCGGTGAGAACCAGCAGCGCGATGCCGCCGCGCAACCCGACCCGAGAAGCGCCAATTTTGTCATTTTGTACGACAGCTCCCATGGCGCCGGATCTTCCCAGCCCCGCCCCCGCACCCCGCCCCGACACCGCCACCGACACCCCGCCGTCCCCCGACCGGCCCACAGGGGGACCGACCGCCCGCACCCGGACCAACCGGGCGCACGAGGATCGACCGCCCCCACAGGGCCCCACCGGCCCGCACGAAGACCGGCCGCTCACACGGGGGCCGGCCAGCCCGCACGAAGACCAGCCGCCCACACGAAGACCGACCGACCCGCACGAAGACCAGCCGCCCACACGAAGACCGACCGACCCGCACGAAGACCGGCCGCCCGCACGAGGACCGGCGGCGACAAGATCACCGGCCGGCGCCGCACCGCCCGGTCCCCTGACCGACAATGACCCCGTGAACGACCTCGCCCCCCTCCTCACCCCCGAAGGCCTCGCTCTCCTCGACGCCGTGCGGGGCACCGCCCCCTCCGATGAACTCGCCGTCGCCACGCGGCTGCGCCGTGAGCATCCCGCCGAGTTGGTGTCGGCGGCGCTCGGACAGGCGCGGCTGCGACAGCGGGCGGTGGCGAAGTTCGGGGCCGAGGACGCCGGGCGGATGTTCTTCACCCCCCACGGGGTGGAGCAGTCGACGCGGGCGAGTGTGGCGGCGTACCGGGCCGGACGGCTCAAGGAGCTCGGCGTGACCTCGGTGGCCGACCTGTGCTGCGGGATCGGCGGCGACGCGATCGCCCTCGCCCGGGCGGGGATCCGGGTGCTGGCCGTGGACCGCGATCCGCTGACGGCCGGGGCCGCCCGGGCCAACGCCGAGGCCCTGGGACTCGCCGACCTGATCGACGTACGGGAAGCCGATGTCACCGAGGTGGACACCGGCGGGTACGACGCCGTGTTCGTGGACCCCGCGCGGCGGGGCGGACGCGGGCGGATCTTCGACCCCGAGGCCTACTCCCCGCCCCTGTCCTGGGCGGTCGGCGCCGCCCTCGCCGCGCCCCGGGCGGCCCTGAAGATCGCACCCGGGGTGCCGCACGAGGCCGTCCCCGCCGAGGCCGAGGCCGAGTGGATCTCGGACGGCGGTGACGTGAAGGAGGCGGTGCTGTGGTTCGGCACCGAGCCGGGGGTCGTGCGGGCGACACTGCTGCCGGGGCCGCGCACCCTGCTCGGCACCGGTCTGCCGAACCCGGACGTACGGCCCCTCGGCCGCTATCTGTACGAGCCCGACGGCGCCGTCATCCGCGCCCATCTGGTCGCCGAGGTGGCCGCGGAGCTGGACGGCGGGCTCGTCGACGAGACCATCGCGTACGTCACCGCCGACGCCCTGCGGCCGACCCCGTACGCCACCGCCTACGAGATCACCGATCAACTCCCCTTCAACGTGAAGAGGTTGAAGGCCCTGCTGCGGGAGCGGGAGGTGGGGATCCTGACCGTGAAGAAGCGCGGCTCGGCCGTGGAGCCGGAGGAGCTGCGCCGCAAGGTGCTGCCGAAGGGGCACGGGCCGCACTCGGCGACCGTGTTCCTCACCCGGGTGGCGGGCGCCCCGACGATGCTGCTCGGAGCGCCCGCCACCTGAGCGGCGCTACTGCCGCCGGCGCGTCGCGAGGTCGCCCAGGTGCGGGTCGGCGCCCGCCGGGCCCGAGCGCGGCAGCGGGTCGGCGCTCCCGGCACCCGCCCCGGCGCCGGCCCCGATGCTCAGCGCGGTCCGCGCGCTGTTCGGGACGACGCCGTTGTAGTACGGCCGGTACTCGAAGTACCTGGTGCCCGCGCTGATCGAGGCGCCCACGGTGTTCAGCGCGCCCGTGGTGACCGAGCCGGTGGTGCCGAAGGCGGCCACCGAGCCGAGGCTCGCGGACTCACGCACCAGATAGCTGTTGACCTCGCTCGACAGGGCGGGGCGGGACGTCCACAGCAGGGGGCCGAAGACGTTGAAGGCGCCGGCCGCGGAGACGCCGTCCCGCCAGGTGCCGGTGTAGGAGAGGGCGGCCAGGTTCGGCGCGGTCCACCAGAACTTGGCGATGTTGACCGAGATCGCCGCGTCGTTGGCGCCCGAGATCGGGTAGTAGGTGTACGTCGACGGCCACCGCGAGTAGCTCGCATGGGTGAGGGCGTACTTCGCCGCCGAACCGACCGTGATGACCATGGTCTTGTCGGGGTTCAGGCTGTTCAGGTACGACTTCACCGACGTCGTCAGCTTGTTGCCGTTGGTGAGGACCACACTGCCCGCGCTCGCGGTGCCGTCCGCGCCGGCCGCGGCGGCCGCCGAGAGGGCGGCGCGGACCTCGGTGCCGCCGGCCAGGAAGACGTACTTGGGGGCGGTGCTGACAGCCTTCGCGACGGCGACGGAGGTCGCGTAGCGGTCGGCGCCCGAGAGCCGCTTCGGGACGTAGCCGAGGGTCTTGAGCTGGGTGGCGACCGTGCCGCTCAGAATGGACGTGCCGCCCACGAGATAGACGGTCCTGCCCTTCGGCAGCATCCGCTTGAGTTCCTTCTTCACCGCGGTCGACAGCCCCGTCTTCGGGGTCATCAGCACCGGGCCGGCCTTCTTGCCGGCCAGGGCGGGCGCGGTGAGGGAGTAGGCGGCGTCGTCGCGGTTGACCAGGACGGCGGACTTGGCGTTCATCAGGCCCGGCACGCTCTGTCCGAGGGTGTTCCAGGTCCAGCGGGAGGAGGCGATGTTGGTGGCGTAGGCGTCGCTGCCCCAGACCCGTTCGGTCCTGTTCTTGCGCAGCGGCTGGTAGCTGGGGTTGTTGACGGAGCTGCTGCGCGAGGCGTCCGTGACCGGGGTGAGCGTGCCGGTCGCCACGTCCACGGAGGCGAGGGTGTGCACGTCGTCGCTGTTCGCCGAGGTGTGCGCGTCGAGGACGATCCGGGTGCCGGTGGGCGACCAGGACGGGTTGGCGTACCGGTTCGGGCCGGTGGTGAGCTGCTTGACGTCGGTGCCGTCGGCCTTCGCCGTGAAGAGCTGCGGGTTGCCGTCGGCGTCCTTGCGGACGAAGGCGAGCTTGGTGCCGTCCGGCGAGTAGGCGGGCTGCTCGGCGTCGGTCAGGACACGCTTGACGGTCTGCGCGGTGCCGTCGAAGACGTACACGCCGGGGGTGCCGGTGCAGCTCGCGGTGCGGCGCTCGAAGGCGAGCAGGCCGCCCACGCTCACCGTCGGCTCGCTGTCGCAGACCGAGGCGGGTTCCTGGGTCGCGGTCAGCAGCGGGCGGGGCGCCCATGCGCCGTCGGAGGGGCCGTAGACGATCTGGCCGCCGGTGGCGAAGACGACGTACCGGCCGCCCCACCAGAAGGCCAGGTCCTCGTACGGGGCGCTGGAGCGCACGTCGACCGCGCGGGGCAGGGTGAACTTCCCGCTGCCGCCCGCGCGGACGCTGGAGACCTGGCTCCCGGTGCTGATCAGCCGGCTGCCGTCCGGTGCCCAGGCGGCGTAGGCGCCCACGTTGGGGATCACGGTGCCCGCGCCGGTGGCCGGGTCGAGCAGCAGTCCGCCGTCGTTGAGGATCCGACCCTCGGTGCCGGGCCAGGGGCCCGCGTCGTCGGCGGCGGCACCCGGCGCGGTCGCCAGGGTGCCCACGGCGGCGAGCGCGGCCGCGGTGGCGAGCGCCGCGGCACGGCGGCGCGTGAACATTCTCAAGTTGTCGTCCCCCCAGGGATCACACGTCACAGCCGCTTCACAGCGGCTCGCACACTTTAGTGGTCAACTGGACTTCACAGGAACAGAGTTACGAATCGCACGTGGCCGCCCGGGCCAGCAGCAGCTCCCGCTCGCGTTCGTTGCGCGCCAGGGCCGCCGCCCGCTCGAACTCGGCCCGCGCCTGCGCCGTACGCCCGAGGCGCAGCAGCAGATCGCCGCGGACGCTGGGCAGCAGGTGGTAGTCGCGCAGGGCGGGCTCGGCGGCCAGGGTGTCGACGATCTCCAGAGCGGGGCCCGGTCCGTCGGCCATGGAGACGGCGACCGCGCGGTTGAGTTCGACGACCGGGGACGGGGCGCGGGCGGCCAGCAGGCCGTAGAGGGTGGCGATGGCGGCCCAGTCGGTGTCCTCGTAGGTGAGGGCGTGGGCGTGGCAGGCGGCGATGGCGGCCTGGAGGGCGTACGGGCCCGGGGCGCCGGCGGAGGTGGCGCCGGCCCGGTCCAGGGCGGTGATGCCGCGGGCGATCAGCATGCGGTTCCAGCGGCGCCGGTTCTGGTCCCCGAGGAGGACGGGGGCGCCGTCGGGGGCGGTGCGGGCGGCCGTGCGGGAGGCCTGGAACTCCAGCAGGGAGACCAGGCCGTGCACCTCGGGCTCCTTCGGCATCAGCGCGGCCAGCTGCCGGGCCAGGCGCAGCGCGTCCTCGCACAGCGACGGGCGCAGCCAGTCGTCGCCGGCGGTGGCGGCGTAGCCCTCGTTGAAGATCAGGTAGATGACGTCGAGGACCGAGCCGAGCCGGGCCTCGCGGTCGGTTCCGTACGGCACCTCGAAGGCGACGTTCTTCGTGGCGAGGGTCCGCTTCGCCCGGACGACGCGCTGGGCGACCGTGGGTTCGGGGACCAGGTAGGCGCGGGCGATCTCGGCCGTGCTGAGGCCGCCGAGGAGACGCAGGGTGAGGGCGGTGCGGGCCTCGGCGGACAGCACCGGGTGGCAGGTGGTGAAGACGAGCCGGAGCAGGTCGTCGTCGATGGCGTCCGGGTCCTGCGGTTCCTGCGGCGGGGGCGCGTCCTCCAGGGTGCGGCCGATCTCCTGGAGCTTGCGGGCGTAGGTCTCCCGGCGGCGGACCAGGTCGACGGCGCGGTGCCGGGCGGCGGCGGTGAGCCAGGCGCCCGGCCGGTCCGGCACGCCCTCGCGCGGCCACTGCTCCAGTGCGGCGACCAGGGCGTCCTGGGTCAGTTCCTCGGCGATGCCGACGTCCCGGACGACCCGGGTGACGGCGGCGACGACCCGGGGGAACTCCAGGCGGAAGACGGTCTCGATGGCGGTCCGGGGGTCGGTGGTGGGCTGTGGTTCCACAGTCCACCATCGAACACCCTGCCCGCGGGTCCGCACAGCGGACGGGCTCATCCCTCGGCGATCTCCCGCACCTCACAGGTGACGGTCCAGAACTCCTCGTGGACCTTCAGGAACCGGGTGGCCCACTCGATGGCCTCGGCCCTGTCCTTGCACTGCATGATCGCGTACCCGCCGACGACCTCCTTGGCCTCGGTGAACGGCCCGTCGGTGACGGAGATCCGCCCGCCCTCCCAGTGCACCCGGGTGCCCTGCGCGGACGGCAGCAGTCCGGCGGTGTCGAGCATGACGCCGGCCTTGGTGACCTCCTCGATCAGCTCGCCCATCCGCTGCATCAGCTCGGGGCTGGGGCCCTCGGCGGGGGCGGAGTTCTCGTCGATCTTCACGAGCGACAGGTAACGGGGCATGGTGACTCCTCTTGGCTCCGTGCGACCGGGTCCGTCCCGGCTTCTCACCCCTGCGTCGAACGGGAGACGGCCGGATCGACACCCTCGCCGAATTTTTCCGGGAAATCTTTCCCGGCGCTCGAAGCCGTGGTGACGGGCCTGCTCGGGCCCGGATGGGTCACTTCAGGGACTTCCACAGCTTGCTCGCCGCCGGTTCCTCCGCGATCACCCGGTTGGGGTCGGAGGGGGCCGTCACCACCGGCATGGTGACCGTCTTGACCTCGTCGGCCGTGAGGCCCTGCAGGCTCTGGCCGAGTTCCATCAGTTCGGAGAGGGAGTTCAGACCGGTGTCGGTGGTGAGGCTGCCGGTGATCGCGTCGGCGACCCCGTAGAGCTCGGTGGGGCTGGTGAGGAGGTTCGTGGAGGCGACCTGCTCCAGCAGGGCCTTCACCAGTTTCTGCTGGAGGCCTATGCGGCCGAGGTCGCTGCCGTCGCCTATGCCGTGCCGGGTGCGGGCGAGGGCGAGGGCCTGCTTGCCGTTCAGATGGTGGGTGCCGGCCTGGAGGTGGAGGTGGCTGTCGTCGTCGTCGATGTCCTCGTCGGTGGTGACGGTGACCCCGCCGAGCGCGTTCACGAGCTTGGCGAAGCCGGAGAAGTCGACCTCGATGTAGTGGTCCATCCGGACGTTCGTGATCGACTCGACGGTCTTCACCGCGCACACCGGGCCGCCCAGCGAGTAGGCGGAGTTGAACATCACGCCGTACGCCACCGCGGAGGTGCCGCCGGAGGACAGCGGGCAGGAGGGCCGGGTGACGAGGGTGTCGCGCGGGATGCTGACCACGGTCGCGCCGGTGCGGCCCGCGTCGATGTGCACGACCATCGCCGTGTCGGAGCGGGCGCCGGAGCTGTCGCCGCCGCCGAGTTCCTGGTTCTCCGCGCCGCTGCGCGAGTCCGAGCCCAGGACGAGGATGTTCACCGCCTCGGTGGGCAGTGGGGAGGCGGACGCCGAGGCGGTGGCGCTCGGGGTGGTGACCGACTTCGCGGGGCGGTTGTCGCCGAGCGCCTGGTCGATGTCGACGCTTCTGATGTTGTCGTTGAGGTGCCAGTAGGCCCAGCCCGCCGTCCCGATGCCCAGCACCAGGGCGGCGGCCAGGGTGAGGCCGGCGGCCCTCAGCACTGTGGACCGCCGGCCCGCTCTTCTGCCGTCTTCGCCGTGCTCCTCGTGTCGCGTCACGGGGAGGACCGTAGGTGTGGATTATTAGCGGACTGTTAGGACGGCGGGCCCGGCCGGGATTTCTCGTGAAAATCTCACGATTCTCAGCCCGGCATCACCGGCGATCAGCCCAGCGTCACCGTCGGCACCGGATTGCTCCCGCTCCAGCTCGCGTTGAACCCGAAGCTCACCGAACCGCCGTCCGGCACCGTCCCGTTGTACGAGGCGTTCACGCAGGTGACGGCGGCCCCCGACTGGGTGCAGCCGGCGTTCCAGGCCTGGGTGATCTGCTGTCCGGCGCCGTACGTCCAGGTCACCTTCCAGGACGACAGCGAGGCACCCGAGCAGGAGATCGTCACGTTCCCGGTGAACCCGGTGTTCCACTGGCTGCCCACGCTGTACGCCGCGGTGCACGCGCCGGTCGGCGGGGGCGTGGTCGTACCGCCGAGCGCCTCCGCGATGCCGTAGTACGCCGGTTTCGGCGCGTAGTTCGCGTCGTACGGCGTCGCCGCGCCCTGCCCCGGGAAGGTGCTCTCCACCCAGGAGTCGGAGTCGGTGAAGCCCCACACGGTGAGGTTCACACACCGCGCGACCGCCACGCAGGCGGCGGTGACCGCCTTGTAGTCGGCCTTCTGCTGGGCGAGTTTGGCGCTGTCGGAGGGCAGGGTCATCCGGATGTCCAGCTCGGTGATCGCCACGTCCACGCCGAGGTCGGCGAAGCGCTGGATGTTCTGCTGGAGGGTGGAGGGGACCTGGCCGAGGATGAGATGGGCCTGGAGGCCGACCCCGTCGATCGGGACCCCGCGCTCCTTCAGCGACTTGACCAGGTTGTACAGGGCGGTCGACTTCGCGTTGACGCCCTCCACGTTGTAGTCGTTGATGTAGAGCTTCGCGGCCGGGTCGGCGGCCCGCGCCCAGGTCAGGGCGTTCGCGATGTAGTCGGCGCCGAGGCCGTTGTACCAGAGGGTCGAGCGGTAGGTGCCGTCCTCGTTGAAGGGCTCGTTGACGACGTCCCAGGCGGCGAGCTTCCCCTTGTAGCGGCCGACCTCGGTGCTGATGTGGTTCTGCAGCAGGGTGGTGAGCTGGGCGGAGGTCCAGCTGCCGTTCGTCAGCCAGCTCGGGTTCTGGCTGTGCCAGACCAGGGTGTGGCCGCGCACCTGCTGGTTGTGGGCCTGGGCGAACGCCACGATCTGGTCCGCCTCGGTCCAGTTGAAGGAGCCCTGGGTCGGCTCCACCGAGCCCCACTTCATGGCGTTGCCGGGGGTCAGCGAGGAGAACTGTGCCCCGGCGATGTCGCCGTAGGTGCCGGTCAGCTTGGAGCCGGTGACCGCCGTGCCGATGACCTTGCCCTTCGCGGTGCCGAGATCGCGCAGGGGGGTGTCGGCGGCGTGGGCGGGCGGGGCGGCGAGCAGCAGCGCGCAGCCCGCCACGAGGGATGTCACGAGGGAGGTCAGGGACAGGCCTGTTCTCAGAGATCTCATGCGGGTGCCTCCGAAAGTTTCGGCCGTGCAACCGATTGACTTCGGAGGAGTGTGGAGGCGCTCACCACACCCGTCAATACGTCAACTTCCAGCCAGCGGCGGCGATGCGGTGCTCGTGCGCACCACCAGACTCGTCGCCAGCTCCACCCGGGTCGCGGCCGGTGTCTCCTGCGCCGTGGACCGCCCCAGCTCCAGCACCAGCCGGGCCGCCGCCTCCGCCATCTCGGTGAGCGGCTGCCGTACGGTCGTCAGCGGCGGCCCCACCCAGCGGGCCACCGGAAGATCGTCGAAGCCGACCACGCTGACGTCCTCCGGGATGCGCAGCCCCAGCTCACGGGCGGCCTCGTAGACGCCGAGGGCCTGGAGGTCGTTGCCGGCGAAGACGGCGGTGGGCCGGTCGGGGCGGTCCAGCAGTTCACGGCCGAGCCGGTAGCCGGTCTCGTGGTGGAAGTCGCCGGTCTTGACCAGGCCCGGCTCGACCGGCAGCCCGGCGGTCTCCAGGGCGGCCCGGTAGCCGTCGATCCGGGCCCGGCTGCACATCATCTGCGGGGGTCCGCTGATCGCCCCGATCCGCCGGTGCCCCAGTTCCACCAGATGCCGGGTGGCGGCCAGGCCGCCCTGCCAGTTGGTGGCCCCGATCGAGGGCACGTCCGCCCCCGGGTCGCCCGCCGGGTCCATCACCACGAACGGGATGGTGCGGCTGGTCAGCAGCGCCCGCTGGGACTCGTCGAGCCCGGACAGCACCAGCACCACCCCGTGCGGACGGCGGGCGGCGACCTGGTCGGCCCAGGTCCGCCCGGGGGTGAGCCGGCCGGCGCTCTCGCTGAGCACCACGCTCAGCCCGGCGTCCCGCGCCACGTTCTCCACGCCCCGGATGACCTCCATCGCCCAGGCGCTCTCCAGCTCGTGGAAGACCAGGTCGATCAGGGGCGAACGGGTCGCCTCGGCCCGCCGTCGCCGGTACCCGTGGGCGCGCAGCAGCTCCTCGACGCGGGTGCGGGTCGCGGGGGCGACGTCGGCACGGCCGTTGAGGACCTTCGAAACAGTCGGGGCCGAGACGCCGGCCTCGCGGGCGATCTCCGCGAGCGTGGCGGTCTGCGGCCGCGTTTCAGCGGGCTCGGAGCGTGTCATGGCGGCGATCGTATCCCCGCGCGGCCTCTTGACTAACCCCTCGCAGCGCCATAGGTTCCCGGAACATTCGAAGTGTGTTACGAAACATTCGAATCCTTCGGGACAGGATCCCCCGGGACAGGAGTTTCATGACCACCGCCCCCTGGCGTGACCGCGCGCTGCCCGCCGCCGCCCGAGTCGACGACCTGCTCTCCCGGATGACCCTTCAGGAGAGGACCGCCCAGCTGTACGGCGTGTGGGTCGGCGCCGCGGCGGACGGCGGGGGAGTCGCCCCGCACCAGCACGACATGACCGCCGACTACGAGTGGGACGACCTGATCACCCGGGGGCTCGGCCAGCTCACCCGCCCCTTCGGCACCGCCCCCGTCGACCCGGCGACCGGCGCCCGCGCCCTGGCCGCCGCCCAGCGCCGGATCGCCGCCGCGGGCCGCTTCGGCATCCCGGCCCTCGCCCACGAGGAGTGCCTGGCCGGGTTCACCGCCTGGCGGGCCACCGCCTACCCGGTCCCGCTGGCCTGGGGAGCCGCCTTCGACCCGCCGCTGGTCGAGGAGATGGGCCGGGCGATCGGCCGCGATCTGCGCGCGGTCGGCGTCCACCAGGGCCTGGCCCCCGTCCTGGACGTGGTCCGCGACCCCCGCTGGGGGCGGGTCGAGGAGACGATCGGCGAGGACCCCTACCTGGTCGCCACCGTCGGCACGGCCTACGTCCGGGGCCTGGAGTCCGCCGGGGTCGTCGCCACCCTCAAGCACTTCGCCGGGTACGCCTCCTCCGCCGGCGCCCGCAATCTGGCCCCGGTGCGGGCGGGCACCCGCGAGTTCGCGGACGTGACCCTCCCGCCGTTCGAGATGGCGCTGCGCGAGGGCGGCGCCCGTTCGGTGATGGCCGCCTACACCGAACGCGACGGCGTCCCCGCCTCCGCCGACCCGGACCTGCTGACCCGCCTGCTGCGCGAGGAGTGGGGTTTCACCGGCACGGTCGTCGCCGACTACTTCGGCATCGGCTTCCTGCAGACCCTGCACCGGGTCGCCGGCACCCCCGCCGAGACCGCGGGTCTCGCGCTGGAGGCCGGCATCGATGTCGAACTGCCGACGGTGAAGCACTACGGCGAGGCGCTCGTCGCGGCCGTCCGGGCCGGGGAGATCCCGGAAGAGCTGGTCGACCGGGCGGCCCGCCGGGTCCTGCTCCAGAAATGCGAACTCGGCCTGCTGGACGAGGACTGGCAGCCGGAGCCCCCGGAGTCCGTGGACCTCGACCCGGCCGCGAACCGCGCGCTGGCCCGCCGGCTGGCGGAGAAGTCGGTGGTCCTGCTGGACAACCCCGCCGGGCTGCTCCCCCTCGCCCCCGACACCAGGATCGCGGTGGTCGGCCCGAGGGCGGCGGACGCCCTGGCGATGCTCGGCTGCTACTCCTTCCCCTCCCATGTCCTCCCCCACCACCCGGGCGTGGACCTCGGCATCGAGATCCCCACCCTGCTGGAGTCGCTGCGCACCGAACTCCCGGACGCCAAGGTGACGTTCACCGAGGGCTGCCCGGTCTCCGACCCCGACCCCTCCGGCTTCACCGAGGCCATCGCGCGCGCCTCGGAGGCGGACGTCTGCGTGGCGGTGCTCGGCGACCGGGCGGGCCTGTTCGGCCGGGGCACCTCCGGCGAGGGCTGTGACGTGGCCGACCTGACCCTGCCGGGTGTCCAGGGCGAGCTCCTCGACGCGCTCGTCGCGACGGGCGTCCCCGTCGTCCTGGTCATGCTCACCGGCCGCCCCTACGCGCTCGGCCGCTGGCACGGACGCCTGGGCGCGGTCGTCCAGGCCTTCTTCCCGGGGGAGGAGGGCGGCCCGGCGGTGGCCGGCGTGCTGTCGGGCCGCCTCAACCCCTCCGGCCGCCTCCCGGTCAGCGTGCCGCGTGTGCCCGGCGGCCAGCCCTGGACCTACCTCCAGCCGCCGCTGGGCCTGGCGGGCGAGGTCAGCAGCCTGGACCCGACCCCGCTGTACGCCTTCGGCCACGGCCGCTCGTACACCTCCTTCACCTGGGAGGACTTCACCGGCGGCGGCCCGCAGGCGCCGGAGACGGAGATCGGCACGGACGGCGGGTACGAGGTGTCCGTCACCGTCCGCAACACCGGCCCCCGTCCGGGCACCGAGGTCGTCCAGCTGTATCTGCACGACCCGGTGGCGAGCGTGACCCGCCCCGACGTCCGGCTGATCGGCTACCAGCGGCTCGACCTCGCCGACGGCGAGTCCGCCCGGGTCACCTTCCGCTTCCACACCGACCTGTCCGCCTTCACCGACCGCTCGGGGCGCCGGGTCGTCGAACCGGGCGAGCTGGAGCTGCGGTTGGGGACGTCCAGCGCCGAGGCGCGCGAGACGGTCCGGCTGCGGCTGACGGGTCCGGTGCGCGAGGTGGGGGCGGACCGGCGGCTGCGGTGCGGGACGGAGGTCGTACGAAACTGATGTGCGCCCGGTGGGTGCCCCTGTGTCAGAATCCGCCGACCTCCTGAAACCAGGCGCGACGGGAAACCGCCCACATGGACACCCTCATACCGGAACCGGCCGAGCGGCCCACCGCCGTCCGGCAGTGGCTGCTCGGCGCCGCCCTGCTGGCCGTCGGTCTGCTGCCCGCGGTCGTCCTCGGCGCGGTAGTACTCGTCGTCGGTCTGCGCTGGGGTCCGGACTGGTCGCTGCTCGCCCCCCTCGTGCTGTTCTGGTTCGGCGTCACCGGCGCCGTCGCCCGGGACCGCGGCCCGCTGCCCGGCCGGGCCGTGCACCCCGACGACGAGCCCGAACTGGCCGCGCTCGTCCGGGACGTGGCCGACCGCCTCGGTTTCCGCGCACCCCTGCTGGTCCGGATCGTGCCGGTCGTCCAGGCGTCCCTGGGCCGGGTCCGGGTCTCCGGGGTGCGCACCCACGTCCTCTTCCTGGGCCTGCCCCTGCTGCGCACCCTCACGGAGGCCGAACTCGCCTCCGTCGTCGCCCATGAGCTGGCCCATCAACGCCATGTGGGCAGCCGCCGCGCCGGCTTCCTGCGGTACGCCCGCTCCCGCCTCACCGACCGTCTGGACGCCCGCGTCCGTCCCCTGGCACCGCTCGCCGCGCCCCTCCTGCGCGCCTCCCAGCCCGACTTCTGGCGGGCGGAGACGGCCGCCGACGCCGACGCTGCCCGGGTCGCCGGCGCGGCGGCCACGGCGGCGGCCCTGCGGCGTACCGTCCGGCTGCACGCCGTCTTCGAGGGGCTCGGCGACGCCTGGCTGTCCGACCTCGCGGAACGGGACGCCTGGCCCGAGGACTTCTACGACGCCCTCGACGCGGCCCTCGCCGACCCGCACGTGGCCCACCGCGCCGCCCTCGCCGCCGCCGAGGAGGACGCGATCGACCCGTACGCCACGGCCGACCACCCGCCCGAGGCGGTCCGCCTGGCCGCCCTGCCCGCGCTCCCGGGCACGGGAACGTACGGCGGCACACCGGTCACCCTGCGAAACGCGCCGGAGATCACCCGCTGGTGCGTCCACCGCCTCGCCCTCCAGGACGGCGAGGACGAGAACGACGTCGAGGCGGTACGGCTGCTCGACCTGCCCCCCGACGAGCTGCGCGGCCTGGACGACGACTCCGGCACGGCCCGGCTGTTCAAGGTCACCGGCCACGACACGCCGGAGGCGGCGGTCAGGGCGGCCCTGGACACGCTCGCCGACGGCACCTGGCCCCGGCTGGCCCGCCGGCTGGAGCCCGGCCTGCGCCGGGTCCCCCGCTCCGTCCGCGCCCACGTGGCCCGCACGGTCTGCGCGGCGGTGGTGGCCGGAGCGCTCGCCGAGGTGCTGGAGACCTCCGGCTGGACCCCGGCCACCCGCTGGACGGACACCGTCCTGACGTCCCCGGACGGCCGCACGGTGGACCTGCGCGAACTGCTCACCGAGGCCGTGACGACCACGGACCCCACCGCCGTCCGCGCCCTGCTGCCGCAGTCCCGCCCGAAGGAGACGCCCGCATGAGAACCCCCCTGCGCGCGGCCCTCCTCGGCATCGCCGTCATCCTGACCGGATACGGCCTGTTCGCCGCCTGGCTGGGCCTCCACGCCGTCAGTTATACGGACGCCCGCGACCGGGCCACGGCCCGTACGACCGGTGTGGTCGTCGAGGACGGCATCGGCGACGACCTGGACATCCGGGTCCGCTGGACCGACGGCGGGGGCGACACCCACGTCCAGCGCTTCGGCGTCTACGACACCGACCGCTACGCCGAGGGCGAGGACTTCCCGGTCGCCTACGACCCCGCCGCCGGCGACCCCCGGGGCTTCCCGGCCGACCCGTCCGAAACGGCCGCGGAGGACGACCTGATCGTCCCGGTCCTCCTGGGCGGGGCGGTGGCCCTCCTCCTGACGCTGGTCTGGCTCCGGCGCGGCCTGTGCTTCCGGCTGGCGGCCCGCCGCCCCGGCCGTCCCCTGACCGCCCGGGTCCGCACCGGAAGCCGCCGGGCGGCCTGGCGCGCCCCGAGGGCCACCTGGCTGGAGCTGACGACCCCGGAGGGCGGCACCCGCTGGCAGCGGGTCATGTGGCACCCCGCCCTGCACGAGCCCCCGCCCGGCCTCCGGGTCACCGTGCACGGCACCGGCCGCCGCGCCGTCGCGGCCCTCCCCGACGGCACCCGTCTGGTCCCCCTGGGCCGACTGCGGGAACACCCCCCGACCAACGCCGTGTTCGACGACGACGTCATGCGCACCGATCTCCGCGACGCCTTCGTCCTCCCGCCCGGTACGACGGCCGCACCTCCCTGGCGCGACGCGGGGACCACCGCTGCCCTGGGGGCCGTCCTGGGGGTGACCCTGGGTCTCGTCATGACGGGCCCGACCCTGACCGGCACGGTCGCCTTCGTCCTGTCCTGCACCACCCTCGTCACCTCGGTGTGGCTCCTGTCGGCGCCCCAGCCCTGAGGCCTCTCAGCCGTCCGTGCGCTCGGCCCCCGTCGCGAAGAAGCGCTCCACGTACGCGTCCGGCGGCAGGCTGCTCTCCCGCATGAGGGAGAAGACCTCCGTGCCCTCGCCGGGGGCCGTGACCAGGGCGTAGGTCTCGGCGAAACGGACGTACTCGACGCCGTCGAGGCCCGCGCAGTAATCGACGGCCTCGGCCTCCGCGCGGGCGATCGCCTCGTCGGGGGAGCCGGCGGTCCACAGGGTGACGCGCTCCTCGTAGACGCCGAGCGGGCCGTGCCGGAAGACGCAGCGGACGGCGTACCAGGACCGCTCGACCGACTCGAAGCGCCAGCGGTGGACCGGGCGGGTCACCAGGCCGGGCGCCGGGTCGGGGAGCTCGGGGAGCTCGGCGTCGTACTCCGCGTCCCACCAGGTGAGGACGAGGACCCGGTCCTGGGGGGCGCGGAAGGTCTCGCGGCGCAGGGGGCGCTCCGCGAGGGACCGGGCTTCGGCCCAGGCGAGCAGGTCGCTGCCCCGGCCCTCGGCCGCCCGGGCCTCCCACATCAGCGCGACGGTCATGAGTACAGGTTGTCCTTGCTGACCTCGTGCACATGGCCGTGGTCGTGGCTGTGGTCGTGGCTGTGCCCGCGGGCGGGCACATGGGGGTCCGTCACCGGGAGGGAGGAGTCCGCCGAGAGGTCCCAGCCCGACGCCGACCGGCCCCGGGCCACCATCTCCGCGCCCAGCGCGGCGACCATCGCGCCGTTGTCCGTGCACAGCTTGGGGCGGGGGACCCGCAGCCGGATGCCCGCCTTCTCGCAGCGCTCCTGGGCCAGGACCCGCAGCCGGGAGTTGGCGGCGACCCCGCCGCCGATCATCAGATGGTCGACGCCCTCGTCCTTGCAGGCCCGGACGGCCTTGCGGGTCAGGACGTCCACGACCGCCTCCTGGAAGGAGGCCGCCACGTCCCGTACCGGCACCTCCTCGCCGGCCGCGCGCTTCGCCTCGATCCAGCGGGCGACGGACGTCTTCAGCCCGGAGAAGGAGAAGTCGTACGCCGGGTCGCGCGGTCCGGTCAGACCGCGCGGGAAGGCGATGGCCTTCGGGTCGCCCTCGCGGGCGTAGCGGTCGATGACGGGCCCGCCGGGGAAGCCCAGGTCGAGCACGCGGGCGATCTTGTCGAAGGCCTCGCCCGCCGCGTCGTCGATGGTGGCGCCCATGGGGCGGACGTCGGAGGTGATGTCGGAGGACAGCAGCAGGGACGAGTGACCGCCGGAGACCAGCAGTGCCATCGTCGGCTCGGGCAGCGGGCCGTGCTCCAGCTGGTCGACGCAGATGTGCGAGGCGAGGTGGTTGACGCCGTAGAGGGGCTTGCCGAGGGCGTAGGCGTACGTCTTCGCCGCCGAGACGCCGACCAGCAGCGCGCCGGCCAGGCCCGGCCCGGCGGTGACCGCGATGCCGTCGAGGTCCTTCGCGCTGACGCCGGCCTCCTTCAGCGCCCGGTCGATGGTCGGGACCATCGCCTCCAGATGGGCGCGGGAGGCGACCTCCGGGACGACCCCGCCGAAGCGGGCGTGCTCGTCGACGCTGGAGGCGATGGCGTCGGCCAGCAGGGTGGTGCCCCGGACGATGCCGACGCCGGTCTCGTCGCACGAGGTCTCGATGCCGAGGACGAGGGGTTCGTCAGCCATGGGTGTCGGTTCCTTGGTTGTCTTCTTGGCGTACGGTCGCCGCCGGGTCGGTCAGGCGCATGACCAGGGCGTCCACGTTGCCGGGCTGGTAGTAGCCGCGCCGGAAGCCGATCGCCTCGAAGCCGAAGCGTTCGTAGAGCTTCTGCGCCCGGACGTTGTCGACCCGGCACTCCAGCATGACCTCGGCGCAGTCGAAGGCGGTCGCCGCCCGCAGCAGTTCGGTGAGCAGCCGGCCGCCGAGGCCGGTGCCCCACTGGTCGCGGGCGACGGCGATCGTCTGGACGTCGGCGAGGTCTCCGGCGGAGGCGAGCCCGGCGTATCCGACGACCCGCCCGCCCTGTTCGGCGACGAGATAGCGGCGGGTCGCCTCGGCGCCCCGGGAGTGCGCCAGCTCGGACCAGAACATGCCCCGGGACCAGGCGTCCTCGGGGAAGAGGTCCTTCTCCAGTTCCAGCACGGGATCGATGTCCCACCAGCGCATCTCGCGCAGGCTCGGAGTCACGGCTTCGGTCACTTGGGGGTGACCACCTTGTAGTTCTTGGGGACCTGGGCGTCCGGCCGCCGCAGATACAGCGGGCGGGGAGCGGGCAGTACCCCGCCGGCCGCCAGCCGTTCGGCGGCCAGGGAGGCGAGTGCCGCGGCCGAGACGTGCTCGGGCTCGTGCACGTTCGGGAAGGTGTCCGGGTAGAGCAGCGCGCCCGCGCCGACGGCCGGGAGCCCCGCGACCTGGTCGGCGATGTCGGCGGGCCGGTCCACGGCGGGTTCCGTGACGCGGGTGCGGGAGTCGTCGTAGCGCGCCCAGTAGACCTCCTTGCGCCGGGCGTCGGTCGCCACGACGAAGGGTCCTTCGAGGTCGGAGGCGTAGGCGAGGCCGTCGAGGGTGCACAGCCCGTGCACCGGGACGCCGAGCGCGAGCCCGAAGGTGTCGGCGGTCATCAGCCCGACGCGCAGCCCGGTGTAGGGGCCGGGGCCGACGCCGACGACGATCGCCGTGACGGCGTCCAGTGCGCGCCCCGCCTCGGTGAGCAGTCGGTCGACGGCCGGCAGCAGCAGCTCGCCGTGCCGGCGTGCGTCCACCTGACTGGAGGAGGCGATGACGTCCGTGCCGTCGTGCAGCGCGACGGTGACGGCTGGGGTGGCGGTATCCAGAGCGAGCAAGAGCACGCAAACAGCCTACGGCTCCCGGGCGCCCGTGTCGGATGTCCGGGCGGGGCTCGCGACGACTGCTACCGTCGCCGGGAAGCATGACATACGACAATTTTTCCGTTTACGGCTTCCCGTTCACGGCGTTCTTTCCAGGGAGGTGGTCGCGTGGCGGTCCGCAGCTCGACCCTCGTCGCCGGGCTCACGGCGGCGGCCGTGACGACGGTCGGGTTCCTCGCCTACCAGGCCTCCGCGAACGTTCCTCCCGGCCTCGGCAAGCCGCACGCCCCCTCCGCCGCCGCCCGCAAGGCGCCGCGCGACGAGGCGCACCCCACCGC
Organism: Streptomyces sp. NPDC005820; assembly: GCF_040630255.1. Lineage (NCBI taxonomy): Bacteria > Bacillati > Actinomycetota > Actinomycetes > Kitasatosporales > Streptomycetaceae > Streptomyces > Streptomyces sp. NPDC005820. Next base: position 77,421 of record NZ_JBEXXE010000053.1, read on the forward strand.
GCTGCCCGGGAACTCCGGCAGCGGCCGGCGGGTCGTGTACTCGCTGGACGACGACCGGGTGTGGCTGGTCGGCATGGCGGGCAACGTGGAACGCACGTTCGGGGTCACCCCCGGCCGGGTCGACCCGCTCCCCGGCGCCTACACGGTGGGCTCCCGCTCGGGCGCGGTCCCCGGCACCGACGGCATCCCCGTGGAGCACGTCGTCCGTTTCACCTCGGTGGACGGCGTGACCATCGGTTTCAGCGCGGCGGTGAAGGACGCGGCTCCGGCGCCGGACGCGACGGTGCGCACGGGCGGCATCCGGGAGACCCGGGCGGACGGGGACGCGATGTGGGACTTCGCGACGATCGGACAGCGGATCGTCGTGATCCGGTGACCGTGATCCGGTGGCCGTGATCCGGCGCCCCGGCGTGAAGGTTTCCGACAACCGGTCGGCAAAATGTTGCGTACGGCGTCTTCTGCGTGGTCACATGGTATCCCACCGCTAGTTAGGTGTACCTAACCAGCCCCGCTTCCGGGAGGTGCCATGCCGGCCGACGAGCACCGGACCACCCAGGTCGAGCCGCCACGGCCGTTCACGCTCGCCGGGGTGTCCATGCGTGAGCTGCTGTCCTCGTGCGCCGCGGCCGAGACGGTCTCGACGCCCCCGCGCCTGCCCGACCCCGCCCTCACGGAAAAGCCCGCCGGGCCCGCCGAGCACCCCCGGGCGGCGTAACCCCGACCGGGCCGCTCAGGCCGCCAGCACGCTCAGGTCGGTGGCGGACCAGCGTGCGCCGAGGCCGGTGACGGTCACGTGCCGCACCTCGTCCGTGGTGTCGCCGACGGCCCGGTGGATGCGGACCTGGAGCCGTTCGTCGGTCAGCTCCTCGACCTTCCCCTCGCCCCACTCCACGACGATCACGGACTCGGGCAGGGACACGTCGAGGTCGAGGTCCTCCATCTCGTCGAGCCCGCCGCCGAGGCGGTACGCGTCGACGTGGACGAGCGGCGGCCCGTCCCCGAGGGAGGGGTGGACCCGGGCGATGACGAACGTCGGCGAGGTCACGGCCCCGCGCACCCCGAGCCCCTCCCCCAGTCCCCGGGTGAGGGTCGTCTTGCCCGCGCCGAGCTCCCCGCTGAGCATGGCGAGGTCACCGGCCCGCAGCAGCTTGGCCAGGCGGCGACCCAGCTCCCGCATCTGCTCGGGGGAGGTGACGGTCAGCTGGATGGACGGGGGCGGCGTTGCGTTTTCTTCCATCGTCACTCACTCGCAGTAGTACACTGATCACGCCCCGCAAGGGGTCGGTTCGGGCTGGACCGCAGCCGAAGGCTGGAAGCCACCTCCGTCAGGAGGAGGCGGAGTCACAGCCCCCCACGGTAGCCGTGGCGGGCACCGCCCCGGCGCGGGCGAGCAGATCAGCGAGGCGGTCGGTGACGACTTCCGGGTGCTCCAGCATGACCAAGTGCCCGGCATCCGGCACCAGGACCAGTTCCGCCCCCGGCAGGGCGTCGGCGATCGCCTCGCTGTGCTCGCTGGGCGTGACGAGATCCCCGGTCCCGGCCAGCACGAGCACCGGCATGCCGGTGAACAGACCGAGCGCCTCGGTCTTGTCGTGATCGGTGAACGCCGGATAGAACTCGGCGACGACATCGATCGGCGTCCCCTCGATCATCCGCTCGGCGAACCGCGCGACGGCCGGATCGACGTCCTTCGAGGCGAACGAGTACCGCTTGATGATCCCCGCGAAGAGATCGGCGGTGGCCCGCCGCCCCTTCTCCACCAGCGCGGCCTGCTGCCCGAGCGCCTTGAGCACACCGGGGAGCACCCGCCGTACGGCGTTGACCCCGGCGACGGGCAGCCCGAAGTTGACCTCGCCGAGCCGCCCGGAGGAGGTCCCCACGAAGGCGGTGGCGACCACCCGCTCGCGCAGGAACTCCGGATACTGCGCGGCGAGCGCCATCACGGTCATCCCGCCCATGGAGTGCCCGACCAGCACGATCGGCCCCTCGGGCGCGGCCGCGTCGATCACGGCCTTCAGATCGCGCCCCAGCTGGTCGATGGTGAGCGGTACGTCGTCCCGGAGCTGGGCCGCCCCGCGCGCGGACCGCCCGTGGCTGCGCTGGTCCCAGTGCACGGTCCGTACGACGCCCCGCAGCGCCGCCCGCTGGAAGTGCCAGGAGTCCTGGGTGAGGCAGTAGCCGTGGCTGAAGACGACGGTGACGGGAAGGGGCGCCTTGCGGCCGAACAGCCGGCGCCGCCGCCCCGCGGGCCCGCCCTGCGGCTCGACGTCGTCGACCTCGTAGTACAGCTCGGTGCCGTCGTCGGCGATCGCCTTGCCGGGGGTGCCGCGCAGCGCCCCGTACGGTCCCGCCGAGTCCAGGGCGAGCCGGGCCTTGGCCCGCATCCCGCGCCCCACGGTCATCCGCTCGATGGCGACCCCGGCCGCGGCGCCCGCGGCGATCACGCCTATCGCGGCGCCGGCGATACCGGTCGCCCGGCGCCAGCCCCCGGCCGCCCCCGTGGCGGAGACGACGGCGACGGCCGCCGAGGCGGCGTCCGCCACTGCCTCCGCACTGCTCTCGCTCACGTACCGCTCCTGTCCACAAGGCGTCGAAAAAACTCTCGAAGCAGCTCCCGAAGCCCCGGAGAAGCTGCCGAGGCCACCGAAGAAGCTGCCGAAGTAGTGTCCTACCCGCGGGTCACCCGCTTCGTCACTCGTTCACATAGACGCGGGGAACGCGTGCTCCGATGCGCGTGACGATTTCGTACCCGATGGTTCCGGCCGCCTGGGCCCAGTCCTCGGCGGTGGGCTCGCCGCGGTCGCCCGGCCCGAACAGCACGGCCTCCGCGCCGGCGCCCGGCTCCTCCCCGCCGAGATCGACCACGAACTGGTCCATCGCGATCCGCCCGGCGACCGTACGCCACTTGCCGGCCACCAGCACGGGTCCGGTGCCCGAGGCGTGCCGGGGGATCCCGTCGGCGTACCCCAGCGGGACCAGCCCGAGCGTGGTCGCGCCGGGGGTCACGTAGTGGTGCCCGTAACTGACGCCGTGTCCGCCCGGCACCCGCTTGACCAGCGCCAGCGAGGCGGCCAGCGTCATCACCGGGCGCAGCCCCAGGTCGGCGGCGGAGCCGAGCTGTGGGCTGGGCGAGAGGCCGTACATCGCGACACCCGGCCGGACGAGGTCGAAGTGGCTGTCGGGGACGGTGAGCGTGGCGGGCGAGTTGGCGATGTGCCGCACCTCGGGCCGTACGCCCCGCGCCTCGGCGTGCGCGATCATCTCCCGGAAGAGTCCGAGCTGGGCGGCGACGGACGGATGCCCGGGCTCGTCGGCGCAGGCGAAGTGCGACCACAGCCCGGTGATCCGCAGCAGCCCGCCCTCCTCGGCCTCGAGCGCGGCGGCGACGAGCCGGTCCCAGTCCTCGCCCGGCTGACAGCCGTTCCTGCCGAGCCCGGTGTCGGCCTTGAGCTGGACACGGGCGGGCTTCCGGACGGCGTGCGCGGCGAGCATGACCTCCTCCAGGGCCCACAACCCGCTCACGGACACGTCGAGATCGGCCTCGACGGCCTCCCGCCAGGGCCCTCCGGGCGTCCAGAGCCAGCACATGATCCTGACGTCGGCCGGCAGCTGCCCGGACCCCCGCAGGGCGAGCGCCTCCTCGGGGGTGGCGGTGCCCACCCACTCGGCCCCCGCCGCCACGGCGGCGCGGGCGCACGCGAGGGCCCCGTGCCCGTACCCGTCGGCCTTGACCACCGCCATGAACGCGGCCCCCGGCGCCTTGGCACGCAGGGTCCGCACATTGGCCCGCAGCGCGCCCAGATCTATCTCGGCTCGGGCGCGCGGCGGGGCGGACGGGGTCATGGCGTTCTCACTCATCGCCGCCCAGTGTCTCAGAGGGCCCGCGGAGCGCTGGAGTGCCGGGCCGCAGCGACCCTCCGCCTTTCAGCGCCCGGCATCCCGCCACGCCCGCGGAATCGCGTCCGCCACGTCGTGCGCCCCCACCGGGGCTCCCTCGGCCGCGAACCTCCCCGCGAGCCCGTGCAGATACGCCGCGACGCTCCCCGCGTCCAGCGCCGACAGCCCGGCCGCCAGCAGCGATCCGGCGAGCCCGGACAGCACGTCCCCGCTCCCGGCGGTGGCCAGCCAGGGCGTCCCGGTCGCGTTCACCCGTACCGGTCCGCCGTCCGGGGCTGCGACCAGGGTCGTCGACCCCTTCAGCAGGACCGTCGCCGCGTACCGCGCCGCCAACTCCCGTACGGCGGCCAGCCGCGCCCCCTCGACCTCCTCCCGGGCCACCCCCAGCAGGGCGGCGGCCTCCCCCGCGTGCGGGGTCATCAGGGTCGGCGCGCTCCGCCCCCGTACCGCCTCCCGCTCCGCGAGCCGCAGCCCGTCCGCGTCCAGCAGCACCGGTACGTCGGTGCCCAGCACCTCGGCCACGGTCGCGGCGTCCTCCCCGGCGCCCGGCCCGACCACCCACGCCTGCACCCGCCCCGCCTTCCGGGGCCCCCGGTCCGACACCAGCGTCTCCGGGAACCGCGCGAGCACGTCCGCCCCGGCGGGCCCGACGTAGCGTACGGCCCCCGCCCCGCCGCGCAGCGCCCCCGCGACGGCCAGCACGGCGGCGCCGGGATAGCGCGCGGACCCGGCGGCGATCCCCACCACCCCGCGCCGGTACTTGTCGCTCTCGCCGCCGGGTTCGGGCAGCAGGGCGGCGACGTCCGCGTGCTGGAGGGCCTCCAGGTCGGCCCGGTCCGGCAGGACGTCCCCGAGCCCGATGTCGACGAACCGCACCACACCGGCGTACTCCCGCGCGGGATCGATCAGCAGCCCCGGCTTGTGCGTCCCGAACGTCACCGTCACCTCGGCCCGTACGGCGGCCCCCCGCACCTCCCCGCTGTCCGCCTCCACCCCGCTGGGCAGATCGACGGCGACGACGGCGGTCCCCGACCGCTCGACGGCCGCGACCAGCGCCGCCGCCTCGGGCCGCAGCCCGCCCTTCCCCCCGATGCCGACGATCCCGTCGACGACGAGGTGGGCCCGCCGGACGGCCTCCTCGGCGCCGTCCGCTCCCACCACCGATCCCCCCGCCCGCCGCAGCGCGGCGAGCCCTCCGCCGTGCACCCGTTCGGGCGCGAGCAGCACCGCGCTCACCCCGGCGCCCCGGCGGGCCAGCCGCGCTCCCGCGTACAGGGCGTCACCCCCGTTGTCCCCGCTGCCCACCAGGAGGACGACCCGCCGTCCGTACACCCGGCCCAGCAGCTCCGCGCAGGCGACGGCGAGCCCGGCGGCGGCCCGCTGCATCAGCGCCCCTTCGGGCACCCGCCCCATCAGTTCCCGCTCGGCACTCCGGACCGTGTCCACAGAGAAGGCAGTACGCATGCCGTCAGTCTGTCAGCGGACCGGCTGCGTTTCAGGCTTCGGGTTTGGTGTGGAGGACCGCGCGGGCCTGGTCCGCCGCGCGGGCGATGCTCTCGGAGACGAAGTCGAGGAAGCGGCCCATGTTCTCGAGCCGGACGGCGGCCGGGGTGCCCGGGCCGAGGATGCCGACGCCCTGCCGTGCGGTCTCGGCGACCTGGGCGGTGGACCGGGCGCTGGCCACCATCGCCTCGTACATGATGTCGTCGTCGACGACATAGCGCTCGCGGCGTCGTTCGTCGCGTTCCCGGCGGACATGGTCCTGGCTTTCGAGGAACGCGATGGCTTTGGAGATGGACGCCGGGCTGACCTGGAGGCGCTGGACGAGTTCGGCCGCGGTGAGGCTGCCCGTGTCGCTGATCATGAGGCAGGCCATCACCCGGGCCGTCATCGTGGGCATGCCCGACGCCATGAAGACGGTGGTCAGCGACTCCTGGTACGCGCGTACGGCCTCGGCGTCGCGTCCGTGGGGCTGCGGGGGCGCCTCCGCTCCCCGGGGCGCGGTCCGGCGGCCCCGATGGGTGCGGTGTTCCGTGGCGCGGTGGGCGAGGTCGGCGCGGTAGGAGGTGGGTCCGCCGTTGCGGATCACCTCGCGCGTGACGGTCGACGTCGGACGGTCGAGCCCTCTGGCGATCTCCGCGTAGGCGAGACCGTCGGCCAGTCCCAGCGCGATCCGCTGGCGTTCCTGCTGGGTGAGCCTGCCTCCCGGCATCGCGGCCTCCTTCGTGGTTCGTGACACCCCAACCATAGCGTTCACCGGCACTCCATTGCAACGAACAGACTAGGGACGTTGCATTACCGTCCATCACATTGCAACGATTTATAGGCTCTCACCTGCATTGATTGCAATTCAGCGCAACAAGCTTGTTGCCTGATCTGTGAACGCAACGTAGCTTTTCCATCGTCAGAAACAACGCGGCGCAAGCCGGAACCAAGGAGCTCACGATGCAGAAGTTCGACACCCCCGCCCCCGTCTCCGCCGTCCTCGACATCCCCGCCGGACGCATCCGGTTCATCGCCGCCGACCGGGCGGACACCGTCGTCGAGGTCCGGCCCGCGGACGCCTCCAAGAGCCGGGACGTGAAGGCGGCGGAGCAGATCCAGGTCGCCTACGGCGACGGCGTCCTGCGGATCGCGGCCGCCCCGGCGAAGAACCAGCTCTTCGGCCCCTCCGGATCCGTCGAGGTGACCGTCCAGCTGCCCGCCGGCTCCCACGTCGAGGGCAAGGCCGGAAGCGCCGAACTCCGCGGCGTCGGACGCCTCGGCGACCTCGTCTTCGACGGCGCGTACCACCGGATCAAGATCGACGAGGCGGCGAGCGTCCGCCTCACCGCGGTCGACGGCGACGTCGAGGTCGGCCGGCTGGGCGGCCCGGCGGAGATCAGCACCTCGCGGGGCGACATCCGGATCGCGGAGGCCGTGCGCGGCTCGGTGGTGCTCAGCACCCAGTCCGGCGACATCTCGGTCACCGCCGCCGCCGGGGTCTCGGCCGCACTGGACGCCGGCACCGGCCACGGGCGGATCAGCAACGCCCTGAAGAACGACGGCGCCGCCGACCTCGACATCCGCGCCACCACCGCCCACGGCGACATCACCGCCGCCAGTCACTGATCCGCGGTCACCGACACCACACAGGGGGCACCTCTCATGACCGACCTGGCCATCGCCGCCACCGGGCTGCGCAAGTCCTACGGCGACAAGACCGTCCTCGACGGCGTCGACCTGGCCGTCCCGGAAGGAACGATCTTCTCCCTGCTCGGCCCGAACGGGGCCGGCAAGACCACCGCCGTCAAGATCCTCTCCACCCTGATCGGCGCCGACGCGGGCGAGATCCGCGTCGGCGGCCACGCCCTCTCCACCGACCCGCAGGCGGTACGCGCCACGATCGGGGTCACCGGACAGTTCTCCGCCGTCGACGGCCTGATCACCGGCGAGGAGAACATGCTCCTCATGGCGGACCTGCACCACCTGCCCAAGGCCGAGGGCCGACGGATCGCCGCCGAACTGCTGGAACGCTTCGACCTCACCGAGGCCGCGAGCAAGCCCGCCTCCACCTACTCCGGCGGCATGAAACGCCGCCTCGACCTCGCCATGACCCTGGTCGGCAGCCCCCGGATCATCTTCCTCGACGAA
>NZ_JBEXXE010000054.1:0-80915 GCF_040630255.1 Streptomyces sp. NPDC005820
CCCCTCCCGCGCGAGCGAAGCCGAGCGTGGGGGAGCGTGCTCTCGGCGTGCCGGGCGGAGACCCTCGTACTGGATGTACTTGGGGCTTCGCCCGGCACGGCGAGAGGGGGTGCCCCCTCTGGGGGAGCGTGCCGGGCGTCGCGGGGCTGGGGGTACCCCCTCTGGGGGAGGGACTTTGCGGACACTGCCTAGGTGTATTGACCCGCAGGGTTGTTCACGCGGGTGATGGGTGGGTGGCCGCCGAGTGCGGTGTGGCAGCGGTGGTGGTTGTAGGTGTGCAGGAAGTCTGCCAGGGCCGTGGTGCGTTCGGCGTTGCTGGTGTAGGGCCGCAGGTAGGCCCATTCGTCGAGCAGGGTGCGGTTGAAGCGTTCGACCTTGCCGTTGGTCTGGGGCCGGTAGGCGCGGGTGAGTTTGCCGGCCGCGCCGAGGTCGGCGAGTGCCTGCTGCCAGGCGAAGCTCTTGCGGTAGGGCCAGGCGTTGTCGGTCAGGACCCGCTCGATGCGGTCGATGCCCGTGGTCTGGAAGAAGGCCGCGGCCCGGCGCAGGAAGCCGGCGCAGGTGGTGGCCTTCTCGTCGCCGTGGATCTCGCTGTAGGCCAGGCGGGAGTGGTCGTCGACGGCGGAGTGGACGTAGTCGAAGCCCACGCCGCTGCGGCGGGTCCGGCCGGCCTGGCGGCCCAGGACCTTGTGGCCGCCGCCGTCCGGGATCCGGCCGAGCTTCTTCACGTCGACGTGGACCAGCTCGCCGGGCCGCTCGCGTTCGTAGCGGCGGATGACCTGCCCGGTGGGCCGGTCCAGGAAGGCCAGCCGGTTCAAGCCGTGCCGGACCAGGATGCGGTGCACGGTCGAGGCGGGCAGGCCCAGGACCGGTCCGATACGCGCCGGGCCGAGCTTGCGGTCCCGCCGCAGCCTGCACACGTCGGCCTCCGTCGCTGCCGCTGTGCGGTGGGGTGTCGTCAGGGGACGGCTGGGCCGGTCGCGCAGTCCCTGCTCGCCCTCGGTCCGCCAGCGGCGGATCCACTTGTGGGCGGTGGCGCGGGAGATGCCCATCTCGGCCGCGACATGGGCAACCGGGCGGCCACCGGAGACACGTTCGACGAGCAGCCGCCTGCCGTGAACGGTCAGCCGGGCATTACGGTGGGACACGAAGACCTCCGTGCGGTGCGGTCCTAGACAGCTCCACCACACCGGAGGTCTTCGCCATGATCAAGCACCCCACGAGTGTCAACAACGCTCGTGATCAATACACCTAGGGCGTCGCGGCGGGCAGCCGGGTGGGGACGACGGGGAGCATCATGCCGTCGCCGATCGGCGCGGTGTGCGGTACCAGGGCGCCTTCCCGGGCGATCTGGAGCAGATCCGGGAGGCTGTAGGGTTCGGCGCCCTCGAGGTCGACCGTGTAGCCCAGGTCGCCGAGGCTCGCGGCGGTCATCCGGCTCAGCGGGTTGCCCGCGCCGGAGATGAACGGCGACATGAGTTCGTTGACGAAGACGGCCTCACGCCAGTGGCTTTCCTGGGTGCCGGGACCGCCGAAATTCGCGACCGGTACCGGGACGGGTTCGATTTCGCCGAGGAGTGAGGCGAACTCGGACATGGCGCCCAGGCCCACGAAGGTGGGGTTCTTCGTACCGGCGCCCTTGAGGAGGCCGAACTGCGTCCAGAGGATGCCGAAGCCGCAGACGTGCCCCATTTCGTGGGTGATCACGTCGACGAGAGTGCCCTCCGATTCCATCTGGGCCAGATCGGCGGAGTCGAAGCGCATCACGCCCTTGGCCGGCAGATTCGCTCCGAACTGCGCCGATCCGTCGCGGAAATCGGTGGGTCCGGCCATGCCCAGGATGCGGCCGGGGCCGTCGATGGTCACGCCTTCTGCCTCGATCAGCAGATCGTCGATGATGTCCTCGCCCACGACCGCGGTGTCCAGGTCACCGACGATGACCCGGGTCCACCGGTCGGCCGCCGCCGCGAAGGCGTCCTGCTGATGGCTGGTCAGTCCGCCGAGGAAGCGGACCTCGATGGTGAACGGTGACGTCGTACGGGCGACCTCCCTGGCCCGCTCGAAACTGGCGACCGCTCGATAGGTCTGGAAATTGTTGGTGGCGACCTTGCCCATTTCGGTTCTCCCGTCTGTCGGCCACGACACGATTCACCCCCCTCTTGCCACACTAGGCCGAAAGGGCGGCCGGTGCCCGCTCGGGAGAATTCAATGGGCGGACAGAAGTGTCGAATTCAATTGAATGCGGCCCTGCTCTGAGATGCAGATGAGCAGCGGATTTCCTAGACTGGTATGCGGGCATTTCCAGGGGGGTTTCACCGCAGCTTCAGGAGAGATCATGGCCGTGAAGCATGCCGTCCCCCGCTCCGCCCCGCTCTACGCGCTCGCGGCGATCCGCGTGTTCAACGGAGCCACCGGACTACTGGCGCCCGAGCTGCTCATCCGGCGTCTGGACCCCGACCGCGCGCCGCAGAGCCCGGCGGCCGTCTACGCCTTCCGGCTCTTCGGCATCCGCACCGTCCTGCTCGGCCTGGACCTGCTGACCCACCACGGGGAGCGGCTCCGGGAGGACCTGCACGAGGGGATCCTGATCCACGCCAGCGACACCGCGACGGCGGCCCTGCTCGGTCTCAGCGGCCGGCTCCCGCCGCGCACCGCGATCCTGACCACGCTCATCTCGGCCACCAACACCGCCCTGGCCGTGACGGCCGGTCTCCCGCCGTCCAACTGCACCAAGGGCAGGCGGACATGACCCCCGGGCTGCCAGGGCCCGATGCGGCTCCCCCGGCCGAGACGGGTTTCGACTACGTCGTCGTCGGCGCCGGTGCCGGAGGCGGGCCACTCGCGGCCAACCTCGCCGCGGCGGGCCGGCGCACCCTGCTGCTCGACGCGGGCGGCGCCACGGAGAACGACACCTACCTGGTCCCCGCCTTCCACGCCGACGCCTCCGAGGACCCGGTCCAGTGCTGGAACTACTTCGTACGGCACTACGAGGACGAGCGGCAGCAGCGACGTGACGGCAAGTTCGTCGCGGACCGGGAAGGCGTCCTCTACCCGCGGGCGGGCACCGTCGGCGGCTGCACCGCGCACCACGCGCTGATCACGGTCTATCCGTACAACCGCGACTGGGACGCGATCGCCGAGGAGACCGGCGACCCGAGCTGGAACTCCACCGCCATGCGCGGGTACTTCGAGCGGCTGGAGCGCTGCGCCTACCGGCCCCGGCCCAAGGAGCCGCCCGCGATCCCGCTGCTGACGGCGCTGCTGAAGGCGCTGCCGTTCCTCGCGGGCCGGTACCGCAACACCGCGCGGCACGGTTTCGACGGCTGGCTGCCGACCGCCCTGGCCGACCCCGGACTGATCGTCCAGGACAAGCAGTTGCTGAAGGTGATCCTCTCCGCCGCGGAGAGCGCGCTGGCCGATTTCCTCGACCGGCCGCTGTCCCCGCTGGAGGGGCTCGGCTCCTTCGTCGACCCCAACGACTGGCAGGCGCAGACGCGTGCGCTGCAAGGGCTGTGGCAGATCCCGCTCTCCACGGCGGACGGGCGGCGCAGCGCGGTACGGGAGCGGGTCCGGGCGGTGGAGCGGGACCGTCCGGGCCGTCTGGTGGTCCGCACCCATGCGCTGGCGGCCCGGGTGGTGCTGGACGGCAGCGGGGCGGCGACGGGTGTCGACTACCTGGACCAGCCGCACGTCTACCGGGCGGACCCGGCGAGCGGGCCGGCCGCCGGGCCGCCGGTCCTGCGCAGGGTCCTCGCCTCCCGCGAGGTGATCGTGGCGGCCGGGGCGTTCAACTCGCCGCAGTTGCTCATGCTGTCGGGCATCGGACCGCGTGCGGAGCTGAGCCGGCACGGCATCCCGGTGCGGGTCGATCTGCAGGGTGTGGGCGCGCATCTGCAGGACCGGTACGAGGTGGGCGTGGTCAGCCGGATGGACCGGGAGTTCCCCGTCGTCGCGGACTGCGACTTCCACGCGCCGCGGCCCGGCACCGCGCCGGACCGCTGCTACCGGGCGTGGCAACGGGGCGAGGGGCTGTACACGACCAACGGCGCCGTCGTCGGCATCACCCGCAAGTCCCTCCCGGAGCTGGACGTTCCCGATCTGTTCGTCTTCGGCGGGCCCTTCGACTTCCGTGGCTACCGGCCCGGCTACTCCCTCGACCTGACCCGCCACCGGGACCGTTTCACCTGGGCCGTCCTCAAGAGCCGTACCCACAACACCGGGGGCCGGGTGCGGCTGCGCTCCGCCGACCCCCGGGACACCCCGCTGGTGAACTTCCACTACTTCGCCGAGGGCACCGACAAGGACGACCTGGATCTCGAGGCGATGGCCGACGCCGTGGAGTTCGTGCGCGGCATGAACCGCAGGGCCGGCCCGGTGATCCGCGAGGAACTGTGGCCCGGCAAGGAGGTCGGCGGCCACGAGGACGTGCGCCGCTTCGTGCGGGACGAGGCGTGGGGCCACCACGCGTCCTGCACCTGCCGGATGGGGCGGGCGGACGATCCCTCGGCCGTCGTCGACAGCGAGTTCCGGGTGCGCGGGGTGGACCGGCTGCGGGTGGTCGACGCCTCGGTGTTCCCCCGCATTCCCGGGTTCTTCGTCGCCCTGCCCATCTACATGATCAGCGAGAAGGCGAGCGATGTGATCCTCGCCGACCGGGGACAGGAGTGATCCTCCCCGCTTAAGGAGCACCGCGATGACCAAGCACCGACCCCCCGCACCACGGTCCACCACCGGATACCGCACCTCGCTGCCCTGGCGGATCGTCACCGCCGGCGCGGAGTACGTCGACCGGCGCATCGGCTGGGACAAGCTGCCCGTGCCGCCCGGTCTGCTGACGCTCCTCGGGCTGCGCGTCAGGCTCCGGCAGAAGAACCTCCACGACACCGGCACGATCCCCTCCGTGAACCAGCCCGACCCCGCGCCGCCTTCCGAGCTGCACCGGGTCAACCGGACCGCGGACGGCAGCCACAACGACCTCGACGAGCCGAGGATGGGCATGGCGGGCACCCGCTTCGGCCGGAACATCCCGCTGGACCGCATCGCCCCGGCCGCCCCCGAGGACGTCCTCGCCCAGCCGAGTCCGCGCGAGGTCAGCCGCGCCCTGCTCACCCGGGAGGCGCTGACGCCGGCGGAGTCGGTGAACTCGCTGGTCGCCGCCTGGCTGCAGTTCATGGTCCGCGACTGGTTCAGCCATGGGACGAGCCCCGAGGACCGGCCCTGGGAAGTGCCCCTGATGGACGACGACCCCTGGCCGGAACAGCCCATGCGGATCATGCGCACCCCCGACGACCCGACCCGTGACCCGTCGGCGCCCGCCGGGACGCCCGACACCCGGGTGAACGTCTCCTCGCACTGGTGGGACGCCTCGCAGATCTACGGCACGAACGAGACGGAACAGCGGCTGATGCGCACCGGTGAGCTGGGCAGGCTGCACCTGTGGGACGACGAGCAGTCCCCGATCCCCTCGGACCCCTCCCGCGATCCGTCGCGCGTCCCCGGCTTCTGGCTGGGTCTGGCCATGATGCACGACCTGTTCACCCGGGAGCACAACGCGATCTGCGACCATCTCCACGGGGCGTACCCCTCGTGGGGCGACGAGGAGCTGTTCCAGCGGGCCAGGCTGGTCAACGCCGCACTGCTGGCCAAGATCCACACCGTGGAGTGGACCCCGGCCGTGATCAGCCACCCCACCACCGTGACGGCCCTGCGGGCCAACTGGTGGGGCATCGCGGGCGAGCGCGTCCACCGGCTGTTCGGCCGGATCAGCGACAGCGAGGTGATCAGCGGCATCCCGGGCGGTGAGACCGACCACTACGGCGTCCCGTACTCCCTCACCGAGGAGTTCGTCGCGGTCTACCGTATGCATCCGCTGATCCGGGACGAGTGGCATCTGCGCTCGGCCGACGACGACGGGTCGCTGCGCCACTGCACCCTGCGGGACATCTCGGGGCCCGGGGCCCTGAAGGTCCTGGAGACCACCGGGATGGCGGATCTGCTCTACAGCTTCGGCACCCTGCACCCCGGACTGGTCACCCTGCACAACTTCCCCAGGTTCCTGCAGGAGTTCGAACGCCCGGACGGCCACCTCCAGGACCTCGCCGCCACCGACATCCTGCGCTCCCGCGAGCTGGGCGTCCCCCGCTACAACGAGTTCCGGCGGCTGCTGCGCCTGAAGCCGGCCGGCTCCTTCGCGGAGCTGACGCACGACGAGGAATGGGCGCGGCAGATCGAGCAGGTCTACGACGGCGACATCGAGAAGGTCGACCTCATGGTCGGGCTGTACGCGGAGAAGCTGCCGGCCGGTTTCGCCTTCAGTGACACGGCGTTCCGCATCTTCATCCTGATGGCCTCGCGCCGGCTGAACAGCGACCGCTTCTTCACCGAGTACTACACACCCGAGGTGTACTCCCGGGCCGGCATGGCCTGGATCGACGACAACAGCATGAGCACGGTGCTGCTGCGCCACCACCCCGAGCTGCGCACGGCTCTGGCGGGGCTGAAGAACGCCTTCGAACCGTGGCACACCGCTGGAAGGACGGTGGACTGACATGGATACGGCGGACAGGACCCGCGAGGAGCGCCGGCGCCAGAATGAGGCGGCCGCCGCGCGGTACGACGAGACCACGCAGGAGCGACGGGCGGTCGAGCGGCAGCAGGACGCCGGTGTCACCTTCCCCGACTCGGAACAGGCGCTGGCGGCCCGCGCGGCCCGGCTGCTCGACCGGAACGCGGTGTCCCCCGCGCTGGCGGTGGAGGCCGTCCGCGCCGAACCGCTGGCCGCGGGCGCGGCGTACGAACGCATCCTCGGGGTGTCCACGGAACTGCAGGCCTGGAGCTTCCTGCCGCGTGGCGCCCGGGCGGCCCGGACCGTGGCCCGGATCTCGGTGCGGGAGAACGGGCGCGAGCTTCCGCTCGGCACCGGCTTCCTGGTGTCGCCGCGGCTGCTGATGACCAACCATCACGTCCTGCCCGACGCGGACACCGCCCGGCAGTGCTTCGTGGAGTTCGACGCGCAGGTCAGCATCGACAACGCGCCGCAGGCACCGATCCGGCTGGCCCTCGACCCGGACGGGTTCTTCACGGCGGACGAACGCCTCGACTACGCCCTGGTGCTGCTCGTCCCGGGCCCGGACGGACGGCCGCCCGGGGAGGCGTTCGGCTGGAACCGGCTGAGCGCCCAGCCGGGGAAGCTGGTGATCGGCGAACCCGTCAATGTCGTGGGCCACCCGATGGGGCGGCTGAAGGAGATCGCCGTACGCGACAACACGCTCCAGGTGCGTCTGGACGACTTCCTCCACTACAAGACGGACACCGAGCCCGGAAACTCGGGTTCCCCGGTCTTCAACGACCAGTGGGAGGTCGTCGCGCTGCACCACAGCGGGGTGCCCAGAACGGACGAGCAGGGCCGGGTGCTGCGCACCGACGGTCAGGTGTGGCGGCCGGGGGACGGCGACGACGCCATCGACTGGGTGGCCAACGAAGGCGTCCGCATCAGTTCCGTTCTCCGGCATCTCGCGGCGCTGCCGCGTACCGCGCGGCCGTCGCCGCTGGAGGAGATGGGCCCCGAGTCGGGTCTGGTCCAGGCGCAGGCCGCGGCCCCCGCCACGGCCGCGCCCGCCGCCGCGCCCACGGCGACACCCTCGGCGACACCCACGGCGACACCGCTTCCCGTCGCCGAGCGGGCGCCGGTGCTCACGGGCCTGCGCGCCCGTGCGGGGGCCTTCGGCGGCAACCGGCATCTGGTCTTCCTGCACGGCCGTTCCCAGGAGGAGCACGAACCGGCGGACCTCCGCCGAGAGTGGGCCGCCGGTCTCAACCAGGGGCTCGTGCGGGCGGGGCTCGCGCCCGTCGACCCGGAGGACATCTGGTTCCCCTACTACGGCGACACCCTCGTCCAGGCGCTCAAGACGCACGAGGCCGTACCCCGTACGGTCGAGGCGGCCGGTGCCACGGCGGCGGAGGTGGTCGCCCCCTCCTCGCCGTCCGCCCGCGCGGTGTACGAGGAGTTGCTCGGCGAGGCGGCCGCCAAGTGGGACATGCCGCAGGACCATCAGCCGGCCACCGAGCGCATCGGCCTCGGGGACGTCGTCGGGGCCCTGCACCGACGGCTGAGCTGGCTGGCCGCCAGGAGCGACCTCGACGCCTGGGCCATCGCCCTCGTCTTCCGCGACGTGGCCGCGTACCTGGACGCCGACCGGCCCGTCCGGGACGAGGTCCTGAACTGTGTGCTGGAGACGGTGCCGGACTCGGGAGACGTGGTCCTCGTCGGTCACAGCCTCGGCACGGTCGTGGCCCTCGATCTCATCACCCGGCTGTCCCCGGGCGTGAACGTCGTCCATCTGACCACGGCGGGCAGCCCCCTCGGGCTGGACAGCGTGTACAACCGGCTGCTGGTCGGCGGGCCGAAGCGTCCGGACAAGGTGGCGGACTGGCTCAACGCCTGGTGCCCGACGGACGCCGTGGCCATCGGCTGCCCCCTGGGCGACGACTGGGCGGACGGCCTCGTCGACCTCGCCGTCCTCAACGCCCGCGACCGGGCCCACAGCATCGTGGAATACCTCTCCCACACCGACGTGGCCCGGTCCATCGGCAACCGGCTCACGGCCTGAGCCGGCCGCCCTCCGGCCGACGTCCCGTCAGCCGGAGGGCGCGAGCCAGGGCTGCGGGTCGGTGTAGTAGCCGTCGTAGATCACCTCGAAGTGCAGATGCGGGCCGGTGGACAGGCCGGTGGAGCCGACCCGTCCGACGGGGGTGCCGGTCTGCACGCTCTGGCCGGCGGTGACGTCGATCCGGGAGAGATGGCTGTACGTCGTCTGCAGCCGCTTGCCCTCGATGGTGCCGTGGTCGACGACGACCCGGTTGCCGTAGGCCTTGGTCATGGCCGCGAAGACGACCGTGCCCGCGCGGGCCGCGGAGACCTGGGCGCCCTGGGGCGCGCCGAAGTCCACGCCGGTGTGCAGCTTGGTGACGCCGGTGAGGGGGTGTTTGCGGGAGCCGTAGGGGGAGGTGATGGTGAGGGTGGTGACGGGCGGGGCGAGGATGGCGTCGGCCTGGGCGCCGGCCGCGCCGCCGCTCGGGTCCTCGCGGTCGAAGTCGGCGTACTTCGCGAACAGCGCCTTGACCTCGGTGAGGTAGGTCGTCGCGTCGGCGGGGACGCGCCCCTCCTGCTCCACCGCGTCCGTGCCGACGGCGTAGGCGGCGAGGGTGAGGTCGACCAGGTCCCCGTTGACGGTTCCGTCGGTTCTGAGGTCGGTGACCTTTCGGGCGAGGGAGCAGTCCTGGCGGCCGAGCGCCATGATCGCGTCGGCCGGATCGCCGGGCGAGGACGTGCCGTTGCCGTCGTCGTCCTTGCCCCAGGTCCGCCACTGCGCGTCGGTGAAGGCGGCGATGCCCTGCCCGCCGGAGGGACCGGCCGTGGCGTTGTTCCAGCCGGTGAGCTGGTCGATCTGGGCGGCGAGGACGGACGCGGTGACGACGTTGCAGGCGTCGGCGGCCTTGCGCAGCCAGGGGCCGTAGGTGTCGTTGACGCCGGCCACCGCGTCCTGCTGGGTGCCGCCTCCCGGGGTCCAGTCGTCGGGGAGGCCACCGGTCAGGGCCAGGACTCCGGCGACGGCGGAGAGGGTGAGCAGTCCGGGGAGGACCAGGAAGACGACGGGTCCGGGACCGCGTCGGCGGGGCTTGGGGGGCGGGACCCGCTCCGGAGTTCCGGGCTCGGTCTCCCGCACGGGGGTGTCGACGGCGTGCTCTTCGCTCACGCGTGGAGCTCCGCGGGGAGTGTGCAGTTGTTCACGGGCGGACGGTAGCCCGTGGCCGGTCCGGTGTCACCGGACGCGAGGGCAGAACAGCTGCCCGCAGGGGCAGGACTACCCGGCGGCGGGTGTCGTGGGGCACTGGTAGAAAGAGCGGCGCACTGGCCGGGGCCCCGGGGGGCCGGCCGTCGTCGCGCTCGGAAGGAAACCCGCGGTGTCCCTCGCCCACATCAAGGAACTGCACGGTCTGCCGGTCCATCTGTTCCCGCAGCCCAAGGCCGCGGGAGCGCCGTTGCCGGCGGCCGGTTCGGTCGCCTGGAAGCTCTCCAGCGGGCTCAGCGTGGACGAGGAGGACTTCGACGAACACTGGGACCGCTTCCTGGACACGGTCGATCCGGCCGAGGTGCGCGCCCTGGTCCTCGGCGGGGGTGCCTACGGCAGCGAACCGGACGGCTGCGACCCGGCCGAGGCGGCCGAGCTGCTGGCCCGGGCGGCCGACCGGCTGACCGGTCTTGAGGCCCTCTATCTCGCCGACCTGAACTTCGAGGAGTCGGAGCTGTCCTGGATCGTCCAGGGTGACGTCAGCCCGTTCCTCGAGGCCTACCCCCGCCTGCGGGAGCTGGCGGTGCGTGGCTCGAACGGCGGCTACGGGGACGAGCCGGGAGTGCGGTTCGGTCCGCTGCGCCATGAGCATCTGCGGGTTCTGCGGTTCGAGAACGGCGGGCTGCCCGCCGAGGTGCTGCACGGGCTCGCCGCCTCGGAGCTGCCCGCTCTGGAGCACCTGGACCTGTGGCTGGGCGCGGAGGACTACGGCCGTACCGCCACCCTGCAGGATCTGGCGCCGGTCCTGGACGGCTCGGGGCTGCCCGCGCTGCGCCGGCTGGGCCTGCAGAACGCCGACATCCAGGACGAGGTGGCCGCCGCCGTCGCCTCCGCCCCGGTGGTGGCCCGGCTGACGGCGCTGCACCTGGGCCGCGGCATTCTCACGGACACCGGCGCCGAGGCCCTGCTGGCCGGGCAGCCGCTGGTGCATCTGGAGGAGCTGGACCTGCACCACCACTATCTGTCGGACGAGATGGCGGGGCGGATCCAGCAGGCCCTGGAGCCGCAGGGGGTACGGGTCGACGTGTCCGGAAAGGTGGAGCTGGACGAGTCGGACGAGGACTTCCCGGAGGAACGGTACGTGGCCGCCGGTGAGTGACCCCACCGGCGGCCGTCCGCTCAGTCGACGACCACCAGCAGGTCGCCGCCCTCCACCTGCTGGATCCGGTTGATGGCGAGCCTGCTGACCCGTCCGGCCTTGGGCGCGGTGATGGTGGCCTCCATCTTCATCGCCTCGATGGTGGCGACCGTGGCGCCGGCCGCGACCTCGTCGCCCTCGGCGACGGCCAGGGTCACCACACCCGCGAAGGGGGCGGCGACATGGCCGGGGTTGGCGCGGTCGGCCTTCTCCGTCACCGGGATGTCGGAGGCCGCCGCCTTGTCGCGGACCTGGATGGGCCGCAGCTGGCCGTTGAGGCTGGACATCACCGTGCGCAGTCCGCGTTCGTCGGCCTCGCCGACGGCCTGGAGCTCGATCAGCAGCCGGACGCCGGGTTCCAGGTCGACGGAGTACTCCTTGCCCGGGCGCAGACCGTAGAAGAAGTCCTTGCTGTCCAGGACGCTGGTGTCGCCGAACGCCTGGCGGTGGGCCTCGAACTCACGGGTCGGGGCGGGGAACAGCAGCCGGTTGAGGGTGGCGCGGCGGGACTTCTCCAGTCCGTCGCGGTCCTCGGCGGTGAGGTCGTTGACCGGCTTGGCGTCGGCACGGCCCTCGAGGGCCTTGCTGCGGAACGGCTCGGGCCAGCCGCCGGGCGGGGTGCCGAGCTCGCCGCGCAGGAAGCCGATGACGGAGTCGGGGATGTCGTAGCGGTTGGGGGCCGCCTCGAAGTCCTGCGGGGAGACCCCGGCGCCGACCAGGTGCAGGGCGAGGTCGCCGACCACCTTGGAGGAGGGGGTGACCTTGACCAGGTGGCCGAGGATGCGGTCGGCGGCGGCGTACATGGCCTCGATGTCCTCGAAGCGGTCGCCGAGGCCGAGCGCGACGGCCTGGGTGCGCAGGTTGGAGAGCTGGCCGCCGGGGATCTCGTGGTGGTAGACGCGCCCGGTGGGGGAGGCGAGGCCCGCCTCGAACGGGGCGTAGATGCGGCGGACGCTCTCCCAGTACGGCTCGAGGTCGCCGACGGCCTGGAGGTCGAGGCCGGTGGGGCGCTCGGAGTGGTCGGTGGCGGCGACGATCGCCGACAGCGAGGGCTGGGAGGTCGTCCCGGCCATGGAGGCCACCGCGCCGTCCACCGCGTCCGCGCCCGCCTGGATGGCGGCGAGGTAGGTGGCGAGCTGGCCGCCGGCGGTGTCGTGGGTGTGCAGGTGGACCGGCAGGTCGAACTCGCGGCGCAGCGCCGAGACCAGCTTGGCGGCGGCGGGGGCCCGCAGCAGGCCCGCCATGTCCTTGACGGCCAGGACGTGCGCGCCGGCCTCGACGATCTGCTCGGCGAGCCGCAGGTAGTAGTCGAGGGTGTAGAGGCGCTCGTTCGGGTCGGACAGGTCGGAGGTGTAGCAGAGGGCGACCTCGGCGATCGCGGTGCCCGTCTCCCGTACGGCGTCGATGGCGGGGCGCATCTGGCCGACGTCGTTGAGGGCGTCGAAGATGCGGAAGATGTCGATGCCGGTGGCGGCGGCCTCCTGGACGAAGGCGTCGGTCACCTCGGTCGGGTACGGGGTGTAGCCGACGGTGTTGCGGCCGCGCAGCAGCATCTGGAGGCAGATGTTGGGGACGGCCTCGCGCAGGGCGGCCAGCCGCTCCCAGGGGTCCTCGGCGAGGAACCGCAGGGCGACGTCGTAGGTGGCGCCGCCCCAGCACTCCAGGGAGAGCAGGTTCGGCAGGGTGCGGGCGACCAGCGGGGCGGAGGCGAGGAGGTCCTTGGTGCGCACCCGGGTGGCCAGCAGGGACTGGTGGGCGTCGCGGAAGGTCGTGTCGGTGACGCCGATGGTCGGGGACTCGCGCAGCCAGCGGGCGAAGCCCTCGGGGCCGAGCTGGACCAGCCGCTGCCGGGAACCGGCCGGCGGCTCGTCGGCCGGCAGCGGGGGCAGCTTGGTGGTGGGCTCGATCAGCTCGGGGCGCTCGCCGTGCGGCTTGTTGACGGTGACGTCGGCGAGGTAGGTGAGCAGCTTGGTGCCGCGGTCGGCGGAGGAGCGGGCGGTCAGCAGATGCGGGCGCTGCTCGATGAACGAGGTGGTGACCCGTCCGGCCTGGAAGTCGGCGTCGTCCAGGACGGCCTGGAGGAACGGGATGTTGGTGGCCACGCCGCGGATGCGGAACTCGGCGACGGCACGCCGGGCGCGCCGGATGGCGGCCTCGAGGTCGCGGCCCCGGCAGGTGAGCTTGACCAGCATGGAGTCGAAGTGGGCGCTGATCTCCGTACCGGCGTGGGTGGTTCCGCCGTCGAGCCGGATGCCGGAGCCGCCCGGGGAGCGGTAGGCGCTGATGCGGCCGGTGTCGGGGCGGAAGCCGTTGGCGGGGTCCTCGGTGGTGATACGGCACTGCAGGGCCGCACCGCGCAGGGTGACCGTCTCCTGGGAGAGACCGAGGTCGGCGAGGGTCTCGCCGGAGGCGATGCGCAGCTGGGCCTGGACGAGGTCGACGTCGGTGACCTCCTCGGTGACCGTGTGCTCGACCTGGATGCGCGGGTTCATCTCGATGAAGACGTGGTTGCCGTCGCGGTCGAGGAGGAACTCGACGGTGCCCGCGTTGCGGTAGCCGATCCGGCGGGCGAAGCGGACGGCGTCGGCGCAGATCCGCTCGCGCAGCTCGGGGTCGAGGTTGGGCGCGGGGGCCAGCTCGATGACCTTCTGGTGGCGGCGCTGGACGGAGCAGTCGCGCTCGAAGAGGTGCATGACGTTGCCCTCGCCGTCGGCGAGGATCTGCACCTCGATGTGGCGGGGGTCGACGACGGCCTTCTCCAGGAAGACGGTCGGGTCGCCGAAGGCGGACGCGGCCTCGCGGGAGGCGGCCTCGATGGACTCGCGCAGCACGGCCGGGTCCTCGACGCGCCGCATGCCGCGCCCGCCGCCGCCCGCGACCGCCTTCACGAACACCGGGAAGCCGATCGCCTCGGCGGCCCGCACCAGTTCGTCGATGTCGTTGGAGGGCGCCGACGAGCCGAGCACGGGGACGCCCGCCTCACGGGCCGCCGCGACCGCGCTCGCCTTGTTGCCCGTCAGCTCGAGGGTGCGGGCGTCGGGGCCGACGAACGTGATGCCGGCCTCCTCGCACGCGCGCGCGAGTTCGGGGTTCTCGGAGAGGAACCCGTAGCCCGGGTAGACGGCGTCGGCGCCCGCCCGGCGGGCGGCGGCCACGATCTCCTCCACGGAGAGGTAGGCGCGCACCGGATGCCCGGGTTCGCCGATCTCGTAGGCTTCGTCGGCCTTCAGCCGGTGCAGTGAGTTGCGGTCCTCGTGCGGGAAGACGGCGACCGTGCGCGCGCCCAGCTCATAGCCGGCGCGGAACGCACGGATCGCGATCTCACCACGGTTGGCGACCAGCACCTTGCGGAACATCCTGGACCCCTTCAGCCTGACGGTGACGGGACCCATGGTGGCGGTGAGTGACTTTTTTGACCATGTGAGCCGGGCCACTCACCGGCATGTCTCGCTCAATGAGACGTGTTCCGCAGGACGAATCAGGTCGCGGTCGCCTCCGCCGCGGCCCGGCCCGCCTGGCGTCCGGAGAACAGACAGCCGCCGAGGAAGGTGCCCTCCAGGGAGCGGTAGCCGTGCACCCCGCCGCCGCCGAAGCCGGCCACCTCGCCGGCCGCGTACAGACCGGGCACGGGGTTGCCGGAGGCGTCCAGGACCCGGCCGGAGAGGTCGGTCTGGAGGCCGCCGAGGGTCTTGCGGGTGAGGACGTTGAGGCGGACGGCGATCAGCGGTCCCGCACCGGAGTCGAGGATCCGGTGGACGGACGCCGTACGGCTGAGGGTGTCGCCGGGGTAGTCGAGGGCGTTGCGGATGCCCATGACCTGGACGTCCTTGGTGTACGGGTTCTCGATCTCGCGGTCGCGGGCCTCGATCTGCCGCTTGAGGTCGGCGAGGTCGATGAGGTTGTCGCCGGTGAGCTTGTTCATCCCGGCGACGAGGTCGGTGAGGGTGGTGGCGACGACGAAGTCCTCGCCCTTGTTCTTGAACTTCTCGATCGGCTCGGGGGTCTGCCAGATGCGGGAGAGCAGCTGCCAGACGTTCTTGTTGGTGAGGTCGGGGTTCTGTTCGGAGCCGGAGAGCGCGAACTCCTTGGCGATGACCTTCTGTGTGGTGACGAACCAGGAGTAGTCGTGGCCGGAGGCGGTGATGGTCCGCAGGGTGTGGAGGGTGTCGTAGCCCGGGATGTCGGGCGTGTCGAAGCGCTTGCCGGTGGCGTCGAACCACATCGAGGAGGGGCCGGGCAGGATGCGGATGCCGTGGCCCGGCCAGATCGGGTCGTAGTTCCGGAGGCCCTCGGTGTAGTGCCACATGCGGTCCGGGTTGACGATCCGGCCGCCCGCCTTCTCGGTGATGGCGAGCATGCGGCCGTCGACGTGTGCGGGAACGCCGGTGACCATGTACGACGGCGGGGTGCCCATCCGGGCGGGCCAGTTCCGGCGGACCAGGTCGTGGTTGGCGCCGATGCCGCCGGAGGTGACGACGACGACCGGGGCGCGCAGTTCGAAGTCACCGACGACCGTACGGGAGCTGGGCTTGCCGCGGGCCGCGCTGCTGGGCTCCAGGACCGCGCCGCGCACTCCGGTGACGACTCCGCCGGTGGTGACGATCTCGTCGACGCGGTGGCGGAACCTGAAGGTGACCTTGTTCGCGTCGACCGCGGCCCGCACCTTCTTCTCGAACGGCTCGACGACGGCCGGTCCGGTGCCCCAGGTGACGTGGAAGCGGGGCACGGAGTTGCCGTGTCCGGTGGCGAGGCCGCCGCCGCGCTCGGCCCAGCCGACGATCGGGAACCACTGCACACCGAGCCCGGAGAGCCAGGACCGCTTCTCGCCGGAGGCGAACTCGACGTACGCCTTGGCCCATCGGTAGGCCCAGTAGTCCTGGCCCCGGGGGTCGTCGACGCCCCGGTCGAAGCCGGCCGCGCCCTGCCAGTCCTGCCAGGCGAGGTCGTAGGTGTCCTTGACGCCCATCAGGCGCTGTTCGTCGGAGTTGACGAAGAACAGTCCGCCGAAGGACCAGAAGGCCTGGCCGCCGATGCTCGCCTCGGGTTCCTGGTCGAGGAGGAGCACCTTGCGTCCGGCGGCGGCGAGTTCGGCGGTGGCGACCAGTCCGGCGAGTCCGTGGCCCACGACGATGGCGTCCGCGTCCTGCGACTCGGCGGCGAAGGCCGGGAAGGCGTGGGCGGCGAGGGTCGCGCCCGCGACGACCCCGCCGGCCGCGGTGAGGGCGTGGCGGCGGGTGATTCCGGCGGCTTCGGGGGTGTCCATGAGGGGCCCTCCTGGAGGCGTCACTGGGGGTGGTGCGCGGGGCGGTACGTGGGGGGTGCGTGGCGGCACTTGGGGAATGCGTGGCGGCGCTTGAGGGATCCTTGGGAAAGGCTTGGTCGGTCCATGGGTGGCGTGAGAAGGGGTGCGCCGGGGACGGCTGCACTGTTACCGTCGGTAGCCCAACAGGAAACCAGGTCGTCACAGCAGTGCGGTAGTGCGCGGGCGCCAACGCGGCAACCGCTTGCTTGTGGCCCGGAGACAGCGGCCGGGCGGAGAGGGGACCATGGCGGTCGTACGCGGATCGGAACCGGTCACGGCGGTGCTGCGGGGCATGGCCGACGACCCGGACGTGTACGGCGAGCTCGCGCGCGCGGCCCGCAGCCGCTCCCCCGAGCTGTCCCGGCTGACGGAGGAGGCGACCCGCTCGCACGTGACGGCGGTGCTGCGGGCGGCGGCCCCGTGGTTCACGGCGCCCGAGAAGGCCGGGCCGGTCGACGAACAGGACTTCACCGCCGCCCTGTTGCTGGGCGCCGACCGTGCCGTGCAGGGCGTGCCGATGACGGTCGTGCTGCGGGGTGTGCAGGCGGCGCTGGCCCGGGTGGCCGAGATCGTCGTGGACCGCTGCCGTTCGGCGGGCGTACCGGACCGGGCCCTGCTGTCGCTGGTGCTGCGGTTGCAGGAGTACGGCGCCGCGGTGGAACGGCAGGTGATCCACGGCTACCGGGCCGCCGAGCACGACGCGCCGCGCGCGCTGGACGCCGTACGGACCCGGTTGCTGCGTCAGGCCCTGCTCGGTGAAGTCGCGCCACGGGCGGAGGAGTTGGCGCGGGCCGGGGTCCATGCGGACGCCGAGGGCCGCTACCACTGTCTGGTCGCCGCGCCCGCGCGCGCGGTGCGGTCGGCGCGGGTGGCGACCGTGCCGCTCGACGGCCGCACGGCCGGCCTCGGGCCGCGCCCGCCGGAGGCCGGGGAGATCGCGCCGGAGGCGCTCGTGGTGGTCGCGCCCGCCGCCGCCCTGCCCGAACTACCGGGACTGTACCGACTGTTGGTGCGCGCCGTCGACCTCGGACGGCAGCAGGGCCTGCACGGACTCTACGACATCACGGACTTCGCCGGCCTCATCGCGCTGGCCGAACAGCCCTACCTGGGTGGACTGTTGAGCCACAGGCTCCTCGGCGGCCTGGATCCCGCGGACGACTTCCACCGCCAACTCGCCCTCACGGCACTGGCGTTCCTCGACAACGGGCGACGGCTGGACCAGACGGCGGCGGCCCTGTTCACCCATCCCAACACCGTCCGCTACCGTCTCGGCCGGCTCCGCCAGATCACCTCGGCCTCCCTCACCGGCGGCGACGGCGGCCCGCTCGCCGCCCTGCACTGGTGGTGGGCGCTCACCGCGTGGCTGGAGTCGCCAACACAGCACTGAGCAGCGGCGCTTGGGATCCGGGAGCTTTTCGTTCGACCTGTCGGACATTGTTCGAGAAGTCTTGACGCGACCGTGTACACCGATTGACACTCTCGCAACATCACGTCACACAGCTGAAACGGCGGTCTCCCATGACCCATAGAAAACGCTCCCGCTTCCGTGCGAGACGCGGGGCGGGCCAACTGGCCTCTCTGACCGCCGTATCGCTGCTCATGGGGCTCACCGCGGCAGCCACCCCGGCCCAGGCCACGGACGACCTCACCGACGGACTCGCGCTCTGGTACAAGCTCGACGGCGCCTCCGGCCAGGCCGTGCCCGACGCCTCCGGCCACGGCCTGGACGGCACCCTCAACGGCACGGGCGACTGGTCCGGCCAGGGGCTCGGCTTCAACGGCTCCGACACCTATGTCAAGGTGCCGAACGACGTGATGAAGGGGCTGACGTCGATCAGCGTCGCCTTCGACGTGAAGCTCGACACGACGCAGACCACGCCGTACTTCCTCTACGGCTTCGGCAACTCCAGCGGCAGCAACGGCAACGGCTACCTCTTCGCCACCGGCAACTCCCTGCGCACCTCGATCGCCACCGGCAACTGGTCGACGGAGCAGACCACCAAGCCCTCCGACTCCCGCAATCTGACCCGCTCGGTGTGGAAGAACGTCACCTACACCCAGACGGGCACCACCGGTGTCCTGTACGAGGACGGCGTCGAGGTCGCCCGCAACACCTCGGTGACCATCACCCCGGGCGCGATCGGCTCCGGCACGACCACCGCCAACTACCTCGGCAAGTCGGTCTACTCGGGCGACAAGCTGTTCAAGGGGAGCATGCGCGACTTCCGGGTGTACGACCGCGCCCTGGCCGCGTCCGAGGTCGAGCAGCTCGCACTGCCCGTCGCCACCCAGGGCGTCGAGGACGACAAGGCGGCCCTCGACCTGGGCGACACCAGCGCGGTCACCGCCGACCTGACGCTGCCGAAGACCGGTACGGCCGGCGGCTCCACCATCACCTGGGCCAGTGACGACACCGACCTCGTCACGGACGCCGGCAAGGTGACCCGGCCCAACGCGGGGCAGCCCGACGGCCACGCCACCCTCACCGCGACCCTGAAGAAGGGCTCGGTCACCGCGACCAGGACCTTCGACGTCACGGTCCTCGCGGCGTTCGACGACGCGACGGCGACCGAACAGGCCGCCGAGGCCCTGACCGTCCACAACCTCGACGACGTACGCGGCAACCTCACCCTGCCGGACTCCGGCACCTACGGCACGGACGTCACCTGGTCCTCCGCCGACCCGGACGTCGTCTCGGCCGCCGGCGTGGTCCACCGCCCCGCCCACGGCGCGGGCGCCACCACGGTCGACCTCACCGCGACGGTCACCAAGGGCGACGCGAAGACGACCCGGGTGTTCACCGCGAAGGTGCCCGAACTGCCCGAGAAGGAAGCCCTCAAGGGCTACATGTTCAGCTACTTCACCGGCGAGGGCACGGCGAACGGCGAGCAGCTGTACGCCGCGCTCAGCAAGGGGAACGACCCGCTGCACTGGCGTGAGCTGAACGACGGCGAGCCCGTGCTGACCTCGACGCTCGGCGAGCAGGGCCTGCGCGACCCGTTCATCATCCGCTCCCCCGAGGGCGACAAGTTCTACCAGATCGCCACCGACCTGAGGATCTACGGCAACGGCGACTGGGACGCCGCCCAGCGCACCGGCAGCAAGTCCATCATGGTCTGGGAGTCCACCGACCTGGTGCACTGGACGAACCAGCGCCTGGTGCAGGTCTCCCCCGACAGCGCCGGCAACACCTGGGCGCCCGAGGCGTACTACGACAGCACCCTCGGCGAGTACGTCGTCTTCTGGGCGTCGAAGCTGTACGACAACGCGGCGCACTCCGGCGACACCTACAACCGGATGATGTACGCCACCACCCGCGACTTCTACACCTTCAGCGAGCCCAAGGTCTGGATCGACCGCGGCTACTCCGTCATCGACTCCACCGTCATCCAGCACGACGGCACCTACTTCCGCCTCTCCAAGGACGAGCGGAACAACACCTCCTCCACGCCCAACAGCAAGTTCATCTTCGAGGAGAAGAGCGACTCGCTGCTGAACCTCTCCTGGGACGCCGTCGCCGAGGGCATCGGCAAGGGCGCGATGAACGCGGCCGAGGGCCCGCTGGTGTTCAAGTCGAACACCGAGGACAAGTGGTACGCGTTCCTCGACGAGTTCGGCGGGCGCGGCTACATCCCCTTCGAGACCACCGACCTCGCCTCCGGCAGCTGGACGCCGGTCGCCGACTACGACCTGCCCTCACGTCCCCGCCACGGCACGGTCCTGCCGGTCACCCAGGCCGAGTACGACCGACTGCTGACCGCCTACCAGCCCGACCAGCTCGTCACCGGCGTCGAGGACGTCTCGGTGAAGACACGGATCGGCGAGGCGCCGGTGCTGCCCGCGACCGTGATCGCCACCTACTCCGACGGCGTCAAGCGGCCGGTGGCCGTGAGCTGGGACGACATCCCGGAGTCGGCGTACGCGCAGCCCGGTGAGTTCACCGTGACGGGAAGCCTGCCCGACGGCGCCGCGCTCCCCGTGCGGGCCGAGGTCACGGTCTCCGCGGAGGGCGCCGACGTACCCGCCGACCTGCTGCTGCACTACGGCTTCGACGAGACGTCCGGCAACATCGCCGTCGACTCCAGCGGCCACGGCTACCACGGCACCTACGTCCGCACGCCCGCCTTCGGCACCGGCGTGAGCGGCGGCTCGTTCAGCATGTCCGGCGCGAGCGACTCGCCGTATGTGAAGATCCCGAACGGCGTGCTGAAGAACGCCGACAGCGTGACCGTCTCGACGTACGCGAAGTGGAAGGGCGGCAGCAACTGGCAGTGGCTGTTCGGGCTCGGTCCGGACAGCAACAAGTACCTCTTCGCGAGCCCCTCCAACGGCTCCACGAAGCTGTACTCGGCCATCACCAAGGCGAGTTGGTCGGCCGAGTCGAAGCTGACGGCCGGCTCGCAGCTCACCGCCGGCGAGTGGCGGCACGTCACCGTCACCCTCGACGGCTCGACCGGCACGATGGTCCTCTACGTGGACGGCATCGAGGCGGCCCGGGCAACCGGCGTCACCATCAAGCCGTCCGAGCTCTACGACGCCGACAAGGACTACAGTGGCTACATCGGACGCTCCCTGTACGCGGCCGACCCGTACTTCGGCGGCGAGGTCGACGACTTCCGGATCTACGACCGCGCGCTGTCGGCGGCCGAGGTGATGGAGCTCAGCGGCAACACGACGGGCATCGCACGCGCCACCCACCCGGCGCTCAAGGTCGACGCACTGATCGACAACGCGAACAGCCGCATCACCCTGCCCTTCAAGGAGGGCACCGACCTCACCGCGCTGGCACCGGAGTTCTCCCTCGCCCACGGCGCGGCGATCAGCCCCGCCTCGGGCAGCGTGCAGAACTTCACCGAGCCCGTGAAGTACGAGGTCACCGGTTCCGACGGCAAGAAGCGCACCTGGACGGTGTCGGCGCTGGAGATGAAGAGCCCGGTGCTGCCGGGGCTCAACGCCGACCCGAACATCGTCCGCTTCGGCGACACCTTCTACATGTACCCGACGACCGACGGCTTCGACGGCTGGAGCGGTACGCAGTTCAAGGCGTACTCGTCGACCGACCTGGTGCACTGGACCGACCACGGCGTCATCCTCGACCTGGGGCCCGACGTGAGCTGGGCGGACAGCAGGGCCTGGGCGCCGACGATCGCCGAGAAGGACGGGAAGTACTACTTCTACTTCTGCGCCGACGCGAACATCGGCGTGGCCGTCTCGGACTCGCCCACGGGTCCCTTCAAGGACGCGCTCGGCCAACCGCTGCTGAAGGCGGGCCAGCTGAGCGGCCAGATGATCGACCCGGCCGTCTTCACCGACGACGACGGCACGTCGTACCTCTACTGGGGCAACGGCCACGCCTACGTGGCGCCGCTGAACGCCGACATGACCTCGATCGACACCGCGCAGATCAAGGACATCACCCCGAGCGGCTACAACGAGGGCTCGTTCGTGGTGAAGCGCAAGGGCACCTACTACTTCATGTGGTCGGAGAACGACACCCGCGACGAGAACTACCGCGTCGCCTACGCCACCGGCCCCTCCCCCACCGGCCCCTGGACCAAGCGGGGCGTGATCCTGGAGAAGGACGCCTCGCTGGGCATCCTGGGCACCGGCCACCACTCGGTCGTCCAGGTCCCGGGCACGGACGACTGGTACATCGCCTACCACCGCTTCGCGATCCCCGGCGGTGACGGCACGCACCGCGAGACCACCATCGACAAGATGGAGTTCGACGCGGACGGCCTGATCGAGAAGGTCGTGCCCACGCTCACCAGCATCGACCCGGTCGCCGTCGTGCACGCCGGTCCGGACGCCACGGGCACGGAGGGCGACGCGATCGCCCTGAACGGCACGCACTCCGGGGCGGGCACCCCGAAGTGGACGGTCGAACAGGGCGCGCCCTGCACGGTCGCGGATGCGGGGGCGGCCCGGACCACGGTCACCTGCTCCGACAACGGCACCTTCACCCTCACCCTGACCGGCGGTCGCAGCACCGACACGGCCGTGGTGACGGTCGGGAACGCGGCTCCGACCCTCACCTCCACCGCCGGTCCGAAGGCCCCGGTCCCGGCCGGCCGCAGGACGACCGTCGCGGTCTCCTTCACCGACCCGGGCACCGCCGACACCCACACCTGCACGGTCGACTGGAAGGACGGCACCAAGCCGGCGGCGGGCAAGGTCATCTCCTCGGGCTGCCTCGCGGAGCACACCTACACCTCGGCGGGCATCCGCCGGCCGGTGGTCACGGTCAAGGACGACGACGGCGGGTCGGTGAGCCGTACGCTCCCCGAGGTCGTCGTGTACGACCGCTCGGCCGGTCCGGTGATGGGCGCGGGCGCCGTCGGCATCCGGGGCTTCTTCACGGTCGCCGCCCGCTACCTCCCGCAGGCCGCCACCCCGCTCGGCCAGGTCTCCTATGTCTCCGGCCCGGCCCGGGTGAAGTTCCGCTCCACCGGGCTGGACTGGCTCGTCGTCACCGGCTCGAAGGCGGTCCTCGAGGGTTCGGGCACGGTGGACGGCAAGAAGGGCTACGGCTTCCGGGTCACGGCGACGGACGGCCCCGACTCCTTCGCCATCAAGATCTGGAAGAAGTCCGACGGCACGGTGGTCCTCGACACGGGGGCGGGGGTGAAGCCCGGCACCGTGACGATCGGCACGCACCGCCGCTAGGACCGGGTTAAGGTCATGGGCCCCCTGCACCGCGCAGGGGGCCCATGCGTCGTCCTGGGGGGCCTCACACATGCCGACACGCGAAGAGATCTGGGCCGCCGCCGATCTGCCCACCCGCCGCCTCGCCGGAGCCGCGCTCAATCCGTCCACACCGGTGGATCTCCTGCTGCGTCTGCTGGCACACGGCCCGCGCGCCGTGCAGATGGTGCTGTGCCGGGACCGGGTGCTGCCCGAGGCCGTGGTCGACGCCGTGATCCGGCACCCGGACCCGCGTGTCAGGGCCGACTTCGCCAGGAACCGCTTCGTCACACCGGCCGAGCGGGCCCGGCTGGTGGACGATCCCGAGTGGCTGGTGCGGACCCTTCTCGCGGGCGGTCCCTCGGGGATGCACTACGAGGAGTTGCCGCCGCTGCCCGACGAGACGATCGTCCACATGATGAGCACTTACGACGGCGACAGTCTGGACGGGTTCTTCTCCTGGCAGATCTCCCTCGAACTGCGCCGCCGCCTGCCCACGCATCCCGTCGCGAAGGCCCGCGTCTGGGGAGTCGGCCGATGGAGCTCACTGCCTGCCGAAACCCGGGCCGCGCTGCTCGCAGACCCTGCCGACGACGTACGGGAGAGAGCGGAGAACGCCGCCCGGCACGAGGATCCGGCCTGGGTGGAGAGCACCCTGCCGGAACGCTCGTGTCACGCCCGCACCGGCATGCTGCTCTACGACGCCCTCAGCAGGAAGGTCGTCGACAGCGTGCTCACCGCCCCGGCCCGGGAGGACGAACGGGCGACCCTCGCGGCCAACCCCACCCTCCCTCCCGACGTGGTCGGCATGTTGGCCTCCGATCCCGACCCGGAGGTCCGCGGGCGCATCGCAGGCCGCGTGGACCTCGGCCCCGCCGAACGGCGCTCCCTGGCCGCAGACCCGGACCCGGGCGTGCGCCGGACGGTCGCCGCCCGCGAGGACCTCGGCCCCGAGGAGCGGCGGGCCCTCGCCGAGGACCCCGACCCGAAGGTGCGGCTCGCCGTGTCCCGGCATCCGGCGTGGGCCGAGGAGGAACTGACTGCCATCGACTACGAAGTCCCTCTGGACGATGACTTCGCTTTCTGGCCGGAACCCCTGACGCCCCGCGACCCCGAGGCCGTACGCCGGGACGCCCTCTCCTCCCACCCGATGCTGCGTCGGCAGGCGGCACGGGTGCACACGCTGCCGGCGGACCTTGTCGCCCGCCTGGCCGCCGACTACGACTTGGGGGTCCGCGTGCTGCTGGCCCAGAACCATCCGGACGCCCCGCCGGCCCTCCTGCTGCGCAGCTTCCTCGAGTACACCGGGCATCAGCGCGAACGCCTCGCCGCCCTCCCTCGCTTCCCCACCGCCGGGCTGGCCGTCCACGCCGACGACGAGGACCCTGCGGTCCGGGCCCTGGCCGCCCGCGATCCCGAGACGCCGTCGGACGTCGTGGACCGGCTCACCCGGGACCCGGATCCCGGGGTGCGGGCCGCTTTCGCCCGGCATCCGAGCCTTCCCCAGGCCCGGCTGGCCGAGTTGCTCGACGACGAGGAGCTGGTGCAGCACGCCGCCGCCAACCCGGCGCTGGGCGTGGACGCCATCCGCGCGCTGGTGGCGGCGCTGCCGGTCAGCTGACGGCCAGCAGGACCCCGAGGGCACGGGCGGTCTCGGGGTGCCGGGCCAGCAGCTCGGCCCCGGCCGGTTCCGTCTGCGCCCAGGTGCCTTCGCAGCCCAGCAGGTCGGCCAGCGCGTCGCAGGTCGCGGGGTGGGCGGCGAGGAGGGCCACGCCGCCGCCGGTGGGCGCGGGCGATACGGCCAGGGGCGGTGCCTCCGGCAGGCGCCACGGCGGGACCCAGGTGTCCAGCTCCGCCAGGCGGGCCGGGAAGATCCGGCCGGCCTCGCGGACGATCAGCGGGGCCAGCTCGGTGCCGCCCGCCCGCAGGGTGGTGATGAGCGTCGGCAGCCAGGGCAGCAGGACCCGGTCGGGCAGTCGGGCGAAGGCGTTGGACACCGCCTCGACGACGAAGTCGGCCAGGGCCGGCACCGGTTCGAGGGCGTGGACGAAGCCGCTGAGGTAACGGGGGTAGGCCGGGACGACCAGCGGGTTGGCGAGCAGGCCGTCGCAGCGCTCCCGCAGGGCCGCCCGGGGCAGGGTGCCGAGGTGGGTCTGGGCCGCCCAGAGCAGGGCGGTGCGCGCGGGCTCGGCCGGGTGGGACTGGGCCAGGGACAGTTCGAGCTGGGTGCGGTCGCAGCCGAGGGAGAGGGCGAGGCTCTCCATGCTGAACAGGAAGCCCAGCATCGCGGCGACCTGACGGACGGTCGCGTCCTCGTCGGTGAACGCGGTCGGCAGCAGCGTGCAGTAGTGCGCGTACCCGGTCTTGACGAAGGACTCGATCCAGGACGGCAGCACCGGTTCGCCGGTGCGGTAGTACGCCAGCAGCCGGCGGACGCGGCGCAGCACCTCGGGTGCGCCGTCGACGCTGCGTTCGCCGGCCAGGACCTCCAGCGCGTGCGTGCCCAGCTCGTCGGCGAGCCGTCGGCTGCCCAGGTAGACGATCGCGTCCTCGACCGTCGCGAGGACGGTCGCCGCCGTGGCCTGCGGTGCGTACGCGGTGCGGCGCAGCCGCTGCTCCAGGACCTGCTCGATGCTGACGCCCTCGTAGCCGAGTTCGATGAGCGACCGCTGGTGGGTGCCGAGGGCGAGGTCCCAGGACTCCTGGATCGGGCGCTCGCCCAGGCTGCGATCGCCCATGATGGGGCGGGCGGCGCCCTCGGGCAGCAGTCGCCGCAGCATCCACAGCACGTCGGAGCAGTGCGCCAGTTCGGGCTGTGCGGCGATGTCCAGCAGGGCCCGCTGGACCCCGCGCTGCTGGAGCTTCAGGTTCAGCGGGGCGAGCCGGTCGTGGACGTCGCGGGCCAGCGGCGGCAGCGCGTCGTAGCCGACCTGGCCGACGCGGTCGCCGCCCATCATGATCTCGACCAGCCGGCCCACGTCCCGCCGGCCCGGCACCCGGTCCTTCTCGATGCAGGTGACGGCCGCGTCCTGGAAGTCGTACGGCGTCGGCTTGGCGCGGTCGCGCAGGCCCGCCAGCAGGATCGACGTCTCGAAGACGGCGATGGCGTCGGCCGTGGAGGCGAGGTAGCCGTTGCGGCGGGCGGAGCGCACGATCTCCACCGACCAGCCGAGCAGTTCGGCCTCGTCGAGGGAGTCGAGGACCGGTGGCCGCCGGAGGAAGCCGGTGAGCTTGTCGGCGGGCGCCGCCGGGGCGGCGAGGGGGGTCGCCGCGGGGAGGCTCTTCCTGGGTTTCGTGCCCGCCTGGCCCGCCAGCCGGTACGGCTTCACGCGGGTGCGCTTGAGGTTCTTGGCCCATTCCGTCGCGGCGATGGAGACCGAACCTGCGGCCAGGCCGAACTGGGCCTCGATCGCGGCGTGGCTGGACGGGATCAGGCCATGCCGCCACGTGGTCCCGCTGGGCGGGCTGATGGTGAAGGTGTCGCTGCCGTGCACGCCGAACTCCTCGACCCGGCTGGCCGCGTGGAACGCTCCGCAGACGTAGAGGCAGTCGGCGGGGTCGGCGCCGGTGGCGGCGAGGTGCTCCCGCATCCGCGTCCACATGTACCGCTCGCGGTCCTCGTCGACGCGGACCTTGTGCGCCTCCCCCGGGGCGAGGCGGCGGAAGAGGCTGCCGATGAGCAGCATCACCTGGCGGTAGGTGTCGTGGTCGCTGTCGCCGAGGGGCAGTTCGACGTACTGGTGCCACCACTCGGACCAGTGGCGGACCCGGCCGTGGCGCAGGAGGTGTTCCTCCAGTTCGGCGAAGCGGGGGCGCAGGTCGCCGATCTCCACGCCGACGGCGTCGCCGTGCAGGGCGCTCTCCTCGCCGGCCGCCGTGTCGCCCGGGGTCGTTTCCTCCGGCTCTGCCTCCTTCTCCCACTGGAACACATGGTCCGAGGAGCGGTCGACGAGGACCAGTTCGACTCCGGGGGTGTCCAGGGCGTAGGCGATGGCCTGGTACTCGGCGGAGGCCTCGGTGATCGGGGCCACGACCGACAGCGGGGACCAGTCGGCGGGGAAGCCCTCGACCTCCGACGCGAACGCCTGGACGGCCACCGGGAGGCGGCAGTTGCGCAGCTCGGTGAGGAGGGGGGCCATGTCCTCGCAGAGCTCCAGGTAGACCACCTTGGGCTGCTTCTCGCGCAGCCGGCGGGCCATGGCGATCGCCGAGGCGGGTGAGTGGTGGCAGACCGGGAAGATCTCCAGCGGTTCGCCCACCGCGCGCTCGACGTCGTCCACGATGCCGCGCAGGATGCCCTCCAGGGCACCGGGTCCGTCGGCGAAGGCCGTGGCGGCCTCCTGGAGCTGGCCGCGCAGTCCCTCGAAGGTGCTGCCGGTGCTGATCTGCGCGCCGCTCATGAGAGGGTCGCGATCGCGTCGCGGCCGCCTTCGAGGAACTCCGGCCAGGAGCCGCCCTCGTCCTTGCTGCGCGGCTCGACGACGCCGTGCAGGTACTTGTTGAGGATGGCGAGGTCCTCGGGCTCGCGCCGGGCGAGGGAGCCGACGAGCGAGGAGGCGAGGGTGCGGGCGGTGAGGGCGCGGTCGCCGAAGAAGTTGCTGTGCAGGATGGCGTCCTCCAGGACACCGATCTGCTCGGCGGTGGACAGCGCGGACTCCAGTTTCTCGTCGTCGCTGCCGGCGGCGGCCGCGGAGGCGCGCAGGTCGGCGAAGCTCTGCAGGAGCACGTCCAGCAGGGTCGGCGGGACGTCGAGTTCGATCTGGTGGCGGCGCAGGAGTTCCTCGGTGCGGAAGCGGACGATCTCCGCCTCGCTCTTCTTGTTCGTCACGACCGGGATGCGGACGAAGTTGAAGCGGCGCTTGAGCGCGGAGGACAGGTCGTTCACCCCCCGGTCGCGGCTGTTGGCGGTGGCGATGATCGAGAACCCGGGCTTGGCGAAGACGATGTTCTCACCGCCGGCGCCGTCCAGTTCGGGGACGGAGATGTACTTCTCGGAGAGGATCGAGATCAGCGCGTCCTGGACGTCGCTGGTGGAACGGGTGAGTTCCTCGAAGCGGCCGATGGTGCCGGTCTCCATCGCGGTCATGATCGGCGAGGGGATCATGGACTCGCGCGACTGCCCCTTGGCGATCACCATGGACACGTTCCACGAGTACTTGATGTGGTCCTCGGTGGTGCCCGCCGTGCCCTGCACGACCTGGGTGGAGTTGCGGCAGATGGCCGCCGACAGCAGTTCGGCGAGCCAGCTCTTGCCGGTGCCGGGGTCGCCGATGAGCAGCAGTCCGCGGTCGGAGGCGAGGGTCACGATGGATCGCTCGACGAAACTGCGGTCGCCGAACCACTTCTGGCCGATCTCCCGGTCGAGGCCGTCGGCGCGCTCGGAGCCCAGGATGAACACCCGGATCATCTTCGGCGACAGCCTCCAGGAGAACGGCTTGGGGTTGTCGTCGATCGACTCCAGCCAGTCCAGTTCCTCGGCGAACTTGATCTCGGCGGGGGCGCGCAACAGGTCGGTCATCACAGTGCCTTTCACAGAGCGGGAGGTAGGGGGCTGTCAGGCGAGGAACGTCTTGAGTTCATCGACGAGCTTGCGGATGTGACCGGAGATCACCGGTGTGCCCTGGTCCTTGAAGCGCTCCCGGAACCAGGGGTTGACGCTGCCGCGCCCGGAGCTGGTCACCGAGCCGACGGGAATGAACTTGACCCCGGAGCGATGGAGGGCGGCCATGCTGTCGAACAGCGGCTGGTGGTGCCATTCGTAGAAGTCGGAGATCCACACCACGACGGTGTCGCGCGGCTCGGCGATCTTCGGCTGGGCCAGGGCCATCGCGACCGTGCCGTCGGTGCCGCCGCCGAGCTGGGTGCGCAGCAGGGTCTCGAAGGGGTCGTGCACCCAGGGGGTGAGGTCGACCGCCCGGGTGTCGTACGCGACGAGGTGGACGTCCACCTTCGGCAGTCCGGCGAAGATCGACGCCAGGATGGTGCAGTTGACCATCGAGTCGACCATGGAACCCGACTGGTCGACGACCACGATGAGCCGCTGCGGTGTCGTCTTGCGGGCGGTGTGCCGGTAGTAGAGGCGGTCGACGTAGAGCCGCTCCTCCTCCGGGCTGTAGTTGGTGAGGTTCTTCCAGATGGTGCGGTCGAGGTCGAGGTTGCGGAAGACGCGCTTCGGTGGGATCGAGCGGTCGATCGCGCCGACGGTGGCTTTCTCGACCTGGGTGCGCAGGACTTCCGCGACCTCGTCGACGAACCGGCGGATCAGCGACTTCGCGTTGGCGAGGGCCACGCCCGAGAGGTTGTTCTTGTCGCGCAGCAGCTGCTCGATGAGCGACATGCTCGGGGTGAGGCGGGCGGCGAGAGCGGGGTCGGCGAGCACCTCGCGCAACCGCATGCGGCGCACGAGGTCGCCCTCCAGGGCGCCCAGCTCGGGTCCGATCGCCGGAATGAGGTTGCCCAGGTCGGGGGTGGCGCGGTGGCCGCCGGTCCCGGTGGGGCTCACGCCCCGGCCGGCGCCGCGGCCCTTGCCTTGTCCGGCGCCGCGTCCGCCGCGCAGATCGCCGGGTTGGCAGCCGAGGGCGCGCTCCAGCCAGCCGGCGTCGGACTGCCACCGGGACAGCTGCCCGGCGCTGACGGCTCCGGTGCCGGTGGCGAACACGTTGAGCAGCACCTTGGACACCAGGGCCGCGCGGCGCACCTCCTCGGCACCGTCACGCACGTCGGTGTCGGCGGTGTCGGCGGTGTCGGGCAACATCAGCCCGTCGAACTCGTCCGCCAGGTGCGGATGGCGCTGCACGATCGAGTCGACGGAGACCTGCGGGTCCAGCAGGGCGGGCGGGAGGCCGATGTCCTCCACGACGGCGAGGCTCGCCGACTCCAGGGCGGCCTGCTCCTCCGGGTCGAAGAGGCGGGCGAGGAGGCGCCAGTACAGAACCTGCCGACGGTTGTCGTGCGGAGCGGGCTCGGGCGCCGCGTCGGGCGCCGCGTCGGCCGTCGGGTCGGTCGTCGGGTCGGTCATTTGCGCAGCAGCCTTCCCGCTCGCTCCCGCAGGACGGTCACGGCGTCGGTGGCGGCCTTCTCCGCCCTGACGCCCGTCTTGTCGGTGGTGCCGCCGGCCCAGGCGCCCGCCTGGAGGGCGACGGTCTTCCTGCGCACGGTGGTCTCGACGGCCAGCGGCTGGAGCCGGAAGGCGCCGCCGTCCCAGCGGAGCAGACCGATGCAGGCGCCGGAGGCCGCGACGGCCTCGGGGGTCAGCGGGCCCGCGACCGGGATGCGGTCGGTGTCGACGACGAGGTCGTCGCCCGCGCTGGTCAGGACGAGGGTGTCGCCGTCCTGGCGGGTGGTGTAGCCCTCCAGGAACACCGGTTCGGCGAGCCGCGCGGGGTGGCGGTCGAGCGGCGCGGTGGCGGCCGCGGTGGCGGTGGGCAGGGCGACGCGGGCGGTGGCGAAGGGGTCCGCCGGTTCGCCCGGGCGGGCCCGGGTGCCGTCCCAGAGGAGGTCGCCCTCCGCGGTGAGGGGCATGGCGTCCAGGTGCATCGCCCGGCCTTCGCCGAGGGCCGCGAGCAGCGCGAGATGCGGCCGCAGCAGCTGCCAGACGCCGGCCGCGACCACGGTGTCCGGCTTGGGCACCGAGACGCTCGCGCGGACCAGCCGGGACGGGGTGCCGTCCTCGGGTTCGAACACGGCGTGGACCTGGGCCTGGGCGGCGGTCGCGTGTTCGTGCAGGTCGATGCCGAGCGGCAGCAGCCGCCCGGTGGCGGTGCCGACGGCGGGCCGGTCGGTGGCGCCGGTCCGGGTGAGCAGCAGGGCGCGCGCCCAGAGGTCGCCCCAGCGGCGGGCCGGGATCCGCTCCAGGGCCGATCCGGGGCAGGAGGCGGCGAGTTCGGCGGCGAACCCGTCGAGCAGGGTGGCCGGCCGGCGCAGTTCGGGCCTGGCCAGCATCGCGGAGACGATCTGGGCGGCGCCGCCGACGAGTTCGTGGTCGATGCCCTGCCAGCCGGCGCGGGCGAGGTCCGCGAGCCAGGTCCGGGCCGCGGCGAGCAGGTTGGCCTGCTGCGGGTCGCCGACCGCCGAGGGGGTGTCGTCGGCGCGGGTGCGGCCGGTGGAGGCGTCGGCGCGGGCGGCGAGCGCATCGTGGGCGGCGCCGAGGAGGGCCGAGCGGGCGGCGGCCAGGGCGAGGAAGTGGTCCTCGCCCGCGGTTCCCGCGGCGGCCTTCTCGGCGGCCTCGGCGACCCGGGCGGCCAGCGGGCTGCCGGCGACGGCGCGGGCGAGCTCCGCCAGACCGGCGGCCTGGTCGGACCGGGGCCGCAGCAGCCCGGCGACGAGACACCGGTCGAAGGCGTCGGCCGCGGCCAGGGCCTCCTCCAGCCCGTCCACCGGGGCGCCGAGCACGCCGGCCGACCCCCCCGCACCCGGGCGCTCCCCCGCGCCGCCCGGATCCACGGCCCCCTCGGAGGC
Source organism: Streptomyces sp. NPDC005820 (assembly GCF_040630255.1). Lineage (NCBI taxonomy): Bacteria > Bacillati > Actinomycetota > Actinomycetes > Kitasatosporales > Streptomycetaceae > Streptomyces > Streptomyces sp. NPDC005820. The sequence goes on from NZ_JBEXXE010000054.1 coordinate 31,430, forward strand.
GGACGCCCCGGTGCCCTCCGCACGCGTCGGCGCGAACCACTGCATCTCCGGCAACGGGTCCGTGACCGGCGCCTGTTCGAGGTAGGCGAGGTGGCGCAGGAACCGGCTGAAGACGGGGGCGGCGGCCGCCTTGCCGTCCGCCGGCTGCGGGCGGGTCCCGATCATCGCGGTGGTGAGGGCGGCGGCGTCGGGCTCGCCGCCCGTCGGCTCGACGCGCAGATAGCGGGCGACGCGCATGCCGCCGTACTGCAGGACGGCCTCGGTGACCAGGGCGCGGATGTGGTTGCAGAACGAGCCGCGCGCGCCGCCGCAGGGCCGGTTGTTGTTGGTGCTGCACGCGAAGGCGAAGGTGCCGGCCGCGATCGACGAGACGTACACCCGCTCGATGTCCGAGCCGCTGGAGACGACCCCTTGCAGGCGTCCGTCGGCCAGTTCGACGAAGGGGACCTTGGCGAGCTTGCGCGGGCGGGCGGGCGGCACCACCCGGGCCGTACTCGCCCTTTCCCAGTTCTCCCGGTCCGACAACTCATCATCTCCTTTGCGGCACACGGCTGCACACGCCGGAGCGGCGCAGCACAGGGGGATTCGCCGCACCCGAGCGGCGCGACGACAATCAACTTATCGGCGACCACTGACAATGCGTCCGACCTGCGGAAACAGCGCCCGGTGCGGAATCGTTGGCAGCGGCGCCCCGCGTGGGCCGGAGCGCCGCGCCGGGGCCGTCCGGATCCCGGTCGGGAGCGCGGCGCAAACGCTCCGCTCTCCTAGAATCCGGTGGATCACGGTCGGCGTGCGGGCAGCCCGGCACGGGCGGAAGGGACGGGATTGAGCGGGGAGGGAGCGGTGTTCGGGCCGCTGCTGCGGGAGTTGAGGCTGGCCGCGTCGCTGACCATGGAGGGTCTGGCGGAGGCGTCGGGTGTCAGTGTGCGGGGCATCGGGGACCTGGAGCGGGGGCGGCGGGCGGCTCCGCAGCGGCGTACGGTCGCGGCGCTCGCGGACGGTCTGGGGCTGGACGAGGCGCTGCGGGAGCGGCTGCTCTTGGCCGCGCGGGCGGGGCGCCCGCCGGGATACAGCCCGGTGGGCGTACGGGCGTTCCCGCGCGGGGTCGACGACTTCGTGGGCCGGGAAGCGCAGTTGGCGCGGCTCACGGAGCTGGCCGGGCGGCAGGACGCGGCGCAGCCGGTGGTGGTGGCCGTGTCCGGGCCGCCGGGCGCGGGCAAGACGACGCTCGCGCTGCACGCGGCCCGCGCGCTCGCCGAGCGTTTCCCCGACGGGCAGTTGGTGGTCGACCTGTGCGGCACGGACGAGGAGCCGCCCGGCCCCTCGGAGCTCGTGCTCCGTGTGCTCAAGGCCCTCCAGGTGGCCGACCGGGAGCTCGCACAGGCCGGTCCGGACGGGCATCCGGCGCTGTACCGGCGGGTGCTGGCGGAGCGGCGCTGTCTGCTGGTGCTGGACGACGCGCGGGACGAGGCCCAGGTGCGGCCGCTGCTGCCGGCCGCGGGCGCGGCCATGGTGGTCGTGACGAGCCGGCGCATGCTGACCGGGCTGGACAGTGTGCACCGGCTGCCGCTCGGGGAGCTGAGCCCGGCGGAGGCCGCCGCGTTCCTCACCGCCCTGGTCGGCGCCGAGCGGGCGGCGGCCGATCCGGACGCCGTCGCCGATGTCGCCGTACGCTGCGGGCATCTGCCGCTGGCCCTGCGGGTGGCGGGCAACTGGCTGGCCACCCGCACCGGCTGGACGGTGCGCCGGCTCGCCGACCGGCTGGCGGCCGAGGACCGGCGGCTGGACGCGCTGGCCGCCGGGGACGTACGCGTCACCGCCGCCTTCGACCTGTCGTACCGTCAGCTCACCCCCGCCGCCGCCCGGTTGTTCCGGCGGCTCGCGCTGCTCCCGGGGCCGGACACGGGGGCCGCCGGGGCCGCCCGGCTGACGGGGCAGACGCCGTTCGACGCCGAGGACGCCCTGGAGGAGCTGGTCGAGACCGGGCTGCTCGGGGCGTACGGCGAGCGGTACCGGCTGCACGACCTGCTGCGGCTGTACGCGCGTGCCCGGCTGGCGGCCGAGGAGAGCGCACCGGAGGCCGTACGCGCGCGTGCGGCGCTGTACGACTGGCTGCTGGGGACCACGGTCGTGGCCGGGCGCTGGTTCGAGCCGGACCACGGTGCGCCGCCCGCCGGCTTCGACGGGGCGGTCGATCTGTCGAGCGCGGACCGGGCCCGGGCCTGGTTGCAGACCGAGGGCGCGAACTGGCTGGCGGCCCTGCGCGCGGCGGCCGCCGACGGGGCGCACCCGACCGTGGTGGAGGTGGCGGAGGCGCTGCACTGGTTCTCCGACCAGTGGATCTTCTGGGGGCACTGGCCGGAGGTCTTCGGCACGGCCGCCCGCTCGGCGCGCGAGCTGGGCGATCCGGTGCTGGAGGCGACGCATCTCAACTATCACGCGTGGGCGCTGCTCACCTGCGAAGGGCGCCCGCACGACAGTCTGGAGCGCTCCGCGGCGGCACTCGGGGCCGCGCGGCGGGCCGGTGACGTACGGCAGGAGGCGTGGGCGCACATCTATCAGGGGCTGGCGTTCCGTCGGCTGGACGACCACGTCCGGGCCGGCGGGCACATGCACCGCGCGGTCGCGCTGTTCGAGGCCGCGGGCGATCTGCACGGCAGCCTCCAGGCCCGGCACGGACGCGCCCTGATCCTGATGGACTCGGGCCGCCCCGAGGAGGCCCTGGTGGTGTACGGGGACACGCTGGCGTTCCTGGAGCGGGTCCAGGACCGGCTGGCGCCGCACATCGCCGAGTTCGGCCGGGGCGGCATGCACTCGGGCATGGGGTCCAGCAACGCCCTGCTGGGGCGCTGGGCGGAGGCGGTCGAGCACCATCGCGCCGCCATGGCGATCTGGCGGAGCAGCGGCAACACGGCCATGGAGAGCCGTCAGCTCGTCCATCTGGGCGACGCCCTGCTGTCCGCCGGGCGGCGGGCCGAAGCCCGGGAGGCCTTCGCCCGCTGTGTCAACCTCGGCCCGGACGCCGACCCGCAGCGCGTCACGGCGGCCCACGACGCCCTCGCCCGCCTCTACACGCCCTAGGGCGGCACCGGCGGGCGAGGTCCCCGCGCCGTGTCCCCATCCTCGCCGTCGCGGCTCCCCCGTGTCTTGTCCCTCAGCGCACCGGACTGTTCCGTGCGCGCACCGTCGCGGCGGGTGTGTTTCTGCCTGCTTCCTGCCTGGAGGCGGTCCCGGCCGGCTGCTTGGCTGGAGTCGGCGGGGAGACCGGGCCGCCGACGCTCCGCGTTCTCCTGCGCCTCGTACGGCGGAAGGGGAGAACCGGGTGAGCCTGGTGTGGACGACGGACGCGGTTCCCGAGGGGGAGCGGCTCACGTACTGGCGCGACGCGCTGGGCAGGGCGCTGGTGCCGATGACCGTCACCGCCCGCGGGGACGGACCGTTCTCGGGCCGGATCTCCAGCGGACGGCTCGGCTGTCTGTGGATCTCCACCGTCGAGGCGGACGCGCAGCGTACGAGCCGTACGCCCGCCCAGATCGCCCGCGCGGCCTCGGACTGCGTGGCGGTCGGGGTCCAGACGGCGGGCACGGCCACGCTGCTCCAGGACGGCCGGCACGCGCGAGTGGACGAGGGCGACCTCGTCGTGTACGACACGTCACGCCCGTACGCCCTGGACTATCCGGGGCGGTTCTCGACGCGGGTGCTGCACATGCCGCGGCGGGCGCTCGGTCTGCCCGAGGAGGATCTGCGGCAGGTCACCGGCACCGCGATCGGGGGCGCGCAGGGGGCCGGTGCGCTGCTGGGGTCCTTCCTGACCGGGCTGGCGGCGTCGCTGCCGACGTGTTCCCCGGCGGTCGCGACGAGGCTGGCGGCCAGTGTCGTGGACCTGTTCGCCACGCTGGTGGACGAGCGGACGACGGCCGACGGGCCCGCCCCCGCCGCCCCGCAGCACCCTCTCGTGCACCGCATCCGGGACCACATCGACCGGCATCTGGCGGATCCCGGGCTGTCCCCGGCGGGCATCGCGGCGGCGCACCACATCTCCGTGCGCTATCTGCACCGGCTGTTCGAGGAGGAGGGCGTCACCGTGGCGCGGCTGATCCAGCGGCGGCGGCTGGAGCGGTGCGCCCAGGACCTGACGCGGTGGGACTCGGCGGCGCCCACGGTGTCGGCGGTCGCCCAGCGCTGGGGTTTCGCCAATCCGGCCCACTTCAGCCGGGTCTTCCGGGTGGCCTACGGACGGTCGCCGCGCGAGTGGGTGCGTTCCGGAACGGTCGGCTGAGACGACGTCCGGGGGCGGTCACTTCGCCGAACGGCTCGCCTTCCAGGCGTAGAGCACGGCCACTCCGGCGAGCGTGGCCGCCGCCGCGCCGACCGCCCGGCCGCCGCCCCCGCGGGAGCGCCAGGCCAGCACCGCGCCGGTCGACTGGGCGGACAGGACCGAGCCGGCGCTGAGCCAGGAGCCCACGGAGGCGAAGGACGCGGCGGAGCCGACGGATCCCACGGACAGGAAGCTGCCGACGGAGGCGACGGACAGGGAACTGCCCACGGAACCGATGGAGAGGAACGAGTCGACCGAGCCGATCGACAGCGCCGAGTTCTTCGACCACAGCGAACGCCAGGAGCCGTCCGCGTCCGCCTGCTTCGCCACCGCTTTCGTCGCTACTTTCGTCGCCGCTCTCGTCGCCGATTTCGTCATGATCCGATCATAGGACCGGAGAGGTCAGGAGGGCGGCCAGTCGCGGTAGGCGATCCGGGCGAGGTCGTGGACCTCTCCGACGGTGCCCCATTCGTCGCGGCCGAGCCGGGACAGGGGCCGCAGCCGCCGTATGTCGGGGTGGCCGTCCACGACGACGTCCTCCCGCACGGCCGCGTGTACCACCCGGCCGAGGACGAGGGTGGAGTTGCCGATGCCGAGGGTGGAGTGCAGCCGGCACTCGAGCGCCACGGGCGAGGCGGCCACGCGGGGCGGCTTCACCCGCAGCGAGGGCTCGCGTTCGATGCCCACGGCGTCGAACTCGCCCTCGTCGGCGGGGAAGTCGGTGCCGGTGGCGTTGATCTGCTCGAAGAGCGGCTCGGGCGCGAAGTTGACGACGAACTCGCCGGTTGCCTCGACGTTGCGCAGGGAGTCCTTGCGCCCGACGGAGGTGAACTGGACGATCGGCGGGTCGGTGCAGGCGACGGTGAAGAAGGAGTGCGGGGCGAGGTTGGCGGTCGTGCCGTCGGCGGCGAGGGTGGACACCCAGGCGATCGGCCGGGGGACGACGACGGCCGTGAGCAGCCGGTAGAAGGCTCCCGAGCCCAGGGACTCGGGATCGAAGTCAACGCGCATACCGGCCACCCTATGGCGCCGTCGTCGCGCAAGGTCGACCCAGGTCGCCCCTGGTCACCCCACCTCCCACAGGAACCGGTGGGTGTGGATGGCGAAGTAGGGGAAGGGCTGGACGCCGCTGACGCCTTCGACGGGCCGCACGGTGTCGTTGACGAAGTCGAGCAGGTCCTTCGCGGTGGGGCTGACCACCTCGGCGAACAGGTCGAAGCCGCCCGAGGTGAGCACCGAGTACACCACCTCGGGGTGGGCGGCCAGCGCGTCGGCGACGGGGCGCGGGTCGCCGTCGACGGTGATGCCGAGGAGTGCCATGGCCTGGCCGCCCATGGCCATGGGGTCGGTGACGCCGACGACCTGCACGGCACGGGAGTCCAGCAGCCGTTGCAGCCGCTGGCGGGCGGCGGAGGCGGACAGGCCCACCCGGGGGCCGAGGTCGGCGTACGCGATACGTCCGTCGGTCTGGAGTTCGCGCAGGATGGCCCGGTCGATGTCGTCCACGTCGTTCTTCCTCCCGCGGCTCAGCCGGCCAGTTCGGCCAGGGCGGCGGCGAACAGTTCGGTGTGGGTGTCGACGTCCCGCCCGGTGGTGTCGGGACACATCAGGGCCATGTTGTGGAACGGGGTGAGGAGGATGCCCCGGTTGGCGAGGTAGAGGTGGAGGAAGTCCTCCAGCTCGGGGTCGCCGGCGGCCGCGGCCTCGGTGCCCGTGCGGGGCGCGGGGTCGGTGAAGCGGTACTCCGTGCGGGCGCCGAGGCGGCTGACCGACCAGGGCAGTCCATGGGCCTCGACACCGGCGCGGACGCCCGCCTCGAAGCGTTCGGACAGCTTGTGCATACGGGCGAACGCCTCGTCCGTGAGGACGTGTTCGAGGGTGGCGCGGGTCGCGGCGACGGAGAGCGCGTTGCCGGCGAGGGTGCCGCCGACCCCGCCCATGTCGACGAGGTCCAGGTCGGCGCGGCCCAGCAGCCGGTCGGCGAGGTCCGCGGAGAGGCCGTAGGCGCCCGCCGGGATGCCGCCGGCGATGGCCTTGCCGATGGTCAGCACATCGGGTTCCAGGCCCCAGGCGGCGGTGCAGCCGCCCGGTCCGGCGGAGAAGGTGTGCGTCTCGTCGTTGATCAGCAGCGTGCCGTGCCGGCGGGTCAGCTCGCGCACACCCTCGAGATAGCCGGGATCGGGCAGGACGATGCCGATGTTGGTGAGCGCGGGTTCCATCAGTACGGCGGCCACGTCGCCGTGGGCGAGTTCGCGCTCGAGATGGTCCAGGTCGTTGAACTCGGCGACCCGGCTGGTGAGGGTGACGTCGCAGGGCGCGCCGACGTTTCCGGGGCGGGCGGCGCCGTGGCCGTCGGGGCCGGTCACGATCAGCGACTCGTCGACGCTGCCGTGGTAGCAGTAGCTGTTGACCAGGATCTTCGGACGGTCGGTGACGGCCCGGGCGAGGCGGATCGCCCAGCGGTTGGCGTCGGTGGCGGTGAGCGCGAAGCTCCAGCGGGTCGGGCCGAAGCGTCGGGTCAGCTCGGCGCCGACCCATTCGGCGTCCTCGGTGGGCAGCATCGCGGTCGCGCCGCCGAGGGTGGCGAAGCGGTGCTGGACGGCGTCGGCGACGGCGGCCGGCGAGTGGCCCGCCATCGCGCCGGTGTCGCCGAGGCAGAAGTCGATGTACTCGTGCCCGTCGATGTCCCGGACCCGGGCGCCCCGCGCGGACTCCAGGTACCGGGGGAAGGCGTCGGCCGTCTTGTTCATCCAGGTCATCGGCACCCGGCCGAAGAGATGCTCGGCACGCGCGTAGGCGTCCCGGGAGCGGGGGTTGCGCCGCTCGGCGTCCGCGCTCTCGCGGGCCAGGAGATGACGGAGTCGGGCACGGTCCATGGCACATCCCTGGTCGAATCGGGCGACTGAATGTGAGGAATCTACGGTCGTCGGCGCGGTTGCGGCAAGCAGTGACGCTCGATTCGATTGTCGCCACGATCGAATCGAGCGTCGGTCGGGGCGTCCACGGAAGCTCCCGGGACTGGTCACGGCGGCGATCGTGAGCGATCATGAACGGTGGCGAACCGGTCATTGCGGACCGGTGCGAAGAGGTGAGAGACGAAGGTCACGAATACGTATCGGACATTTAACGCTTCAATCTTCACACCAGTCACACATGTTGGTTAGGTTGACGCCCAGACCGCACGATCGACTCCGGCGAACAAACGCCGGGTCAGGCGGCCCAACAGCCCGGCAGGGCATTGAGCTTGGGGCACCCCCTCCGTGGGGTCGCCCGGATCCGCGGGCCGGTACGGCCCGGCGGAGCACGGAAGGAGTACGTCTTCCATGGCGACGGACGTCGGCGAGCCGAGCCGGGCGGAGGTCCAGCAGGCGGTCAACGCGCTGTACGACCGTGCCGAGAGCGACACCGGGAAGTACAACGTGACGCGCGCCCAGGCCGGCGGGCGCCGGTCCGGTGTCTCCCTCGCGCGCGGCGGGCGCGGGTCCGACCCGTCGACCGACGCCATGACCCGGAAGTGGTTCGACGTGGCGCGCGGCAGCATCGGTCCCACCGTGGCCGCCGCCCTCCCGGCCGACCGGATGCCGGCCCGCCCCATCGGCGGCCCCTCCGGTCCCCGGGTGCCGAAGGAGCTGGAGGAGGCGTTCGAGAAGCGGGCGCCGCTCGCTCTGGAGTCGGGCCGCCGGCTCGAACTCGAGGCGCCCGCACGGCAGGTACCGGAGCTCCCGGCACGGCCTGTCGCCGCCCTGCCGCCCGCGCCCCAGCCGATGCCCGCGGCCCCGGAGCCCGCACCGCGGCAGCCGTCTCAGCCGTCCCCCGCGGCGACCATGGCGATGCCGATGGTGCCGCAGCAGATGACACCCCAGCCGATGGCGCCTCAGCCGATGGCAGGGCAGCCGCCGATGGCGCCGCAGCCCGGAGCAGCGGCTCCGCCGATGGCAGGGCAGCCCATGGCCGCCCAGCCCATGGCGGCCCAGCCCATGGCGGCCCAGCAGATGAGCCCCCCGGCCACTCCCGTGGCGCGGCCCGGGGACACCGCGGCGCAGCAGGCGTACCGTGCCGAGGCCACGGCCGCGTGGGCGGGTCAGGGCACGTCCTCGCAGCCCGTCCTGAGCTCCGACACGGGCCCACAGCCGGTGGTGGGCGGCGCGGACGGGATGCCCGAGGCCAAGATCATGACTCCGGGGGCCGGCAAGGCCGCGGCCAGGGGCGGCAGGCCCGCCCCCGCCTTCCCGAACACCCAATTCGGCACCCCGAAGCCCGCGTTCAGCTTCCCGATGCCCGAAGTCGACCCCACGACCGGCACGTTCATCCTCCCGGACTTCGACGCTCCGGCCCCCGCGCCGACACCGGCACCGGCCCCCAGCGCCCCCGCGCCGCAGGCCGGCCCGGGTACCGGTTCGTTCGCCTTCCCGATGCCGGAGGCCGGCACCGCCACACCGGCCCCGGGCACCCCGATGCCCCAACAGGGCCCCGGAACCGGCTCGTTCACCTTCCCCATGCCGGACGCCGCCCAGGCACCCGCACCGGCCCAGAACGGCCCCGCGAGCGGTTCGTTCACCTTCCCCATGCCCGGTGCCGGCACCGCCACACCGGCCCCGGGCACCCCGATGCCCCAACAGGGCCCCGGAACCGGCTCGTTCACCTTCCCCATGCCGGACGCCGCCCAGGCACCCGCACCGGGCCCCGCCACCCCTGCCGGCGGTATTCCGGTCGCCGGGGCCGGTGCTCCCGGCGCGGTCTTCCCGCCCTCCGAATTCGGTGTCGCGCAGCCGCCGTTCAGCTTCCCGTACCCCGAGGCGGCGCCCTCCGCCGGTGCGCCGATGGCCCAGGCCGGCCCCATGACCGGCTCGTTCGCCTTCCCGATGCCCGACGCGGGCATGGGCACTCCCCCGGCCGGTACCCCGATGCCGCAGGCCGGTCCCGGGACGCCGCCGAACGGCACGCTCATGCCCGAAGCGGCCTTCGCCGCGCCCGCCGCCGGCTTCCCCGCTCCCGAGCTCGTGGGTGCCGCCGCCATGACCGGTTTCGCGGCTCCCGCGGCCACCATGGCCGGACCGATGCCGGGGATGGCCGCGGCGATGCCGGGGATGCCCGGAGCGATGCAGGCCATGGCTGCCCCGGCTCCGGCCATGTCCGCTCCGATGCCGGGCATGGCTACCCCTGTTCCCGGCATGGTGGCGCCGGCTCCGGCCATGGCCGCCGCGCCCATGGCCGCACCCATGGGACCGTCGATGAGCGCGCCGCTCGCCGAGCCGGCCTTCGCGACCGCCGCGCCTGCCCCGGCCCCCGCGCCCATGCCCACACCCGCAGCCCCCATGCCCGCACCCGCCCCCGCTGGCCCCACCTTCGCCGGCACCGGCACCGCCTACCTCGGCAAGGCCGACAAGGCGCTCGCCTTCGCGCGGGCCCAGATCGGGCGGCCCTGCCTGCCGGGCGCGACGGGACCGGAGTCGTACGACTGCTCCAGCCTCACCCAGGCCGCCTGGCGGGCCGCCGGGGTGACGCTGCCGCGGGTCGCGATCGACCAGGCGAAGGCCTTCACCCGGGTCGGTCTCGACGAACTCCGCCCCGGCGACCTCGTGTTCTTCCACGACGACCTCAGCCATGTCGGCCTGTGCACGGACGTCGGCATGATGATCCACGCCCCGGGCCCCGGCGCGGCCATCCGCGAGGAGCCGATCACGGCCGTCGGCGAGGGCACGGTACGAGGCGCCGTACGGCCCGCGTGAGGTGACGGACCCGGAGCCCACCGGGTCCCACCCCGCTCCCCCGCCGACGGAGCGCGCATGGCCGGAAGAAGGCCGTCGCGCGGCCGGTCGCCGCCCTCACACTGGTCTTGCGGTGTGACGGAAGGGGGCCCGGTGGGGGACGCGCGGGAGAGCGTACGGAAGGTGGACCGGGGACCGGGGCCGCCCGGCTGTCCGATGAGCCGTGCGGCGGACGGAAGCTGGGTCGTGCACGGATACCCGGCCGCCCGTGAGGTGCTGCGCAGCACGGACACGGTCCAGGCCGGGCTCGGGATCGAGACCGTGGAGAAACTGCCCCGGCGGGTCCGTCGGCCCGTGCTGTACCAGGACGGGCCGGAGCACCGGGAGCAGCGCCGGCAGACCGCGCGGTTCTTCACGCCCCGGCGGGTGGACGAGCACTACCGCGCGCTCATGACCCGGGTCGCCGTGGAGCAGGTGGCGGCGCTGCGGGCGGCCGGTACCGCGCAGTTGTCCGACCTTAGCTTCACCATGGCGATCGAGGTGGTGCGGGAGATCATCGGGCTCACGCACAGCCGCCCGGGGCTGAAGCGGCGGCTGGAGCGGTTCTTCCCCGAGGAGTTCGGGCAGCCGGGGCTGACCAGCGTGCGCGGCCTGTACTGGGCCGTACGGGGGAACGCGAACTGGCTGGCGATCCATCTCGCCGACGTCCGCCCCGCGATCCGCGCGCGCCGGCGCCGGGAGCGGGACGACCTGATCTCGCATCTGCTGGCCGAGGGCTGCTCGGACGCCGAGATCCTCGGCGAGTGCCTGACGTACGCGGCGGCGGGCATGGTGACCACGCGGGAGTTCATCTGCGTGGCCGCCTGGCATCTGTTCGGCGATCCGGGGCTGCTGGAGCGCTACCGGGCGGCGGCCGAGGCGGAGCGGCTGGCGCTGCTGCAGGAGATCCTGCGGCTGGAGCCCGTCGTGGGGCGGCTGGCGCGCCGGGCCACCGCGCCCCTGACGGTCGGCGGGACGCCGGTGGCGGCCGGTGAGCTGATCACGGTGCGCGTGGACGAGGCCAACGCCGACCCGGAGGTGGCGGGCGAGGGCCCGTCTCTGCTGCGTCCCGGCCGGGCGATGGAGCTGGGCGCGGGCGCGGCCGGGCTCGCCTTCGGGGATGGCGCCCACCGCTGTCCGGGCGCCTCCGTCGCCGTACTGGAGGCGGACGTCCTGCTCAGTCGGCTGTTCGCGCTCGACGGGCTGCGGATGACCGGCGAACCGCGGGTGTCGTTCAAGGACGACATCGGCGGTTACGAGATCAGGAACCTGGCGGTGACCGTCCCGGCGTGACGTGCGGGCGACCGCGTCAGCGCATCACGGAGCCGGTGCGCCCCTGTGCTCTGCGGGCGTTGTTGTAGGCGCGCAGGAGGAGTTTGGAGACCGCGCAGGGCGACATGTCGACATGACACTGACGGCAGGTGCGGGTGTGCTCCTCGTAGGCGGCGCGGGCCTGGTGCAGAGCGTCCTCAGGAGAGGGCATGGGGGGTCCTCCGAACGAAACGACGGGTGGGTCAGGACGGACCTACTGGCGAGTAGGTCCGCGTCGAAGGAAAGTGCACCATGTTACTGACGGTAGCGGAAAATGGGATTCCGGCCGTTTCGGGAAGGGTCCGCGCCGGCCCCCGTCCGAAGTGCGAAAATGCCCGGGATCCGCTCACCACGAGGCAAAGGGGCCGACTTGGCAGGCGAGGACGAGAAGCGGCGCGCGGCGGCGGTGTTCGACGCGCTGGGGTCCGGCTACGAGAAGGCGTTCGCGCACTCGGAGGCGCACCGCAGGTCCCTGGAGTGGCTGCTCGGGCGGCTCGCGCCGGGCAGCGCGGTTCTGGACGTCGGCAGCGGCACGGGCCGGCCGACGGCCGCGACCCTGGTGGCGGCGGGGCACGACGTCCTCGGCGTCGACGTCTCTCCGGTCATGGTCGGGCTCGCCGGACAGCAGGTGCCCGGGGCGCGCTTCCGGTGCGCCGACGTACGGGATCTCCCGCTGGAGGAGGGCTCGTTCGACGCGGTCTGCGTCTACTTCTCGCTGCTCCAGATGGACCGCGCGGAGCAGTCCGGGCTGATCGCCCGTCTCGCGCGGGCGCTCCGCCCCGGCGGCAGTCTCGTGCTGGCCACCGTGCCGCTGGACGTGGAGGGCGTGGACGCGGTGTTCATGGGCCGGCCGGTCCGGGTGACCAGCTTCGCCGGGGAGGAACTCGTCGGGGTGGTCCGGGCGGCGGGACTGACCGTGCTGGCCGAGGAGGACACGCTGTTCACCCCCGACCATCCGGAGGCCGTGCCCGAACCCCACCTCTTCCTGCACTGCGGCAGGGACTAAGGCCTGTCGTTTGGATCAGGCCGCAGACGCGGGGGCTGGCACGCGCATCTGCCGCGTTGTCGTCGGTTGCCGACGCTCCGCGTCGACGCCCTCCTCCGCCTTGCAGCTGCACGCACCAGACCCCGCTCACCGGCTCCGAACAGACCCGTCGATGTCATGCGACCTGATCCAAACGACAGGCCCTAGGGGCGTACCGCGGCAGGGACCGGGCACCCGGGCCCGGCGTGTCCGCTCAGCGTTCCGCGCGGGCCGCCAGGGACAGCACCAGGGCCGCGGAGCCCGTGCCGAGGAGCGCGCCGGCGATGACGTCCCCCGGGTAGTGCACGCCGGTGTGCACCCGGGAGTAGCCGACCGCACAGGCGAGCACGCCCAGCGGGACGGCGGCGGCCGGGAGCGCCGGGCCCACGGCGGCGGCGAACGCGACGGCCGAGGCGGTGTGCCCGGACGGGAAGGACGCCGACTCCGGCATGGGCACATGACGGCCCGGGAACGGCGAGTCCTCGGCCCGGTGCGGCCGCCGACGCCGTACGAGCCGCTTGCCGACCAGGTTCGCGGTCGCCGAGGCCACACCGATGGCGGCCACGCCCAGGAGGGCGGCGCGACGCGAGCGGCCGCCGCGCAGGGCCAGTCCGGCGGCGACCGCGAAGGACAGCTTGGAGTGGTCGGCGGCCGCGGAGAGCCGGCGCAGCGCGGTGTCCAGGGTGGGGGTCCGGGTGATGGTGACCGTCTCGTAGAGCGCCTGGTCCAGGGTGGCGAGATCGCGGACCAGGTGCGGGGTGACGGGCTTCGGCAGGCGGTCAGACATCGTAGGCATCCTTGATCGTCCGGGGGTCGTGATGGCCGAGGGCGAGACGCACGATGCGCCGCCAGTCGACCGTCGGTGGCGCGTAGGCGGCGCCGGGGCGGTGCCGGGGCACGCGCACCCGGAGCACGCTGGGCCGTACGCTGCACACCACCGGCGTGGGCAGCTCGAGCGCCTCGCCGTCCACGGCCACCGAGATGCGGTCCCGGTCGGCCTCGACGACCACGCGGTGGGGCGTGAGCGTGGTGATGCCGCTGGCCCGTTCGCCGAGCAGGGCGAGTTCGGCGGCCTGGGCGGCGCCCTCCACGCGCACGCCGATCACACCGAGCAGACCGGCGTCCAGCCGGGGGCGCCGGCCGCCGCCGAACGGATCGGCGCGGGCGTAGGCGTTGTTGCTGACCAGGAGCGCCTGCGGGGCGTGCAGCAGGGTGTCGTCCGCGCGGACGTCGAGAGTCGGGCCGGCGCCGCCCTGCAGCAGGTCGGGCAGGTACTCCAGGGCGGTGGCGGCCTTGGCCTCGCGGTACTCGGGGTTCTGCACGATCTCCGCGTACGCCCCGAAGGAGACGGTGTTGACGAACGCCCGCCCGTCGACGTCCCCGAGGTCCACGCGGAGTTCGACGCCGTGGGTGAGGGCGTCGAGGCTGAGCGCGGGGTCGGTGCGGTCCAGGCCGAGATCCATGGCGAAGTGGTTGCGGGTGCCGGCGGCGATGACCATGAAGGGCACGTCGTGTTCGGCGGCGACGGCCGCCACGAGCGCCTGGGTGCCGTCGCCGCCCGCGACGCCGAGCAGGTCCGCGCCCTCGGCGACGGCCTTGCGGGCCTCCGCGACCGGGTCGGTCCAGCCCTCGCCGGTGCCGAGCAGGACCACCCTGGCGCCCAGCGCCTCGGCGCGCGCGACGAGGTCGAACTTCTCGACCTTCCCGCCGCCCGAGCGCACGTTCATGATCAGGACGGGCCTGCGGGGCGGCGGGGTGCGGCGGCCGTGGGTGCCCTTGGGGCGCCGCAGACTGCGCAGCGACTGGCGGGCCGAGGCCAGGGCGGCTCCCCACAGGGCCAGGGCGCCGACCGCGACCACCCACAGTCCCGAGGTGGCGTACAGGACCAGTACGCCCACGGGCGAGGTGACGGCGATCACCCCGCCGACGATCCGGGCGCCGCCCCGGCGGGCCAGCATCCACCAGACGCCCGCCCCGGCGAGGGCGAGACCGGCGAGACCGGTGAGCAGGACGACCCAGCCCCCGGACCCGGCGCCGCCCGCCACGACCGCCGCGCAGCCGAGGACCAGGAGCAGGGCGAGCCGGGCCCATCTGCGCGCGCGGGCGACGGCGTCCTGGGCCGTCATCCCCGCGGTCCACTTCGAAAGCGTCTCGTTCACCGTGCGCCCGCCATGTTCCGGGTCCCCTTCGAGGTATCTGGACAGCAGTCGGTCAATTGTCCATGGCACAGCAACCCGGCGTGACCGCCGGGGCGTTGGAAGACTCCAGACGGCAGAAGCAGGACGCCCGGACGGGTACGTCGGCCAGCGCCGCCGCGAGTTTCAGCTGCTGGGCGACGATCCGGGCCTCGGCGTCCTTGCCCTGGCGGACCAGGCACTCGTGGAAGCCGTGCAGCGACCACACGTTGCCCGGGTGCTGGGAGGGCCGCGGCAGGGTTTCGTCGAGCCCGAGGTCGGCGCGGTAGACGGCCTCCGCCTCACCGACCCGGCCCTGCTCCAGGAGCAGGGCGCCGTAGGCGTGCCGGGTGGGCTGCATCCAGCCCCACGGCTCGTCGTACGGCAGGTCGTCGTCGAGGGCGATCGACCGTTCGAGGGCGGCGAAGGCGAGGTCGTGACGGCCCTTGCGGTACTCCAGCTCGCCGTCCAGCATCGCGGAGGCGATCGCGAGGATGTCCGCGCAGGTGTTGTTGAACAGCATGCGGGTCTCCTGGACCCGCCCGACGGCCGCCCGGAACCGTGCCCGTTCGGTCTCGGCCTCCGGCACCCGGCCGGTGGCGGAGAGGGCGACCCCGCGGGCGTAGTGCAGCAGCGCGGTGGTGAAGCTGTAGAGCGCGGCGTCGGCGGGGAGCGGCAGGGCGAGGATGTCGTCCCAGCGGCCGAAGCGGATCAGGACGTGGAACCGCATGCCGAGGAAGGCCTCCAGCCAGTCGGCCATGGGCGGGCTCTCCACCCGCAGCAGCTCCTCCGGGATGGTGGCCTCCAGACGGTCCACGGTCTCCAGGGCCGTGCCGCACTGGCCGAGGAACATCGCGCCGTAGATCTTGAAGTGGAGGTTGTGGCACCGGTACAGCGTGTAGAAGTTCATCGGGCCGGAGCGGGCGAGGGCCTTCGCGTCGGCGGCGATCGCGGCGGAGTTGTCGGTGACGACCCGCCGGTAGTCGCCGCAGAGCACGTCCAGGTGCGAGGGCATGTGCTGGAGGTGCCCGGCGTCGGGCACCAGCCCGCGCAGCCGGTCGGCGACCCGGAGGGCGGCCTCGGGGGTGGGCGACATCTCCATGAGGTGGACGTAGAAGTGCAGGACGCCGGGGTGCACGTCCGCCGCCGGAGCGGCGAGCGCCCGGTCGAGCACCGCCTCGGCCTCCCGGGTGCGGGCGCCCTCGGCGGGGCGGCCGGTGCGCACGTCCCACAGCTGCCAGGGGGTCAGGTTCATCAGCGCGTCGGCGTAGAGGGCGGCGACGTCGAGATCGTCGGGGGCGAGCTCGTGGACGGCGCGCATGGCGTCGGCGTACGGCTCGTTCCACACCGTGCAGTCCGGCGCGGGCCGGGTCTGCGGATAGCGGGCGCGCAGGGCGCCGATCAGCGCCCGCTCCACGGGGGTGGTGCCGGCGGCCTTGGCGTGGGCCAGCTCCACGGCGGCGTGGGTGCGGGCCACGGTCCGCTCGAGGTCCTGGCCGTCGAAGAACTCCCAGGGCTTGTTGTAGTTGGGGCCGAGGGCGTAGGCGATGCCCCAGTACGCCATCGCGCAGTCGGGGTCGGCACGGGTCGCCGCCTCGAAGCAGACCACGGCCTCCTCGTGGTGGAAGGCGTACGACCACACCAGCCCGCGGTCGAACCACAGCTGGGCCTGGGGGGAGGAGGTCGTCACGGGCCGGCCGTGGCTGCCGAGGTCGTAGTAGTACTCCACGGATTCCATGGTGCTCCCATCGTCGCGCTGCGGCTCGGGCGACGTATACCGCGCGGACCGGTGCCGGGGCGGTGGCTTCGGGGCGGGAGCACCCGTACGGGGTGAGAGGCCCGTCGGCGCTGCGACGGGCCCCTCTGCCGTGAACCGGTGTGTCTCAGGCGGTGCGGCGGACGTTCCGGTAGAGGACGACGAACCCGGCGATCACCAGAAGGCCGCCGGCGGCCGCGGGCCACAGGGAGCCGCCGGTCTCGGCGAGGCTGCCCGAGACGGCCTGGGGCTCGGTCACGTTGCCGGTGTCGACCGGGGGCTGGGCACCGCTGTCGGCGGGCGCCCGGGTGGCGCTGTCGGCAGGGGCCGCGGTGCCGGTGTCGTCGGACGTGTCCGCCGGGGCCCGGGACGCGGGCGGTGCGGTCGCGGCGGTGCCGACCTCGCCGGCCGGCTTGCCTGCGCCGGCCGGGGCGGAGATGGCCGCCTTGGGCGCGTCGACATCGGGCTTGGTGTCCTCGCGGGTGCCCGTACCGGCCGAGACGCCGCCGTTGCCGCCGTCGCCCTTCGCGGGCTCCGGGTCGGCGGGCTCGGTCACCGGGGACTCGGGGGCCTGGGACTGGGCCGGGGGCTGCTGCCCGTCGTCACCCGAGGTGTCGTCCGAACCGCCGCCGTAGCCGCCGTTCGCCCCGCCATCGGAACCGTTGCCGGAGCCGTTGCCGGAGCCGTTGCCCCCGCCAGTGCCGGAACCGTTGTCCGACCCGTTGCCGGCGCCGTCGTCCGAGCCGTCGTCACCGCCGGCCCCGTTGCCGCCGGACCCGTTGTCGCCGGACCCGTCGCCGCCCGTCCCGGCGCCGCACGTCCGGCCCTCGTTGATGCAGTCCACCATCTGCTTCATCAGGTCCTCGTCGAAGACGTTGATGAAGTCGCCGTGGTCGGTGACCGGCTTGTGCAGCTGCTCGGGGAAGGAGTCCACGGCGAACAGCGGCGTCGTACGGCCGCCGTCGGCGAGGCTCGGCGCGTCCACGTCGTAGACGATGCGCTGCACCAGCTGCGGGATGGCCTCGAAGCCGCTCGGGCAGGTGCCGTTCGGGGCGGCGAAGGCCACGTGGGTGCGGTGGTTGGCGCTGTCGATGTTGCTGCCGTCCCAGCAGCTCTGGAAGCGGAAGGTGCGCACCACGTCACTGCCGGACGGGCACAGCGGGTACTTGTCCTTCAGCTGACGGTCCTCGAAGCCGGTGCAGCTCCAGGAGGCGTTGGCGTTGGCCGGGCCGTTGACGAAGGCCTTGGCGTCGCCGGTGATGATGCGCAGCAGCCGCGGCATCCCGGTGACCTTGGAGACCGGGTTGCCGACGAAGGTGAGCGTGACGTCCTTCGGGGTGACGATCTCGCCCGCGTTGCCCTCGACGCCGCCGCCGGGGCTCTGGGCGTCCTGCTCCTCGGTGCCGTTCTGCAGCCGCAGGACCGGCCAGTAGTACGTGGACCTGTCGCCCTGGTCCACACAGCTCGTCTCGGCGTTCGCCAGGTCCTCGTCGGAGGCGAAGGCGGTGTTCGACTGGTTGCCGATGTAGTCGTGGAAGTGGTGGGCGCCGTTGCTGACACCGGGGGCGACGATGACGTTGTCCGAGTTGAACAGACCGTTCTCGTTCACTCCGCAGCTGGTGACGAAGGTGCCGCGGGAGGGGCCGGAGCGGGGGTCGAGCGGGAGGGAGGCCGGGACGGTCCTGATGTCGACGTAGTCCCCGGCGACCGGACCGTTGCCCGCCTGGCCGCCGTTGCCCTGCTGGCCGTTCTGACCGGACTCCTGAGCCGAGCCCTGTCCCTGACCTGCGTTCTGCCCCTGCGCCTGGCCCTGCTGCTGTCCCTGCTGTCCCGGCTGCTTCTGCTCCTCGGTGATGCGCAGGGAGCAGGCGGCCAGGGAGTCCAGGTCGTCCGGGCGGTCGCCGTCGCGGTCGATGGCCTCCGTGATCCGGCCGATCGTCGCGCCGCGCTTCTCCTTCAGCGGGTTCATCACCGCGTTGTCGGCGAAGCCGGGGTCCTGCCGTACCGCCTGGGCCTGATCCTGGAGTTGCCGGTAGGCGGCGGCTATCTGCTGGTCCAGGGCGGCGAGTTCGCGGTCGACCTCGGGCCGGGCGCCGTCGGGAACCGTGGTGAGGCTGTTGCCCACGTCGGGACAGTCGATGGTGACCGAGCCTCCGCCGGTCAGTTCCACCGTGTCGCCGTTGGAGGTGGCCGAGGCGTAGACGTTCACCGCCATCAGCCCGCCGCCGCCCAGGATCAGGGCGACCGCGGCGAAGGTCGCCCGCCGTCCGCCCGTCGGGCGTCTGCGTCTGTTCTGTACCAAGGAGTGCTCCTACGCGAACTCGTCGTCGAATCGTCGGCGGCCTGGGCATGGAAATCCCCTGCCCCATACGCAGCCGGGCGCGAGAGCGTTCAACCGACGCACGAAATTCATAGCAAGATCTCAGGTGGAGCGCCCCGGCCGGCCCTCCAGGACCGTGGCGGACAGGAGCGCCGGTGTCTTGAACAGCCGCCTGAGGTGGGCGCGTTCGTGGTACAGACCGAGGACGACGGCGGCGGCGACGGCTATCAGATGCTCGCGGCCGGCCAGGTTGGGCTTGGCGATCGACTCGACGACCATCGAGCCGCCGGTGAGGAAGAACACTACGGGGGCGCGGCGGACCACCGAGAGATAGGTGAACAGGCCCACGACGGCGGCCGAGGGGCCGGTGTCGAGCACCTGTCCCGCCTCGGGCGGCAGTCCGAGCCCCCACCAGCCGGGTCCCAGCGCGATCATCACCCGCACGGTGAGGGTGCCGGCGAGGGTGGCCGCGTAGGCGACGGCGAGGGTCCTGAGCCGGCCGAGGGCGAGTTCGGCCAGGGCGAAGGCGAGGAAGAGCTGGGTGATGCCCGCCCAGACCGGCAGGTCGAGGGCGGGGA
Organism: Streptomyces sp. NPDC005820; assembly: GCF_040630255.1. Taxonomy (NCBI): domain Bacteria; kingdom Bacillati; phylum Actinomycetota; class Actinomycetes; order Kitasatosporales; family Streptomycetaceae; genus Streptomyces; species Streptomyces sp. NPDC005820. The sequence continues at coordinate 50,658 of NZ_JBEXXE010000054.1, forward strand.
CGTACAGGGAGACCGGGGTGCGCAGCAGGGCCAGCCACAGCGGGAGGTCGCCCTGGACGCCGCCGAGGATCCGCACGATGGTGGCACCGGTCGGGTGCTGGGCGATGGCGTGGAAGAAGATCACGCCGCCGCAGGCGACGAGCGCGAGCAGCAGCGCTCCGGGGCCGCGCCGGCGCAGCTGCCGCAGGGGGTCGACGACGATGCCGTACAACTCGTCGCGCAGCGTGCGCCCGACGAACGCGGCCGCCCGGAACGGGACGCTGCGGCGCGGGCCGCCCTCGCCGTGCCCGGCGCGGCCGGTGCGGCGCCCCTCCCTCTCTGGACGCAGGATCACCAAGGGGTCCCCCAAGACAACTCATCGCTCGGACGTCCGTGTCCGGGCCGGTCGGAACAGTTCCCCCTCCGGTCCGCGGCGGGATCGGCGCACGTCACCGAAGGGGGCCGCGACACCGGCGGGTGGGCCGGTGTCGCTCCTGTGAAGACGCGAGGAGGGCCTGCCAGGATCAGTCCGACGCGGGGTGCGACTGCACGCACCCGAACGGCGACGGAGCGTCACACGTGCGGTCGGCTCCCCGGCTCCTGCCGTGGGAGCGTCTGCGCCTCGCCCGGGAGGGTGGGTGCGGGCAGGGTGGCCACCGCCTCTTCCGCCCGCGCCAGCCGTTCCGCGGTGTCGGCGGGCAGTCGGGGTGCGCGGGGGCGGGCGGCGGAGAAGCGGAAGGCGGAGGTGAGGTCGCCGAAGGCGGTCCGCCGCCAGGCGCTGATCTGGGGCTCCTCGACCCCCGTGAGCCGCTCCAGGAACCGCAGCGAGGAGGTGTGGTCGAAGGGCTCCGAGGCCACCCAGCCGCCCACGGTCCAGGGCGAGACGACGATCGCGGGGACCCGGAAGCCGCCGCCGACGGGCAGGCCCCGGACGAACTCGTCGGGGGTGCCGGGCGGCGGGGTCGGCGGGGGTACGTGGTCGAACAGGCCGTCGTTCTCGTCGTAGGTGAGGAGGAAGGCCGTCTTGCGCCACACCTTGGGGTTGGCGGCGATCGCCTCGATCTTCGAGGCGACGAAGTCGGCTCCGGCGGCCGGCAGGTAGTCCGGGTGCTCCGACTGGTGGCTCGTCGGCATGATCCAGGACACGGTCGGCAGCCGGTCCGCCCGGGCGTCGTCCTCGAACGTCCCCTCCGGTTGCGGCCGTACGCCCCGCTCGTACAGCTCGGAGCCCGGCAGGGCGTCGCGGAACACGGCGAACTGCTCCAGCATGTTGCAGGCGTAGTCGTCCTCCTGCTGGTACACCTTCCAGCTGATCCCGGCCGTCTGGAGCCGCTCGGCGTACGTCGTCCAGCGGTACGGCACGGGCGCGGTGTTGTTCGTCACCGGACCGCCGAGCGTGCCCCCGGGGTCGAGGGTGCCGGTCATCCACAGCAGGCGGTTGGGCCAGGTCGGGCCGAGGACCGAGCAGAAGTAGTGGTCGCAGAGGGTGAAGGTCTCGGCCAGCGCGAAGTGGAAGGGGATGTCCTCGCGGGTGTGGTAGCCCATGACGTAGGGGGCGTTGACGCCGTCGGCCTGGCGGTGGGCCGACAGCCAGCGGTCCATCCTGCCGCCGTTCCACGCCTCGTGCTGCACCGACCAGGCGTGGCTGGTGGAGGGGATGGACTGGGCGCTGGTGGTGCGGGTGTCGAGGTGGAAGGGCAGCAGATGGCCCCGGGGGTTCTCGGGGTCCGGCTGGTGGAAGACCGAGAGTCCGGTGTCGAGGGTGAGCGCGTCCGGGTCGGCGAAGCCGCGTACCCCGGACAGGGTGCCGAAGTAGTGGTCGAAGGAGCGGTTCTCCTGCATCAGCAGGACCACGTGCTCGACGTCGGCGAGCGAACCGCGCGGGGGCGGTCCGGCCGCGACGGCCCTGCGCACGCTCGGCGGGAGCAGGGAGAGGGCCGCGGCGCCGCCCAGCGCGCCCGCGGCCGAGCCCAGGAGTCTGCGGCGGGTCGGCTCGGCCACTGTGTCCCCTTTGTCGCGCGGTGTTCCCGATACGGCCATGGGTGCCCGGCCGGGCGGTGGGGGTGACGGAATGTCACCCGCCCTCACCCGAAGGCCGGAACAGCGCGGGACGCCGCACCGGACGGGCGCGGCCGTATTTCGGTACGGGACCGCTGACCTCGCGCGTTACAGTGCACGACCGACGTCGAGAGGGGACTGCGCGGTGCGGCACGGGGTGGGGAACGGACGGCGGGGGCTGGCCCTGGCGGTCCTGCTGACGGGACTGGTCGGCGGTTGCTCGGCGGGGGACGGGGAATCGGTTCGGGCCGGGGACGGGGCGTCGGCTCGGGCCGAGGTCGCGCGGCGGGGGACGAGTGTCGGCGCGGCGGGGTCGGCCTGCGAGCTGCCGGTCACCTTCGACGTCGCCGAGTCCTGGAAGCCGGAGGCCGTCGACGCCGAGACGGAGCCGGCGGGCGTGAGCGAGGACCTGGCGGAGCTGGCCGACGCGTTCCTGCGCCAGGGGCCGGTCACCATGGCCTGCGAGATCGACGCCAAGCCCGCCGGGCACATCGGCTTCCTGCGGGTGTGGACCGGCGAGCCGGGTGACGCCGGCGCCCGTGCCGTGCTGGAGGAGTTCGTCGCCGCCGAGCGAGGGGCCGCCCGGGCGACGTACCACGCCTTCACGTCGGGTGACGTGACCGGCGCCGAGGTCGAGTACGTCCTGCCCGGCATCGAGGAGGTGCGGACCGCCCGCGCTCTGGCCGTCGTCACCCCCGACGGCCCGGTCGTACTGCATCTCGGCGGCCTGGACGGGGAGGAGCACGCGGAGATGCTCCCGGCGTACGAGCTAGCGAAGACGACCCTGCGCACGACGGCCTGACGCCACCCGCGGTGCGTGCCCCGTGACGCCACCCCGGTGCGTGCCCCGCACGGCCTGCCCGCGCCTTGGTCCGGATGCACATCCCGGCAGGTGTGGCGCATTCTTGCTGTGTCGCCCACGCGGCGGCGCACGGACGAGGTAGGGCCGATGACTGGGAGCGCCGGTGACGAGCGGAGGCCGTCCGGGCCGCCGCCCGCCCTGCTGACCGCGGCCGCGGTCGACGCGCTGCGGGCGGCGGACGGGCGTGCCGGGGGCGTGTACCTGCGCTCGCGCGCTCCCGGGATGATCCGGCTCGCGGTGCTCGCGGGGCTGCCCGGCCGGCTGTTCCGGCCCTGGTGGCGGGTGCATGTGGACCGGCCGTTCCCGGTGGTGGACGTGCACCGGACGGGCGTACCGGTGGTGCTGGCGAACGCGACCGAGGCGATGCGGCGGTATCCGCAGCTGGCGGCGGGGCTGCCGTTCCAGTTCGGTTCGCTGTACGTCCCGGTCGCGGCGCGGGGGCGGTCCTTCGGGGTGCTGATCGTGCTGCGGGCGGCGGCCGCCGACGCGGCGGAGGTGCTGGTCGAGCGGGAGCGGCTGGCGCGGGTGGCGGACGGTCTCGCGGCGGAGCTGGTGCGGCTGGAGGCCGAGGGCGCGCCGGTCACCTGGGACGAGGAGCCGGTGTGCGTACGGCCGCCGGCGGCGGGGCCCGCGCCGGGGCGGGTGGGACGGTTCTCGTGGGACCCGGCGTCCGACACCGTCGACGCCGACGAGCGGGCGCGGGCGCTGTTCGGGCTGCCGCCGGGGGATGTCCCCGGCACGCTGGAGGCGCTGGCCCGGGCGGTCGATCCGACGGACGCCCACCGGCTGCCCGACCTGCTGAAGGAGACGGCGCGGGGCAGCCCGCCGCCGCTGCCGCTGGAGGTGCGCACCACGGAGGGCGGGCTGCGGCTGCTGGAGCTGTGGGCGGCGGCCGAGGGGCCGTCCGGGTCCGTCACCGGTGTCCTGCTCGATCCGGGGGCCGGCGCCCTGGCCGACGGCGCGGCGGATCTGCTCCCGGAGGGCGTGTTCTGCGTCGACCGGCTGGGGCTGGTCGTGTACGCCAACGCCCGGGCCGCGCACTTCCTGGGCGTGGATCGCGCGGAGCTGGCCGGCCGGCCGCTGTGGGAGGCCGTGCCCTGGCTGAACCAGCCGACCTGTGAGGAGCATCTGCGGGGCGCGCTGCTGTCGCCGGAGCCGGTGCACTTCCATGTACGGCGGCCCGCCGACGGCCCGCGCGTGTTCGAGGGCGACTGGCTGAGCCTGTCCGTCTACCCCGGCCCGGACCTGCTGACCTGTACCGCCGTCCCGGCGAACCGTGTCCCGCCCGACGCGGCCCCCGAACCGGTGGACGCCGAGGTCCCGGCGCCGGACCCGGCCGCGCAGACCGCCCCGCTGTACCGGCCGATCGTGCTGGCGATCGCGCTGACCGAGGCGGTGACCGCACGGCAGGTGTCGGCGGTGGTCATGCAGGAGCTGCTGCCGGCGTTCGGCGGCCGTCGGCTCGCGATCTACCTGCTCCAGGAGAGGCATCTGTTCCTGGCGTGGGAGAGCGGCTTCCCGGAGGGCTTCCTGGCGCCGTTCGAGGGGGTGGGCCTGGACGCCCGGCTGCCCGGGGTGGAGACGCTCACCACCGGCCGTCCGCTGTTCTTCGACTCCATGCCGCAGCTGGCGGCCGCCTACCCGGGCATCGAACTCGACGCGAAGGAGGGCGCCCGTGCCTTCCTGCCGCTGATCGCCTCGGGCCGGCCGGTCGGCACCTGCATCCTCGGCTTCGACGTCCCGCGCAGCTTCAGCCAGGAGGAGCGCACCGTGCTGACCGCGCTCGCCGGTCTGATCGCCCACGCGATGGAGAAGGCCCAGCGCTACGACACCGAGGCGGCCCTCGCGCGCGGGCTCCAGCAGGCCCTGCTCCCCCGGCGGTTGTCGCAGCACGCGCGCGTGGAGACCGCGGGACGCTATCTGCCGGGCACCGAGGGCATGGACGTGGGCGGCGACTGGTACGACGTGGTGGAGGCGGGCGACGGGCTCGCGCTGGTCATCGGGGACGTCCAGGGGCACGGGGTGCAGGCGGCGGCCACCATGGGGCAGCTGCGCAGCGCGGTGCGGGCGTTCGCGCTCGGCGACCATCCGCCGCAGGAGGTGATGTCCGGTACGAACCATCTCCTCATCGACCTCGACCCCGGCCAGTTCGCCAGCTGCTGCTACGTCCGGCTGGATCCGGCGACGGGCCGGGCGCGGGCGGCCCGGGCCGGCCATCTGCCGCCGCTGCTGCGCCGGCCCGACGGCCGGACGACGGCGGTGGAGCTGCCGGGCGGGGTGGTGCTGGGGGTCGACCCGCGCGCCCGGTACCCGGTGACGGAGCTGCGGCTGGAGCCGGGCGCGATCCTGGCGCTGTACACGGACGGGCTGGTGGAGCGGCCCGGGCACGACATCGACGACGGGATCGCCGCCCTGCGCACGGCCCTCGCCGAGGCGGGCGACGGGGACGTACCGGGCGGCGGGTGTTCCCTGGGGGAGGTCGCCGACCGGCTGACCTCCTCGGCCCGGCAGGCGGCGGACCGGGCGGACGACATCGCGCTGCTGCTCGCCACGCTCCCCACCGACCGGGAAGATCACGCAGGGAGAGCGTGACCGACCCGTCCTGTGACCCTGTGTGACGCCTCTCGCCTCATGGGGCCGGGCAGTGTAGGAATGGCACATGGCACGTGTCCTGGGGCGCCCGAGTGCCCGGCCGGCCCGTCGTCCCCGGGGCCCGGGAGTTCGGCGCGCGCCCGAGTCCGCGCTGGGCGGTCGCAGTCTCGCGGCGCAGGTGTTCGTGCTGCAGGTGGCGATCGTGCTGCTGCTGGTCGTGGCGGCCGTCGTGGCACTGCTGCTGCAGGTGCGGCACGACAGCACCCAGGAGGCGCGCAACCGCTCCGTCGCCGTCGCCCAGACCTTCGCCAACTCCCCGGGCGTGGTCGAGGCGTTGCGCAGCCCGGACCCCACGGCGGTGCTCCAGCCGTCGGCCGAGGCCGCGCGCAAGGCGGCCGACATGGACTTCGTCGTCGTGATGAACACCGACGGCATCCGCTACACCCATCCCAAGCCGGACCGCATCGGCAAGAAGTTCGTCGGCAACATCCAGCCCGCGCTGGACGGCGGGGTCGTCGTGGAGGAGGTCGACGGCACCATCGGCCGCCTGGTACAGGCCGTCGTCCCGGTGAAGGCGCCCGACGGGACGGTCGTGGGCCTGGTGTCGTCGGGCATCACCACCGAGCACGTCGGCGGCAACGCCGACCGTCAGCTGCCCCTCGTTCTCGGCAGCGCCGCCGTGGCCCTCGCCCTGGCCACCGCGAGCACCGCGCTGGTCAGCCGCCGGCTGCTGCGGCAGACCCATGGTCTCGGGCCGCGCGAGATGACCCGGATGTACGAGCACCACGACGCGGTGCTGCACGCCGTACGCGAGGGGGTGATCATCGTCGGCGGGGACGGCGAGCTGCTGCTCGCCAACGACGAGGCGCACCGTCTGCTCGACCTGCCGCCGGACGCCGAGCGCCGCCAGGTCCTGGACCTGGGCCTGGACCCCGGCACCGCCGAGCTGCTGGCGTCCGGGCGGATGGTCACGGACGAGGTGCATCTGGTCGGCGACCGGCTGCTGGCGATCAACCAGCGGCCCACCGATCTGGCGGGCGGCCCGGAGGGCAGCGTGGCCACCCTGCGTGACTCCACGGAGCTGCGCGCCCTGTCCGGCCGGGCCGAGGCCGCCCGGGAGCGCCTGGACCTGCTGTACGCGGCCGGGGTGGGCATCGGCACGAGCCTGGACGTCACGAGGACGGCGGAGGAGCTGACCGAGCTGGCGGTGCCCCGGTTCGCGGACTTCGTCACCGTCGACCTGTTCGACGCGGTCCTCGCCGGGGAGGAGCCGGAGGGGCGGGGCGCGCTGCGGCGCACGGCGATGAGCGGGGTCCGCAAGGGCTCGCCGCTGTACGCGGTGGGCGAGCGGATCCGGTTCGTGGACTCGGCGCCGCAGGCCCGCGCCCTGGCGGACGCACGGGCCGTGCTGGAGGCGCGGCTCGCGGAGTCGCCGGGCTGGCGGGCGCAGGACCTGGAACGGACCGAGCAGATCGTGGAGTTCGGCATCCACTCGCTGATCACCGTGCCGGTGCGGGCGGGCGCGCTGGTGCTGGGCGTGGTGAGCTTCCTGCGGTCGGAGCGGCCCGAGCCGTTCGACCCGGAGGAGGTGGCGCTGGCGGAGGAGCTGGTGGCGCGGGCCGCGGTCTCCATCGACAACGCGCGCCGCTTCACCCGTGAGCACGGCATGGCGGTCACCCTGCAGCGCAGTCTGCTGCCCCGGACCCTGCCGGAGCAGAACGCGCTGGACATCGCCTACCGCTATCTGCCGGCGCAGGCCGGGGTGGGCGGCGACTGGTTCGACGTGCTGCCGCTGTCCGGGGCGCGGGTGGCGCTGGTCGTGGGTGACGTGGTCGGGCACGGGCTGCACGCGGCGGCCACGATGGGCCGGCTGCGCACGGCCGTGCACAACTTCTCTGCGCTCGACCTGCCGCCCGAGGAACTGCTCGGGCTGCTGGACGAGCTGGTGACCCGGATCGACCAGGACGAGGCGGCGGACGGCGCCCACGGTCCGGTGTCCGGGGCGACCTGTCTGTACGCGATCTACGATCCGGTGTCCCGGCGGTGCACGGTGGCGCGGGCCGGGCATCCGCCGCCGGCCCTGGTCCACCCCGACGGCCGGGTGGAGTACCCGGACGTGCCGACGGGGCTGCCGCTGGGCCTGGGCGGGCTGCCGTTCGAGACGGCCGAGCTGGAGCTGGCCGAGGGCAGCCGGCTGGTGCTGTACACGGACGGACTGGTGGAGGACCGGCAGCGGGACATCGACACCGGTCTGGAGCTGCTGCGCACGGCCCTGGAGCGCAGTGCCGGCGGAACGCCGGAGGATGCCTGCCGGAGCGTCCTGGACGAGCTGCTGCCGGCCCGTCCGAACGACGACATCGCGCTGATCGTGGCGCACACCCGGGCGCTCGGCGCCGACCGCGTGGCCGAGTGGGACGTACCGGTGGATCCGGCCGCGGTGGGCGAGGTGCGGTCGGCGGTGGTGCGGCAGCTGGCCGAGTGGGACCTGGAGGAGCTGTCGTTCACGACCGAGCTGATCCTGAGCGAGCTGGTCACCAACGCGATCCGCTACGGCATCGCGCCGGTACGGGTCCGGCTGTTGCGCGACCGCACGCTGATCTGCGAGGTGTCCGACGCGAGCAGCACCTCCCCGCATCTGCGGTACGCGGCGATGACGGACGAGGGCGGCCGGGGCCTGTTCCTGGTCGCGCAGCTCACCGACCGCTGGGGCACCCGGTACACGCCCACGGGCAAGGTCATCTGGGCGGAACAGCCGCTGCCGTGACCGGCGTCGCCCCTGCCCGACGCCCGGCCCCCTGACGCATGGCGACTCATAAATGACGTTTATGAGTCCATAGACCGGACCCGCGTACCGACTTAGGTATGCCTCAGTTTAGGCTTCCCCCGAGTTGATCTGTCGCCGCTCGAAGGGAACCTGATCATGCCCCGCCCCCTGCGGGTAGCCATCGTCGGAGCCGGCCCCGCCGGGATCTACGCCGCCGACGCGCTGCTCAAGTCCGATGTGGCCGCCGACCCCGGTGTCTCCATCGACCTCTTCGAGCGGATGCCGGCCCCGTTCGGACTGATCCGTTACGGCGTGGCCCCGGACCACCCCCGGATCAAGGGCATCATCACCGCCCTGCACCAGGTCCTCGACAAGCCGCAGATCCGCCTCTTCGGCAACGTCGACTACCCGACCGACATCAACATCGACGATCTGCGCGCCTTCTACGACGCGGTGATCTTCTCGACCGGCGCGATGGCCGACCGCGAGATGTCCATACCGGGCATCGAGCTCGACGGCTCCTACGGCGCCGCCGACTTCGTCTCCTGGTACGACGGCCACCCGGACGTGCCGCGCAGCTGGCCGCTGGAGGCGGAGAAGGTCGCCGTGCTCGGCGTCGGCAACGTCGCCCTCGACGTGGCCCGCGTCCTCGCGAAGACGGCCGACGAGCTGCTGCCGACGGAGATCCCGCCGAACGTCTACGAGGGTCTGAAGGCCAACAAGGCGCTGGAGATCCACGTCTTCGGCCGCCGTGGCCCGGCGCAGGCCAAGTTCTCCCCGATGGAGCTGCGGGAGCTGGACCACTCCCCGAACATCGAGGTCATCGTCGACCCCGAGGACATCGACTACGACGAGGGCTCGATCGCCACGCGGCGCGGCAACAAGCAGGCCGACATGGTCGCCAAGACGCTGGAGAACTGGGCGATCCGCGACACCGGCGACCGCCCGCACAAGCTGTTCCTGCACTTCTTCGAGTCGCCCTCGGAGATCCTCGGCGAGGACGGCAGGGTCGTCGGTCTGCGCACCGAGCGCACGGCCCTCGACGGCACCGGGAACGTCAAGGGCACCGGCGAGTTCAAGGAGTGGGACGTCACCGCGGTCTACCGCGCGGTCGGCTACCTCTCCGAGAAGCTGCCCAAGCTGCCCTGGGACCTCGACTCGGGCACGGTCCCGGACGCGGGCGGCCGGGTCATCGAGGAGAGCGGCGCGCACCTGCAGTCGGTGTACGTCACCGGCTGGATCCGGCGCGGCCCGGTCGGCCTGATCGGCCACACCAAGGGCGACGCCAACGAGACGGTGTCGAACCTGCTGGACGACCACGCGAACGGCCGTCTGCACGCCCCGTCCGCGCCGGAGCCGGAGGCGGTGGACGCGTTCCTCGCCGAGCGCGCGGTCCGCTTCACCACCTGGGAGGGCTGGTACCAGCTGGACGCCGCCGAGAAGGCGCTGGGCGAGCCGCAGGGCCGTGAGCGCGTGAAGCTCGTCGAGCGCGAGGACATGCTGCGGGAGAGCGGCGCGTAGCCACGGCCGCGGGAGGAACCCCGGGCAGCCGGTGGGTAATCGGTGGGCGGCATGATCGCCGCCTGCTAACTTCCCGGGGTGTTCTCCCTCCACGAACCACCTCTGTTCACCCGGCTGCGCGAGGCGCGGCGGGTGCTCGTCGCCGGTGCGGGCGGCGGCTTCGACGTCTACGCGGGCCTGCCGCTAGCCCTCGCCCTGCGGTCGGCGGGCAAGGAGGTCCACCTCGCCAACCTCTCCTTCACCGAGCTGTACGGACTGCCCACCGAGGTCTGGCTGGAGCCCGACGTCGCCGCCGTACGCCCCGACACCCCGGCGCGCGGCGACTACTTCCCCGAGCACACGCTGGCCACCTGGCTGGCGTCGCACGATCTGCCCGCCACGGTGTACGCCTTCCCGCGCACCGGCGCGCAGCCGCTGCTGGACGCCTACCGGGCGCTCCTGGACCACCTCGGCGGGGTCGACGCGATCGTGCTGGTGGACGGCGGCACGGACATCCTGATGCGCGGCGACGAGCACGGCCTCGGCACCCCCGAGGAGGACATGGCCAGTCTGTCCGCCGTGCACGGTCTCACCGACGTCCCGCACCGGCTGGTGGCCTGTCTGGGCTTCGGCGTGGACGCCTACCACGGCGTCAACCACGCGCTCGTCCTGGAGAACCTGGCCGCGCTGGACCGCGAGGGCGCCTACCTCGGCGCGTTCTCCCTGCCCCGGGAGAGCCCCGAGGGGGCCCTGTACCTGGACGCGGTGGCCCACGCGCAGGCCTCGACGCCGGGGCACCCGAGCATCGTCAACGGTTCCGTCGCCGCCGCCGTACGCGGCGAGTTCGGCGACGTGCGCTTCACCGAGCGCACCCGGAACAGCGAACTCTTCGTCAATCCGCTCATGTCCGTGTACTTCTGCGTGGACGCCGTGGGCCTCGCCCGCCGCAACCTCTATCTCGGCCGCCTCGCGGACACCGTGCTGATGCGCCAGATCAGCACCCGCATAGAGGAGTTCCGCGAGGAACTCCCCGTGCTGCGGCAGCCCCGGGCGTATCCCCACTGAGGCGGCGGCCCGCGCGGCGCGTCAGCCGTCGTCGCGGGCGTGGGCCTCGATCACCTTGCCCTTCTGGTTGGCCTCCAGGTAGGCGCCGCCGTAGTCGTCGGCGAGGTAGACGTTCATCGTCGGCGGGTCGTTGAAGATCGTGGACGCCGGGTTGATCACCAGATAACGGCTGGTGGGGTCGCTGATGTTCAGGGTCCGTCCGGCCTCGTCGAGCAGGGTGGGCACGGCGTCCCAGTTGAAGCTGTCCAGGTCGACGGGGGTGTCGCCGCTGCGCACGGTGCCGCCGGGACCGTCCTTCACGGCCACGTCACCGCCCCGGTACTCGTAGCGGTCGTAGAGCTTCGCGTTGCCGGCGACGGGCGCCTCGGCGATCGCGTACTCCGGGTAGACGACGAGGCTGGTGACCTTCGAACCGCCCATGGCCGCCTTCAGCTTCTTCACCACCGTGCGGACCCCGTCCTCGGTGAGCAGATCGAGTTTGCCCGCGGACTGACCGCCGGACGAGGCGCTCGAGGAAGAGGAAGAGGAAGAAGAAGACGAGGAGGAAGAGGAGCCGGACGTGGCGCCCGACGAGGCGGAGGAGCTCGGCCCGGCCGCTCCGCTGCCGCCGTCGTCGTCCTGCAGCTGCGGGACCGCCCACACGGCGAGACCGGTCAGAGCGGTGCCGATGACGGCCCTGACGACGGTCTGGGCGAAGATACGGCGGGGCCCGCGCGGGGTGGGGAAGGTCGGGGCCGTCACGGCGCCGGGGGCGGGAGCGGGTACGGGCGCGGGCACGGGAGTCGGCGGGGCGATCTGATAGGAGGTCGGCGCGCCGGGGAAGGCGGGGGCCTGACCGCCGTAGGGCGAGGCGGTGGCGGGCGAGGGCGGCGGCCCGAACCCCGTGGGCGGGCCCTGCACGGCGCCGCCGACCGGAGCCACCGGCGCGCCGAAGGCACCGGGCGGGCCCGTCGGCGCGTCCACGGCCTCCCCCGTCACCGCGGCGAGCTGCCGGTCGACCTCCTCCGCGTCCGGGCGGGCCTGCGGGTCGCGGACGAGGAGCGCGGTGAGGAGACCGGTCAGCGGGCCCGCCTGCCGGGGTGGCGGCACGTCCTCGGCGAGTACGGCGGCCAGGGTGGCGAGGGTGCTGGAGCGGCGCAGCGGATGGTGCCCCTCCACCGCGACGTAGAGGAGCATCCCCAGCGACCAGAGGTCGGCGGACGGGCCGCCGTCCTTGCCGGTGACGCGCTCCGGCGCCATGAAGTCGGGCGAGCCTATGACGGAGCCGGTCGCGGTGAGGCTGGTGGCCTCGCGCAGGGCGGCGATGCCGAAGTCGGTGAGCACGGGCCGTCCGTCGGGGCGCAGCAGCACGTTGGCCGGTTTCACGTCGCGGTGCTCGATGCCGACGGCGTGCGCGGCGCGCAGCGCGGACAGCACCTCGCGCCCCAGGCGCGCGGCCTCCAGCGGGGTCAACACGCCCTGCTGTAGCCGGTCCTGCAGCGAGCCGCCCGTGACCAGCTCCATCACGATCCAGGGATACGTGTTCTCGCCGCCGTCGACGATGTGGTGGATGGTGACGACATTGGGGTGGTGGACGCGGGCCAGGGCGCGGGCCTCCCGCAGGACGCGCTCGCGCAGCGTGCGGGCGCCCTCGGGGTCGTATTCGGCCAGCGCCGGATCCGGCGGCCGTACCTCTTTCACGGCCACGTCACGGTGCAGTGCCAGGTCGCGGGCGCGCCACACCCACCCCATGCCTCCGCCTCCGAGCCGGTGCAGTAGCTCGAATCGGCCATCGACGACGCGTCTGTCGGGTTCCCCGGTGTTCATGGTGGGAGCTTAGGGGTAGACGCGGACAGTGGTGTGTCCGCCAAGGGGGGCACAGCGCGAATGGTCCGCCCCGGCACGGGCATGCTGTGAACGAGGTCACTTCCGGCGGGCCGCCGTGCCGGAACCATTCCGGACGCGTCGCCCTCTCCCCACCACGATCGCCACGAAGGACATGTGCTTTGGCTCTTACGTACCCTGACGCCCCCTCGGCCCGCCGTCCCGGCCGCTGCTGGACGATCCGTGTGGTCGGACACCGGGACCGCACCGCGTCGGTCACCTGTTCGTCGGCGTGCGTGATGCCGCCGCGCTCCCGGGACCTCGCGGCGCTGCGCCGTTTCGCCGAGGCCCACGCGGCCGCGCACGCCAGAGCGGCGGCGGTGCATCACGACGCCGCCTGCTGGTGCCGACGGCAGCGGTGCGCGCTGCACGAGGGCACGCGGGTCAACTGCGCGGGCACGGTCGTTCTCGTGCTGCGGCACGATCCGGCGGTCGCCCAGGTGTGGACGCTCACCGAAGTGTGCGCCGCCTGCGCCCCGTTGATGCCTCACGCACGCGTGATCAGCCGCGCGGTCCCGCCCCCTCCCCCACCGCGGGACCCGGAGCGGGAGGGCCAAGCCACCCACTCCCCCTCCCCCTCACTCCCGACGGTGGCCCCGCCCCGCCTGGTCCCCGGCGGCTTCAGCGCCCCCTCGGGCCCCGGCCCCGGCCCCGAACGGGTGGGAACCCGCCGCCGCACCCCGACCGGACGCCGCGGCCGGGCCCAGACAGAGGGCACCACCGACTGAACCCGCCTCGGCGGCCCGCACGCCGGTCGCGCCGCCGCTGCAGGGCAGACGCCCCCTGGTCAGGAGCCGTAACGGGACTGTGGGGGAATGCGGAGGGGCAGGGAGCCCAGGGGGCGGGGGTGTGGAGTGGGGGGCGGGGGGTCGGTGGGGAAGCGGGGGTGTTCGGCGGTGGGGGCCGTCGTCAGGAGTTCGGCGATGCGGGTGCCGCTGCGCCGCCCCTCGAGATGGAGCCGGCCCACGTTGACCCGGTCGTCCGCGAGCAGCGTGAGCACCGCGGACGGGCCGGCCGCGTAGGTCGCGACATATCCCCCGGCGCCACGGACGAGCAGTTCCCGGAACTCGCCGCGCGCCGCGAGGTCGGCCATCCGGCGGCCGACGCCCAGTGCCGCCGCGGTGAGCGCCGCCAGCGCCTCCGCCTCGACGTCGGGCATGTCCCGGGCGAGGACGAGTCCGTCGGCGCTGGCCGCCAGCGCTCCTCGCAGCTGCGGCACACATGTGCGCAGCCGGTGCAGTTCGTTCAGAACCTCGGCCTCGACGGCCATGACCGTGTCCTTTCGGCGCGTTGGCGGCAGGAGCGGTTCAAGTGCGGGGCGGGGACGGGCCGTTGAGGCGACCCGGAGCGTACGGGTGACACCGAGGTTACGGAAAGTACCGGCCACTGGGTACCGCTTTGGCATTTTCCCCTGGAACATGCTGCCCTTGATCACGCGCGCCGAAGCACGATCAGGCGCTCCCCCTCACGCGGCGACGAGATCCGCCCACCGCGTGACCCCGCCGGAGTGCACCCGCTTGCCGTGCCGGGTGGCGAGGGCGTGCACGATCTGCTCGCCGCGGCCGTGCTCGTCCGGGTCGATGTCCGCGCGCGTCTGCCCGGGCACGAGCGCGGGGCCCGCGTCGGTGACCTCGACCCGCAGGGTGCCGGGCCCGTCGCCCCGCACCCAGGAGAGCTTGAGCTCCGCCGGGGGCAGGGCGTGCACGATCGCGTTGGTCAGCAGCTCCGACACCACGAGGAGCGAGTCGTCGACGATGTCCCCCGACACCTTCCAGTCGGCGAGGACCTCCCCCACGCGCCGGCGTACGGCTGCGACGGCCCCGGGGACGGGCGGCAGCGGACACACGTGTTCCACTGTCTCCCGGGGCAGTATGCCGAGCTGTACCGCCATCTTCTCTCCTCCGGTGAATGCTGTCGGCCGATACCGGGCACCGGCGCTCTTGCCGGACCTCAGTGCACGTTAGGGACCAAAGCGGAGGAGGGTCAACGAATCCGGGTCGGCATTGCCGAACGGCGCGGCCGGCAGGTGATCGAGGGTCCCCGCGCAGCGGGGGCGAAGCCCTCACCACGGTAATAGGCTCGGCTCATGACCGGCCCGGTCCAGTCGATCGAACGGGCGGCGGCGATCCTGCGTCTCCTCGCCGGCGGACCCCGTCGTCTCGGGCTCGGCGAGGTGGCGGCCTCGCTCGGGCTGGCGAAGGGCACCGCCCACGGCATCCTGCGCACACTCCAGCACGTGGACTTCGTGGAGCAGGACCCGGCCACCGGAAAGTACCAGCTCGGGGCGGCCCTGCTGCACCTCGGCACCAGCTACCTCGACGTCAACGAGCTGCGTTCGCGGTCCATCAACTGGGCCGACGCGCTCGCCGCCCGCAGCGGGGAGTCGGTCCGCCTGGGCACCCCCCTGGAGGGCAAGGTCCTCGTCGTCCACCATGTGTTCCGGCCGGACGACACGTTCCAGACCCTGGACGTGGGATCGCTGCTGCCGCTGCACGCCTCCTCCCTCGGCAAGGTCCTGCTCGCCTTCGGCACGGCGCCGCTGGACTCGGCCCTGGAATCGGGGCTGGACGCCTACACCCGGCACACCCTGGTGGAGCGGAGCCGGCTGAGCCGGGCGCTGACCGAGATCCGGGAGCGCGGCTGGGCCGACGAGGTCCAGGAGATGAGCATGGGGGAGGCCGGGGTCGCCGCGCCGATCCGGGGGCACGGCGGCCTGGTGGTGGGCGCGATCGGGCTGTCCGGCCAGCTCGAGCGGGTCTGCGACAGCCAGGGGCACCCGCGGTCGAACCTGATCAACCTGCTGCGCGAGGCCGCACGGGCGATCTCCAGGGATCTGGGCGCGAGCCGCTGGTGAGCGCGGTCCGCTGCGAAGCGTCGGAATCGAGGAGTCGGAAGGGAGACCCGATCATGGTCGAGCGCTATGTGATGTCCATCGACCAGGGCACCAACTCCACCCGGTGCATTCTCTTCGACCACCACGGACGGCTCGCCTCGGTCACCCAGCGTGAGCACCAGCAGCACTTCCCCCGGCCCGGCTGGGTCGAGCACGACGCCGTCGAGATCTGGCGCAATCTCCAGCGGATCGTCCCCGAGACGCTGTCCGGCGCCGGGGTCGGCGCCGAGGACATCGCCGCGATCGGCCTCGCCAACCAGCGGGAGACCACGGTGCTCTGGGACCGGAGCACGGGCGCTCCCCTGGGGCGGGCGATCGTCTGGCAGGACACCCGCACCGAACCCCTGGTCACGGCCTTCAGGAGCGACCCCGGGGACGAGTTCTTCCTGGAGCGGTGCGG
Organism: Streptomyces sp. NPDC005820; assembly: GCF_040630255.1. Taxonomy (NCBI): domain Bacteria; kingdom Bacillati; phylum Actinomycetota; class Actinomycetes; order Kitasatosporales; family Streptomycetaceae; genus Streptomyces; species Streptomyces sp. NPDC005820. The sequence goes on from NZ_JBEXXE010000054.1 coordinate 66,634, forward strand.
TCTTCCCCCCTCGACGTATTTCTCCGCGCTGCGGCTCAGATGGCTGTTCGACCAGGTCGACGGGCTGCGGCGGCGCGCCGAGGCCGGCGAGGTGCTGTGCGGCACGATGGAGAGCTGGCTGATCTGGAACATGACCGGCGGCCCGGACGGCGGGCTGCACATCACCGACGCCACCAACGCCAGCCGCACCATGCTGATGAACATCCGCACGCTGACCTGGGACGAGGAGCTGCTGGCGTTCTTCGGGGTGCCGCGGCCCATGCTTCCCGAGATCCGGTCCTCCGCCGAGCCCTACGGCACCGCCCGTTCGCTGCTGCCCGGCGTACGGATCACGGCCGCCCTCGGCGACCAGCAGGCCGCCCTGTTCGGCCAGACCTGTTTCTCGCCCGGCGAGGCGAAGTGCACGTACGGGACGGGCAGCTTTCTGCTGCTCAACACCGGTGGTGACCTCGTGCGGTCCCGGCACGGGCTGCTCTCCACGGTCGCCTACCAGATCGGCGAGCAGCCGCCGGTGTACGCGCTGGAGGGGTCCATCGCCGTCACCGGCTCGCTGGTGCAGTGGTTCCGCGACCGGCTGGGGCTGATCAGCAGCGCGCCGGAGATCGAGACGCTCGCCCGCACGGTCGAGGACAACGGCGGCTGCTACATCGTCCCCGCCTTCTCCGGGCTGTTCGCGCCGCACTGGCGCAGCGACGCGCGCGGGGTCATGGTCGGCCTGACCTCGTACATCACCAAGGGGCATCTGGCCCGGGCCGTGCTGGAGGCCACCGGCTGGCAGACCCGGGAGGTCGTGGACGCCATGAACGCCGACTCCTCGGTGGCCCTGAAGCAGCTCAAGGTGGACGGCGGCATGACGGCCGACAACCTGCTGATGCAGTTCGTCGCCGATGTCCTCGACGTGCCCGTGGTGCGGCCCATGGTCGCCGAGACGGTCTCGCTCGGCGCGGCCTACGCCGCCGGGCTCGCCGCCGGCTACTGGCCCGATCTGGAGGTCCTGCGCCGCAACTGGCACCGGGCGGCCCAGTGGATCCCGGACATGGACCCGGCGCGGCGCGAGGCGGAGTACGACAACTGGAGGCGGGCCGTCGAACGCTCACTCGGATGGGTGAAACCGCCGAGGCCCCCATGACCGGAGCGTCCACCGCCCGCGCCCCCACAGCCCGTCCGGGCGGCTCCGCGGGCCGGGACTTGACGTCGGCCTGACCGGGCCGCGTCCGCACTCCTATCGTGGAACGACACACCGACGCCCGGCGCGAACCAGACAGGCAGGACATGAGGAAACCGCAGATCGACTACACGGCGGTCTTCCGGGCCCTGCCCGGCATGGTGGCCCTGCTCACCCCCGATCTCGTCTACGCCGACGCCAACGACGACTTCGTACGACTGGCCGGGCGCACCCGAGAGCAGCTGCTGGGCCGCTACATCTTCGACGTCTTCCCCGAGAACCCCAACGATCCAGCGGCGGCCGGCCGGCAGGAGACCGAGACGTCGATGCTGCGCACGGTGGCCACCGGCGAGCGCGACACGATGGCGCTGCTGCGCTACGACATCGAGGACCCCGACCGGCCGGGCCACTGGCAGGAGCACTTCTGGAGCCCGGTCAACGCGCCCGTCCTCGGCCCCGACGGGGAGGTCGCGCTGATCGTGCACCGGGTGGAGGAGGTCACCGAGCTCATCCGTGCCTTCGGCGGGCCGGGCGACGACAGCCGGGCCCGGGTGCTGGAGGCCGAGCTGTACACCCGCGCGCGGGAGCTGCAGGAGGTCAACGAACGGCTGCGCCGGGCGCACGCGCATGAGCGGGAGGTCGCCCTGGCCCTGCAGGCGGCGATGCTGCCCGCGCCGGGACCGACCGGGGAGCACGCGGCGGCGGTGCGCTACCGGCCGGCGATCGGCGCGCTGAACGTGTGCGGCGACTGGTACGACCTCGCCGATCTGCCCGGCGGGAACCTCGCGGTCGCCGTCGGTGACGTCGTCGGCCACGGCTTGGCGGCGGCGTGCGTCATGGGGCAGCTGCGCAGCGCGCTGAGCGCGGCCTGCCGGGTGACCGACGGTCCGGGCCAGGCCCTGGAGGCCCTCGGTCTGTACGCCCGCTCGGTCGACGGCGCCGAGTCCACCACGGTCGTGACGACGTTCATCGACTGGGCCGAGCGGACCGTCACCTACAGCAGCGCGGGCCACCCTCCCCCGGCGCTGCTGCACCCCGACGGAACCGTCCGCTTCCTCGACGAGGCCACCGACCCGCCGCTCGCGGCCCGCCCCGAGCATCTGGCGCGCCCCGAGGCCCGGACGTCCTTCACCGAGGGCGCCACGCTCGTGCTGTACACCGACGGGCTGGTCGAACGCCGTACGGAGGACATCGACACCGGCCTGGACCGGCTCGCCGACTCCCTGGCCCGCCACCGCAAGGACGACCCCGAGCAGCTGGCCGACGCCCTGCTCGCCGATCTCCTCCCCGCGACGGGGAACACCGACGACACCGCCCTGATCGTCATCCGCCTCTGACGCCGGCGACCCGGTCGTGACGGGCGGCGCGGGGCCATCGGGGGCAGAGTGGAAGGAGAAATGCAGAGGACGCAGAGCAACACCTGTGACATCAGGAGGCGGGAGCCGTGTCGCATCCCATGACTGCCCCGGTCCGGGTCACCGCACGGCTCGACGCACCCCTGTCGCGCTGGCTGTGGCTGGTCAAATGGATCCTGGTGATCCCGCACATCATCGTGCTGTTCTTCCTGTGGATCGCCTTCACGGTGGTCTGGGTGATCGCCTTCTTCGCGATCCTCTTCACCGAGCGTTACCCGCGCGCCCTGTTCGACTTCAACCTGGGCGTGCTGCGCTGGAGCTGGCGGGTCGCCTTCTACGCGTACAACGCGCTGGCCACCGACCGCTACCCGCCGTTCAGCCTGGGCGAGGAGCCCGACTACCCGGCCCGGCTGGACATCGTCTACCCCGAGCGGCTCTCCCGGGGTCTGGTCCTGGTGAAGTGGTGGCTGCTGGCCATCCCGCACTACATCGTCGTGGGCTTCTTCGTCGGCAGCTGGGGGTACGGCTGGTGGAACGGCGGTCTGGTGACCGTGCTGGCGATCATCGCCGCCGTGATCCTGCTCTTCACCGAGAAGTACCCGCGGGACCTGTTCGACCTGATCACCGGCTTCAACCGCTGGGTCCTGCGGGTCGTCGCGTACGTCGCCCTGATGACGGACGCCTATCCCCCGTTCCGCCTGGACATGGGCGGCTCCGACCCGGATCCGGGTCTGCCCTGACGGCTCCGCGGCTTCGCCCCCGCGTCCGCCGGCGCTGCCCGAGCGGTTCTGACGGCCGATCACGTTCCTTGCGATGCTGTGATCCATTTGTGAACCCCCGATTCATGAAGGATCACTCGTGTCGTTCGATTCCCCCTCGCCCGCGCGTCCGAGACGGCGGGGCAGATTCGCCGTCGGCGTGCTCGCCACCGCCCTGTTCGCCCAGTTACTGGGCGGTACGTCCGTCGCCGCGCCGGCGCCTGAGCCGCTGGCCTGGCAGCCCTGCGAGTCCCCGTACGGCGAGGGCGCCTTCGAGTGCGCCACCGTCACGGTCCCCGTCGACTGGGAGCGTCCGCAGGGCGCGACCGTCGATCTGGCCCTGGCCCGTCATCGCGCCACCGACCCCGGGCATCGGATCGGCTCGCTGCTGGTCAACCCCGGCGGCCCGGGCGGCTCCGGCCGGGAGTTCGCCTTCGCGGCACCCTTCTCCTTCTCGCCCGACCTGCTGGAGCGCTTCGACATCGTCGGCTTCGACCCGCGCGGCATCGGCCTCAGCGATCCGGTGACCTGCGACGAGGAGCTGATCGCCGCCCAGGAGCCGCTGCTCTTCCCGGACAGCGGAGCGTCCTTCGCCGCCCTGCGCCGCGCAGGCGGCGCGCTCGGCGACGACTGCAGCGCCCGCAGCGGGTCCCTCGTCGACCACATGGACTCCACCAGCGTCGCCCGCGACATGGACGCGATCCGCGCGGGCCTGGGCGAGGAGCGGATCAGCTACTACGGCGTCTCCTACGGCACGGCCCTCGGCGAGCGGTACGCCGAGCTCTTCCCCAAGCGGGTCCGCGCGATGACCCTCGACTCCGTCATCGACCACAGCCTGGACACCTGGTCCCTCCAGAAGACCAGGGCGATCGCGCTGGAGGAGACGTTCGGGCAGTTCGCCGACTGGTGCGCCCGCACCGCGTCCTGTGTGCTCCACGGCCGCGACGTCCGCGCCCTGTTCGACTCGCTGTACCGGCGCGCCGCGGCCGGTGAACTGATCCGGGGAGGCGATGTCCTCTTCACCGACGAGCACCTCCAGCGCCTGGCCCAGAACTTCCTGTACAGCACCGCCGACTGGTTCCGGTTCGCCGAGTTCCTCACCGATCTGGACACCCCGGACCCGGCCGAGGCGCGCTCCTCCCCGCGGCTGCGGGGCGAACCGGCGGCGTACGCGTACGTCCCGGTGCTCTGCCAGGACTTCGCCCTCGAGGTGCCCTCGTACGCCACGCTCGCGGGCTACCAGCGGCGGCTCGCCCGGCTCGCCCCGGTCACCCGGTTCAGCCCCCTCGCCTGGACGGACCTGACCGGCTGCCAGGGCTGGCCGACACGGGTGACCAACCCGCAGCACCGGCTGCGCATCGACGGCACCCCGCCGATCCTGGTCACCAACAGCCGGTACGACGTGGCCACCCCGCACGCCTGGGGGGCCGGCGCCGCCCGTCAGATCGGCGGCGAGGCGGTGTTCCTCACGTACGACGGCGCCGGGCACGGCGACTACTGGACGAGCCCCTGCGTACGGGACGCCATCGACACGTACCTGACCACCCTGGCCACCCCCGGCGACGGCGCCCACTGCCCCGCCGTGTGGCCGACCGACTCCTCGGCCCGGCGGCAGTCCCCGGGCGACGGTCTCGTCAACCCGTTGCCCGAGCCGCCGGGCACCGGGACGCGCGGCTGAGCCGGGCGTCGCCGCTCACGCCGACGGGGGCAGGAGGACGACCCGGTCCTCCTGCCCGCGTGCAACAGGGCGCCGGGCGTGAAGGTGACGCAGCCGAAGGACACCGGGACGCCGACCGCGCCCTTCCCCGCCCTGCCGCTCTTGCGCGGGTGGGTGCCGAGGGCCTGCACTCCGACGGCCACTTCGGCGAGCGCGACGGTGTCCCGGACGGCCCCGAGGATCACCAGGCCGGCCCAGCCGTTGTCCTGTGCGCGCACGGCCATGCGGCCGCCGAGCAGCGCCGTCCGCAGGGAGGCCCCGCCGCTCCCGGGAGGCCTTCGTGCCCTCCGGGAGTGAGGGCCGCCGAGGTCAGCGCAGGGCCCCCTTGGTGGCGTCGGCGATGAAACCGCGGGCGAAGAAGGTGAACACCATCACCAGCGGGATCACCGACAGCAGCACCCCGGACATCACCATGCTGTAGTCGGTGGAGTGACCGGCGTACAGCTGGGCGAGCGCCACCTGGAGGGTGAGCTTGTCCGGGTTGACCAGCATCACCAACGGCAGGATGTAGTCGTTCCAGGCTCCGATGAAGGTGTAGATGCCGAGGAACGCCAGCGCCGGGCGGACGCACGGCAGCACCACGTGCCAGTACTGGCGGAAGAACCCGGCGCCCTCGATCCGGGCGGCGTCGAGGAGCTCGTCCGGGACGCTGGTGGAGGTGTACTGCCGCATCCAGAAGATGCCGAAGGCGTTGGCCGCGGCGGGCACGATCAGCGCCTTCAGGGTGCCCAGCCAGCCCAGCTGCACCATGATCTCGTACTGCGGGATGATCGCCAGCTGGGTCGGCAGGATGTACATCGACAGCAGCACGCCGAAGAGGAACTTCTTGGCGGGGAAGTCGTACTTGGCGAAGGCGAAGGCGGCCAGCGAGTCGAAGAACAGCACCAGCACGGTCGTGGAGACCGCGACGATCACGGTGTTGCCCAGCGACCCGAAGAAGTCCATCTTGGCGAACAGGTGCCGCAGATTGGTGAGCAGGTTGTCGCCGAACCACAGCTTCGGGGGGTAGCTGTAGATGTCCTGCGAGGTGTTCGTCGCCATGACGACGATCCAGTAGAACGGGAACACCGAGATGACGACGCCGGTCATGAGGATCGCATGGACGCCGAAGCCCCGCAGGCGCTTGCGGTTCAAGCCGTTCATGGCCGTCGCTCCTTACGCTGCACCAGCCACCAGTTGACGGCGACGATGAGCAGGATCAGCAGGAAGAAGGCCCAGACGATCGCGGCGCCGTAGCCGAAGTCGTTGTTGTCGAAGGCCTGGTGGTAGAAGTACAGAAGGGTGGTCAGACCCGCCTGGCCCGGCCCGCCGGAGTTGGGGTTGGTGGACGCGTCGCTGCCGAACAGCACCTGCGGTTCGGTGAAGCTCTGCAGACCGGTGACCGTGGAGATCACCACGGTGAACAGGATGATGGGCCGCAGCAGCGGGATCGTGATCGAGAAGAAGATCCGCACCGGGCCCGCCCCGTCCATCCGGGCCGCCTCGTAGAGCTCCGAGGGGATCGCCTGGAGGCCGGCCAGATAGATGATCGCGTTGTAGCCGGTCCACTGCCAGGTCATCAGCGCCGCGATGACCAGCTTGATCGTCCACTCGTTGCTCATCCATGGCACGGCCGACAGGTGCATGGCCTTGAGAATGGCGTTGATCAGGCCGAAGTTGTTGCTGAAGACCGCGCCGAAGAAGATCGCGATGGCCACCAGCGAGGTGATGCTGGGGATGAACAGACAGACCCGGTAGAACGCGGTGAACCGCTTGGTGGAGTTCACCAGCACCGCGAGCACCAGTGCCATGAAGAGCATCGGCACGGTCGACAGCACCCAGATGACCAGGGTGTTGCGGATGGACATCCAGAACACCGGGTCGTCCCAGAGGAAGCGGAACTGCTGGAACCCGACGAACTGCATCTCCCCGATGCCGTCCCACTTCTGGAACGCCAGGTACACGGTGTAGAGCACCGGGAAGAGCATGAAGACCGAGAAGATCAGGTAGTACGGCGAGATCGCGAGGTACTGCGGCCAGTGCCTGCGGACCCGCCGGCGCGGCCCGGGCCGGCCCCCGGCCGAGACCGGCCGGATCCGGGGGGCGCGCCGCCCCGGACCGCGCGAGGGGTCCGGAGCGGCCTGCCCGAGGGGGCCGGTGTCGGGTCCGGAGGTCGGTCCGGTGGGTGCCGGACCGGCTACCGGGCTGGACGACATGTCACTTCACTCCCTGCCGCTGGGCGATCTGCTTGGCCTGGCTGACCGCGTCCTTCCAGGCCTCGTCGGGGTCCTTGCCCTTGGCCTCGATGCTGGTCAGTTCGCTGTAGTACGGCGCGGAGACCGCCGCGTCGGCCGGGGCCTCGTAGGCGGCGGGGATCTTCTCGGCGGCCGGGCCGAAGATCTCGACGGTCTTCTGGCCGCCGAAGAAGGCGTCCCCGCCGGTGAGCGCGGGCAGCTTGTAGGCGGCCGGGGCGGTCGGGAAGAGGGCGGCGTCGGTGAAGCCGCGGGCCTGGTTCTCGGGGCTGAGGATCCAGCTGATGATCTTGAAGGCCTCCTCGGGGTTGCCGCTGGTCGCGGGGATGGCGAGGAAGGATCCGCCGAGGTTGGAGGGCCCGCCGGGCAGGCTCGCCACCCGCCACTGACCCTTGGTGCCGGGGGCGGCGTTGCTGATGTCGAGCGCGTGCCAGGCGGCGCCGATCTCGGTGCCGAGGGTGCCGTTGCCGATGGCGGCGTTCCAGGTGTTGTCGTTGATCTTCGCGTCGATGCCGAGGGTGTAGGGCTTCACGGCGGTGGTCCAGGCGGTGCGGATGTGGTCCTGGTCGCCGATGAACTTGTTGTCCTCGTCGATGAAGCGCCGGGTGCCCTGGCCGACGATCATCCCGAACACCGAGCCGATGTTGTTGATCAGGTAGGTCTTCGGCACGGCCTTGTGCAGTTCGACGCCGGCCTTGAAGTAGTCGTCCCAGGTGGCCAGTTGGGCGGAGACCTGGGCGGGGTCGGTGGGCAGGCCCGCCTTGGCGAAGAGGTCCTCGCGGTAGAAGGTGGCGCAGGGGCCGATGTCGATGGGGAAGCCGATGAGCTTGCCGTCCTGGGTGGTGGCCTGCTTCAGCTTCCACGCCAGGTAGTCGGGGGCCAGCTTTTTCGCGCCGACCGTGTTCAGGTCGACGAAGCGATTGGCGTTGGGCAGGAAGGAGGCGATGTCCTCGCCCTTGATGCCGGTGATGTCGGGGGCGGTCTGCGCGGCCCGCAGACCGGTGAGCAGCTTGGTCTTGAAGTCGCCGCCGACCACGGAGGTCTTCAGGGTGATGTCGGAGAAGTGGGTCTTGGCGTCCGCCACGACCTTGTCGCTCAGTCCGCCGGCCCAGTACCAGAAGGTCAGGTTCTTGCTGTCCTTGCTGCCGCTCGACGCCGAGCCGCCGCCGCACGCCGCGGTGGCGCCGGCCGCGGCGGCTGTCAGTACGGCGGCCTGAAGGAATCGTCTGCGGGAAAGGTCCACGATCTTCTCCTAGATCTCGGCGGGTTCGGCGTGTCCGGCGTGTCCGGCAGGACCTGCGTGTCGGGTGCCGCGGTGGGGGCGCGGCGGGGAGGCCGGGTGGCTGAAGAGCATCGGCGTGGGTGGAACCCTTCAGCCACCCGGGGTGTGTGACCCGGTCCTCTCAGACGGCGCCGACGCGTCCGGGACGGCGGAATACGCCGTTCATCCGCTTCGGCCGACCGGAGTGGGGTCCGGACCTGGCTCCGAATTACGCAAGAGAGTGCACCCGGTGCGCGGGTTTGACAAGGGTCAAGCGAGTATCGAGACATTCATGCGCGACTTTGCTTGAGTTTGGCGAGTTGGCGAGTATGGTCTGCCGCATGCTCCCTGATCGAAGACATCAGCTGATCCTTCGCTCCCTGCGCGCGGACGGGCCGACCTCGGTGTCCGTCCTGGCCGAGCGGGTCGGGGCGAGCCAGGCCACGATCCGCCGCGACCTCGCCCAGCTGGAGGACGAGGGCCTGCTCAAACGGGTCTACGGCGGCGCCGCGCCCGTGGTGGGCGAGGACGACCCGTTCGCCGACGTCGCCGGTGTCCGGGTCGAGGCCAAGGACGCCCTGGCGGCCTGGTGCGCAAACCTCGTCAAGGACGGCGAGACGGTGCTGCTCGACATTGGCACCACGGCCCACCGGGTGGCCCGGCAGCTGCACGGCCGGGCCCTCACCGTGATCACCAGCAACCTGGCCGTGTACGAGGAGCTCCAGGACGACAAGGACGTCCAGCTGATCCTGCTCGGCGGGGTGGTCCGGCGCGACTACCGGTCCCTGGTGGGCTTCCTCACCGAGGACAACCTGCGCCAGGTCCACGCCGACCGGCTGTTCCTCGGCACCAGCGGGGTCCGCCCCGACGGGCAGGTGCTGGACACCACCGCCGTCGAGGTGCCGGTGAAACGGGCGATGATCGCAGCCAGCGCCCAGGTGGTCCTGGTGGCCGACGCCGGCAAGTTCCCCGGCACCGGGATGGCCCGGGTGTGCGGGCCCGAGGACCTCGACGTGGTGGTGACCAACGCGCCGGGCGAGGAGAAGACCTGCGCACGGCTGCGCGAGGCGGGGGTCGAGGTGGTCGAGGTATGAGCAAAGTGATGCACGGATGAACGAGGTGGTCGGCGTATGAGACTCACGATCCTGGGCGGCGGGGGCTTCCGCGTCCCGCTGGTGTACCGGGCGCTGCTGGGCGACCGCGGCGCGGGGCGCGTCACCGACGTGACCCTGTACGACCTGGACGCCTCCCGGCTGGCGATCATCCGCAAGGTCCTCGCCGACCAGGCGGCCGGGCACCCCGATCCGCCCACCGTCACCGTCACCACCGATCTGGACGAGGCGGTCACCGGAGCCGACTTCGTGTTCTCCGCCATCCGCGTCGGCGGGCTGGCCGGCCGGGCCGCGGACGAGCGCATCGCCCTGGAGGAGGGCGTCCTCGGCCAGGAGACCGTCGGGGCCGGTGGCATCTCCTTCGGTCTGCGCACGGTCCCGGTGGCCGTCGCCATCGCCCGCCGGGTCGCGGCGCTGGCGCCGGACGCCTGGGTCATCAACTTCACCAACCCCGCCGGGCTGGTCACCGAGGCGATGACCGCGCACCTCGGCGACCGGGTGATCGGGATCTGCGACTCGCCGGTGGGCCTCGGCCGCCGGGTGGCCGGGGCGCTCGGCGTCGATCCGGCCCGTGTCCGCCTCGACTACGTCGGCCTCAACCATCTGGGCTGGCTGCGCGGCCTGTACGCCGAGGGCCGCGACCTGCTGCCGTCCCTGCTCGCCGACGAGGGCGCGCTGACCTCGTTCGAGGAGGGCCGGCTCTTCGGCGCCGACCTGCTGCGCACCCTCGGCGCGCTGCCCAACGAGTATCTGCACTACTACTACTTCAGCCGCGAGTCGGTGCGCTCGGCGCGGGCCGCCGAACAGACCCGGGGCGCCTTCCTCCACTCCCAGCAGCAGCGCTTCTACGACGCCCTGGCCCCCGCCCCGGGACACCCCGCGCCCCGCGCCGCCTGGAACGCCTGGGACGCCACCCGGCTGGAGCGCGAGACGACCTACATGGCGGAGAACCGCGAGGCCGTCGGCATGGGCGAACGCGACTCCTGCGACCTGGAGTCCGGCGGCTACGAACAGGTCGCCCTGGCCCTGATGCGGGCCATCGCCCTGGACGAGCGGGCGACCCTCATCCTCAACGTCCGCAACCGCGGGCGGATCCCCGTCCTCGACGACGACGCCGTCATCGAGGTCCCCTGCCATGTCGACGCCAACGGCGCCCACCCCATCGCCGGGGCCGCGCTGCCCGACCACGGCACGGGACTGGTGTGCTCGGTCAAGGCCGTCGAACGCGCGGTGATCCACGCCGCGACGGCCGGCGAGCGCGACCACGCGGTACGGGCCCTGACCATCCACCCGCTGATCGACTCGTACGCCGTCGCCAAGCGCCTGCTGGACGCCTACCAGCGGCACTTCCCGGAACTGGCCTATCTCGGCGGCTGACGGCACGTGGCCCGGGCGTGCGGCGGCCAGGGCTCGCCCCGACGCGGATGGTGGGCGAGTCCCGGCCGCCGGGACCGATTCTCGGGGGCGTGGCACTGTGTGCCCACGGGTGTGCGGACGGCGACCATGGTGAACGGCGGCCATCCCGTGCGCCCGGCGCACACCCCGTACGCATGTGCGTGCGCGAGGCATGACGGCGCGCCCGGTGGGGAAGGCGCACCGCGTAGCAGGCCGGGCCCCGGCCCCGCGTGATCAAGCACACCCCGCGGCGCGCGATACTGGCCTTGGCCCATCGCCCTCGTCCACCGCTCATGAACGGACTCATGCACATCTCCGCGACCGCCCCGCCCACCACCCCCGCCACGGTCTGGCTCGGCCGTGGCCGCCACACCGGTCCCACCGCGCCGGAGGTGCTGCGCACCCGTCTCCGGGCACTCAAGGACGACGAGAAGCTCCAGGACTTCCGGGAGCTGCCCGACAGCGAGACCGCCGAGGGCGAATCGGCCTTCGAGGCACGCTGGCATGTACCCGACGACATCACCGTGCGGGCCCGGCTGAAACTGTCGGAATGGTCGGGCCGGGGCCAGGAGTGGACGCTGGTCGCGGAGGCGGAGCAACCCTGGGACCTGCGGTGGCCGTCGCCCGCCGAGATGTTCTGGCCGTGGGAGACGGACACCGCGTGGGGTCAGGAGACGGTGACCGGCCTGCGGTTCCTCGATGTGAACCCGCTCCCGGCCGACGACAAGGATCTGCGCCGCACGCTCCGGGCCGCCCTGCGCGACACCTGGACCGTCGACGTCCTCGTGCACGAGGCGATGACGCCCGACGAGCGGGGCCGGCGTTCGCTGGTCTCCCTGCTGCCCCCGGGGCTGCACCACCGGGTCGTGGAGCACCGGGCGGCGCCGCACCAGCTGCGGACCGTGAACTGGGCCCTGAAGGACTTCGGGGTCGAGTTGCCGCGCGGCGGTGCGCTGGTGCTGCCCGGCAGCCCCGCGCCGGACGGGTACGACGCCGGGTCCTTCTCGGTGCGCAGTGTGTTCCTGGACGGCTCGCACCCGACCGAGGTGCTGGACGCCGTACGCCGCCACGTCGCGCTGCCCGCGCCGCTGCCGGAGGGCGGCGACGCCGCGCTCACCCTGCTCCGGGAGAAGTGGCAGTTGCTCACCCTGGAGGAGGAACTCGCCCGGGAACGCGAGCTGGTCGCCATGTACAAGGAGGCCCTGGAGGCGATGACCGAGTCCCGGGACCTGTACCGGGAGGCGGCCGAGCAGGCCCATGAGGCGCTGGCCGCCTACCGTGAGGCGGCGGCGGAGGCCGGCATCGAGCCGCAGCGTCCGGCGGCACCGGCGAAGAAGAGCGGCTCGCCCTTCCAGCAGTGGGGCCGGACCCTGGAGCGGCTCAAGGAGACCACCATGGGCCTGCGCCCGGCATCCGTCGACTCCGACGGTCCCGAGGAAGCCTCCGATCGCTAGCCGTGTGAGGTAATCCCCCCCGGAAAAGGGGAATTCGGGAACCGAAATCGGGGAAATCGAAACAAGGGCGGCACACCGCGCGACGGACCCCGGAGGGAAGGCCCGTGGACACGACCACCACGCTCCTCATCGTCGCCGCGGTACTCGCCGCGGCCCTTCTCGCGTGCGCCGCCGCGGTGCTGGTGCGGCTGGTCCGCACCCGCCGGGACCTCAGACGCGCCGGCCTGCCCACCGGTCCGCGCTGGGTGTTCTGGGGCGCGGTCCTGTACTTCGTGCTACCGGCCGACCTCCTGCCCGACCCGGTCTACCTCGATGACATCGGTGTCCTGCTGCTCGCCCTGCGCTCCCTGCGCCGTTTTCCCGACTCGGCGAGCACCCCAACTGACCGTGTTTGAAGACGTTTTCACCCCCCGTTCGGCACATCTCCCCTGCTCCGCGCCCTGTTGGGACCCCGACTCGCCGATGATCACGGAGAGTAAGGAAACCAACCACCCGTTCGATTCGTATAAGTGACTGAAGGTCGCACCTAACGCAGCGGGCCCGAGTGACGTCGCACAGCGGCACCGCTTGATCGAGGCAGTACCGACGAGGGAGAGAACATGCAACCGTTCGCGCTCAACTACGCACGCCCTGCGGCGGAGTTGGAGTTCGCAACTCCGTACGCCTATGACCCCGGACTGCAGTTGAACGTACTCCTCGACGGCGGTGTCGCCGCTCGTGACCACGCCCTGCTCAGAGAACTGGGGACCACCACCTCCACCGCGGGTTCCAAGACCCACTTCGACGACTGAGCACGGGCCGCGCAAGATGACCGTGCTCATCCTGACCTGCGAAGAGGACGTCACGGCGGACATGGTGGTCGTGCACCTGAACGCCGCGGGCGTCCCGGTCGTCCGGCTCGACCCGGCCGATCTGACCAGCACCGTCGCCCTGTCGGGCGAGTTCGTCCACGGTGCGTTCCGGGGGCATCTGTCCTCGGCCGGCCGGCTGGTGAGCCTGGACGGACTGCGGTCCGTGTGGGTGCGCCGGCCGGGCGCCGCGGCGGCGCGGGCGGCCCAGCCGTCCGCGTGGCTCACGGAAGAGGCCTCGCAGGCCCTCTACGGCATGCTCCGGGGCACCGGGGTGCGCTGGATGAACCATCCGGACGCGTCCGTGCGCGCCCGGCACAAGCCGTGGCAGCTGCGGCTGGCGCAGCGCAGCGGGCTGCCCGTGCCCGCGACCCTCATCACGACCTTCCCGCAGGCCGCGCGGGATTTCGCGGAGCGCTACCCGGACCTGGTGGTCAAGCCGGTGTCCGGGGCGCATCCGCAGGACCCGCCGCGCGCGGTGCCCACCACCCGGGTGCCGCCCGGCGCCGATTTCTCGGCGGTGGCCTACGGTCCGACCCTGCTGCAGCGCCGGGTGGCCAAGCGGGCGGACATCCGGCTGACGGCGGTGGGCGAGCGGATCCTCGCCGCCCGCAAGGACACCGCCCCGGGCGCCGACCCGGACGTGGTGGACGTGCGGTACGCGCCCTCCACCACGCCGTGGCGCCCGGCGGACGTACCGCCCCGGCTCGCGGACGCCGTACGGACGTATCTGCGCGAGGCGGAACTGGCCTACGGCGCCTTCGACTTCGCGGAGGACGCCGACGGCACCTGGTGGTTCCTGGAGTGCAACCAGTCGGGGCAGTTCGGATTCGTGGAGGTGGACACCGGGCAGCCGATCGCGCGCACCATCGCGGAGTGGCTGGCCGGGCCGGCCCCGCGGCCGGGCCCCCGGTCCGCCGACCGGTGCGGTTCGGCGGCCTCCTGAGCAGCCACCGGCGCGGCCGGGACCCCGGCGGGGTCCCGGC